>NZ_CP085211.1:311335-622670 GCF_044797955.1 Idiomarina seosinensis | reverse complement strand
CGCGCTTACGGACGCCCAGCAGCACCTTACCGCTGGGTGTGTATTTAATCGCGTTGGACAAAAAGTTCTGCACAATACGGCGTAAGTACGTGGGATCCGTATAAACTGCGCGGTCGCGGCAAAAAGCCTTAAAAGCCAGCGGCCGCTGCTCTGCCAGGACCGTGTACTCCTCCACCAAAGGTCCCAGAACCTCACTCAGCTGGATATGCCGGAGCTGCGGTTTTAGCGCCCCCTGGTCCATCTTCGCAATCGACAACAAGGTCGACAGCAAGTGCTCTGTCGAGCCTAAAGCCGTATCCAGTTTACCCACCAGGCCGAGGTTACGCTCAGACAGATGGTGCTCGTCAATCGCTGATAAATACAACCGCGCCGCATTCAGCGGCTGTAAAATATCGTGGCTGGCCAGTGCCAGAAAGCGCGTCTTCGAGGCATTGGCCGCTTCAGCTTCAGCTTTTGCCTTTTGTAACTGCACTTCGACCTCACGGCGGCGATCAATCTCAGCAGTCAGCTCCTGGTTGATTTCACGAATTTCCTGGGTCCGGGTGTCGACCCGCTGCTCCAGATCAATATTGGCATCTTCCAGCGCCTGCTGTGTTTCCACATGCTCGGTAATGTCGGTAAAACTGGTGACAAAACCGCCACTGGGCAGCGGGTTGCCGACCATCTCCAAAACCCGGCCGTCGGCACGGCGCCGGATAAAGCGATGCGGCGAACCCATCTGCATGTGCCGCAGCCGTTTTTCGACCAACGCTTCGATTTCTCCAGGCCCGCATTCGCCCCGCTCGGCGTTGTAGCGGATCAAGGTCGCAATCGGCTGCCCCGGTTTTACCATGCCCTCGGGGTATTCAAATAAATCCAGATAGCGCTTATTCCAGGCCACCAGTTTTAATTCAGGATCCACCACACTGATCCCCTGGGCGAGGTTTTCCAGCGAACTGAACAAAATTGACTGTTGCGTTTGCAGCGCCTGCGTCGTGTCATCAAAAAAATGCACCACTTCTTCAAGATTCAGCTGCTTATCACGCAGTGCCGCCTGAATTAGCGAGCGCGCCGTGGCCGAACCGAGTACCCCGGCAATCGCCCTCTCGACATACTGAATTAACGAGCGATCAGCCACTTGTTCTGCCCGCAGCGAATTATCCTGCTGCGGCGACTGGTAATAGGACATCAGCTGCTGCGCCCGCTCAGCGCCCAAAAAGGTTTTCAGCAGCAGCATCATATCGGCGTTGGTAGCGCGGTGGTTTTTATGCAGGTTGTTGTCAGGCAGCTCGGCGCGCGGATTAACAAAGGCAGTGGCCTGTATCCGATCCACCAGCCGTGGCTGCGCCAACAGCGAAAAGGCAATATAAGCAATCACATTCATGCACAGCGAAATCACCGTGCCGCGAGTGATCACTTCAATATCAGAAACCGCCGTCGCCGTATACAAGGGGATCAGCACCGCCATGATCCAGCCCACCGAGCCCGCCGCCAGCCCCGCGTAAACCCCGCGCGCATGCCCTTTACGCCAGTAGAGGGCGCCGACTAAGCTGGGCAACAACTGCAGCACCAGCGAAAACGCCAACAGACCGATACTGACCAGGTTGGTGCGCGAAGCCCAGTAATAATAACAAATAAAGGACAGCGCCATGGTCACCGCAATGGCCCAGCGCCGGAACTTTAACAGGGCGCGATCGTATTCGCGGCGACGCTCTTTAAACGGCAGCCGCGACTCCCGTTGCAGCAGTACCGGCATAATCACATCATTGGTTACCATAGTACTTAATGTAACCGAGGCGATGATCACCATCGCCGTGGCGGCCGAGATGCCTCCGATAAAAATAACCAGCGACAGCCACAGCTGATCGTTTAACAGCGGCAGTTGCAGCGAAAACGTCGAGCCATCAGCCAGACCCGGCAAATAGTAACTGCCGGCAATGGCGATGGGGACAATAGCCGCGGCGGTAATCGCCAGATAAAGCGGGAAAGCCCAGCGGGCGGTGCGCAAGTGCTTAACGTTAACGTTGTCCACCACCGCCACATGAAACTGGCGCGGCAGACACAAAATGGCTCCGGCCGCCATTAAAGTCTGCACAATAAACTCAAATTCTCCAAACGCGGCCAGTCTCCACTGGGGCCTTTCGATTGACTGAAACGCCTGCACCATCTGAAAGTCGGCATCACCACTTATCAGCTGCCAGGCAAATAGCCCACCCGCTACCAGCGCCGCCAGCTTAATCATCGACTCAACGGCAATAGCCAGCATCATGCCGCTGCGGTATTCGGTGACCTCCACATGACGGGTACCAAACAACATCGCAAACAATGCCATCAACACCGCAGCGCCCAGCTCTTTTAAAGAAAACTGCGCAGTAATCGAATCGCTTTCGGTCAGCACCGCAAAGCTCAGGCCAACCGCTTTTAGCTGCAGCGCAATATAAGGAATAATAGCGAGCGCCGAGATAGTGGTGACCATAATGGCCAAGCGCCGCTTTTTACCGTAACGGGAGGAGATAAAATCGGCAATCGAGGTAATGTTCTGCTGTTTACTGACAGAAACCAGCTTTTCCAGAATCTTAATGCCAAAAACGAACAACAGGATGGGGCCCAGCAAAATTGGCAAAAACGCCCAGCCATCACTGGCGGCATTGCCGACAGCCCCGTAGTAGGTCCACGAGGTGCAGTAAATAGCCAGGGACATGGCATAAACAAACGGCCGCCGACTGAGCTTATGCGCCCAGGAACGCTTTTGATCCCCCCAGCTTGCCACCGTAAACAAAAACACCACATACAGCAGCGAAGCCAGCACTAAAATCCAGGTCATTGGTTAAGTCCCAAAAAAACGTTTCACCACAGAGGACACGGAGTGCACGGAGAAAAGACTCATTAAAGCTAAACATAATCGTTAAGGTTTGTATTACCTTTTAACTGTTTTGCTCCGTGTCCTCCGTGTCCTCCGTGGTGCAATTCGTTACAGCTGCAAACGTTCGGCGACGAGGACGGCCTGGGTGCGGCTGTACACGCCGAGTTTACGGAAAATAGCGGTGATATGTGCTTTCACTGTCGCTTCGGTGATATTCAGCTGATAGGCAATTTGCTTATTCAGCAGACCTTCGTGCAAAAAGTGCAGCACCCGGTATTGTTGCGGGGTTAGCTCGGAGACCTTGCGCGCCAGCTCCTGATCCTCATCAGTTACCCGATCCAGCCGGCCGCGGCTTTCCTCCGGCACCCAGGTGTCACCCTGCAAAATGGTATCAATAGCCTCAGCGATTTTTGCCGACGACAACGACTTTGGAATAAAGCCCAGCGCCCCAAAACCAATGCATTTAGCCACAATAGAGGCATCCTCAGAGCCGGAAATAATCGCCACCGGCAGCAGCGGATAATCCTCCCGCACCCGGATCAGACCATACAGATCGCCACTGCCGGGCATGTGTAAATCCAGCAGCAACAAATCCACATCGTCGTCCTTGTGCAGCGCCGCCAGCGTCGAATCCAGATCCTCCGCCTCGCGCAGAGTCAGCTCAGTAAAATGATTCCCAAGCGCACCCTGCAGCGCCTCACGAAACAGCGGATGATCATCCGCAATCAGAAATTTAGCCATAATTATTATTATTCTAGGTTAGTTCCCCATAACCTACCGTAGCTTGCGCCCCGGCGCAAGATAGAGACTCGCGTCAGGACGCGAGCTACACCCGCCGCATGGCGGGACCACCACAACACCGTAGCTTGCGCCCCGGCGCAAGGGAGGACTCGCGTCAGGACGCGAGCTACAATCGGCGCAAGGCGGGGGGCCACCACGTAGCTTGCGCCCCGGCGCAAGGGGGGACTCGCGTCAGGACGCGAGCTACAATCGACGCAAGGCGGGGGACCGCAACACCGTAGCTTGCGCCCCGGCGCAAGAGGGGACTCGCGTCAGGACGCGAGCTACAATGGGCACATGGCGGGACCACCACACCGTAGCTTGCGCCCTGGCGCAAGAAGGGACTCGCGTCAGGACGCGAGCTACAACAAGACGCGAGCTACAATCCGGCGCGATTATGCAATAGTGAGTTATCAAGTAAAAAAAGTATCTTGACACTGGCTTGTAACAGGCATATTTTGGGTTCACTCCAAGGATTGGAGACAACGCCAGTCGGGACGGTGGCTGCAACATTAAAAATTTTTGTTGCGGTATTTCATCATGTTTAAAAAAATTGCTTTCCAAAATATCAAGATCGGTTCTATTGTTTTCATCAAAAAGAACTGGCTCCATACTCCCTATGCAATAAATATTATCCACATACGAACTGAAGATGATCTCCAGAAAATTCAGCGGTATGACGGCTTATTGTATCTGCTTAGTGATAAGCGCAGTCGTGTACTGGACACCAATCTCGCTCTGCTAAAATCAGTATACGACGAACTTCATCGTTCATCTATTATTGATGATAAGCGACTCGTCAAAGCCGTTAACAATCTGGTTTCAATGATTTTAAGCGGTTCGATGATCGAGTCGGATATCAACGAGCAGGTTCGCAATTCACCGGTAATTTTCAAGCGGTCAGTCAGAAAAATGCTCTTAGCAGCCTCTTTTTCTAAACATCTTACGTTAAATCGTAAAAAAGCGACCGACATTGCCTTGGCCGCCTTTCTAATTGACATCGGTTTAATCCAGATGCCTTTTTTACAAGAGAAACGGCGCCTGAATAGTGCTGAACGCCGTCAGTTGCAGGAACACCCTACACTGGCATACGAGCAACTACTTAATACTTCCATCCCTGAATGCGCCTTGGATGTGGTTCGCTATCATCACGAAAATATCGACGGTAGTGGCTATCCATATAATCTACAACTGCCTGATATCCCATTTGGCGCCCGCTTAGTTCGGATAATCGATACTTATGAATCATTAACTGATCAGCGAGGCTACCGCCGTGCTCACACACCTGAACATGCCACAAAGATGCTAATTACTCTGGCAATCAATAAAAAACTGGATCAAAGACTGGTTGAGAAATTCATTTGCTTTACCCGGCATTTCCCCAGCGGTGTACTGGTATCGACCGCTAATACTCCTGCCGATTTCAGGCTGGTGATTTCAAATAAATCTCCTGATCAAGTAATGACCTGGAACCGACAAAACGCCAGGTTTGAAAGCCTGAATATTAAAGACATCAACCGGGTAAAAATCAACAAGTACCTTGAATGTAAAAACTACAAGTCAAGTTAGCTGCAACAAATAACTTTTACAGTTTTTATAATTTTTACAGTTTTTATATTGTTTGCAATAAAAGCACTGGTTACTGACACTAGAAAAGGTGCTAGGAACAACAATTATTAAGTGAGATCATCATGGCTCTACTCAAACAACATAAAGCGCACTTTGTCTGTTCACACCTTTGTGAAGCTTGTCCGTTTTTTCAAAACCAATACCGCAATATTGGTAAAAACGTTTCACTCAAATATCCTTGGGTAATTATTAATCAAAAAGCCACCAAGCTACCCGCAGCGACCTACCGGGTTCTTTGTTGCCTTGTCGAAGCGAGAGGCTCTGTTGTTTCTCGCGCCGAGATTCTCCAGTACGCGTGGGGCAACGAAGAAGCTGTTTTAAATAACGTTAACGTGGCTGTTTCTGAACTACGGATGCTTCTCAAACCTACCGAAATAAAAATTATAACAAAAAGAAAGCACGGCTACTTCATTATCAATTCAGGCGATACACTATGAATATCAACAACCGCCCTTTTGTTATTTCCGGTCGGCAATACGATATTAGTGCACGTTATGAAGCGGTAATATCACCTAATAGTGATCAACCTTGGTTCGAGCTGTTATCGACCGTTCGAACCAATAATTCATTAATAGATGTTGCTTCTTTTTATAATGGACTGCCGGCTAAAAGCATTCACGATATATATGACCGGTTTATTCAGCAGGCCATAATTTCGGGCCACAGCAAATTACTAATTAATTTACCATACAATTTATTTTTTTCGGATCATATATTAAGACTTTGTGATAAATACCACACAATAACACTGGCATTTGAACTTCCCGAAGTTAGGGGTGAATGTCTTTTCGAAGATATTTCTGACCGAATTGATGAAGTTCGACAGCGTGCTAATATAAGTTTTTTTCTCGATGACTTTGGCACCCAAAACTCAAACTTCGACTTTCTCGAATCAACTCACCTCGATGGTGTCAAATTATCAAAAGAAGTGTTTTGGCAACTATTCGATAACCACCGAGAATTCCTCGTTCAACTGCTCAAGTTTTTGAAGCGCTATGGTGCAGTCATTGTTGAAGGAGTTGATAAGCCTGAACGGTTTTATTTTTGCAAAACCATGAACGTTCTAATGCAAGGCTATTACATTACGGCTGAATGGGAGCAGCAATATGAAGCGGCATACAATTAATAATGCGCTGTTGTCACTGGCTTATCTGGTCACTCATCAATGCCAAGTAAATAGCTTAAACGATGTTGAACGTGCCGTTTGGTCTTTAGCCCGGGATATCGTGAAACACCATAAGTATCCCCGTACTCATAGCGAGAAACTTGACTTATGCGTTCAGTTAGCCTGCCTTATTAACGTAAAAGATAAGCGGGGATTTTCTACAGCTCAGCCGTTAAACATCGACGAACTTGATTTTATCAGGGAAGTCATGAGCGATGGGTACTAGGCTTGCGCCAGGCCGTAAGGGAGACCACCACCACGTAGCTTGCGCCCCGGCGCAAGGGGGGACTCGCGTCAGGACGCGAGCTACAATCGGCGCAAGGCGGGGCCACCACCACCGTAGCTTGCGCCCCGGCGCAAGAAGGACTCGCGTCAGGACGCGAGCTACACCGGGCACATGGCGGGGGACCACCACACCGTAGCTTGCGCCCCGGCGCAAGGGGGGACTCGCGTCAGGACGCGAGCTACACCCGGCGCAAGGCGGGGGACCGCAACACCGTAGCTTGCGCCCTGGCGCAAGGGAGGACTCGCGTCAGGACGCGAGCTACAACCCCGCGCAAGGCGCGGGCTGCGCGGGAATGGCGCTCAATGTTCGAGCGGCCCCTTATCCAAGAGTGTGTGGCGCCATGGATGGCGCCACCCAAGCCCCCCAGGGATGGGTTCACGGGCGTCTCTTGGATAAGGGGTGTCGAACATCAGCCATTTTCGTTCAGCCGGGGCCCGCAATGCTCGCGTCAGGACGCGAGCTACAGCAGGACGCGAGCTACAACCTGGCGCGAGCTACAACGGGGCGCGGGTTACTTGTTTTTGCGGTGTTCGATGAGCGAGTCGACCACGGAGGGATCGGCGAGGGTTGAGGTGTCGCCCAGGCTGTCGAACTCGTTGGCGGCAATTTTGCGCAGAATGCGGCGCATGATTTTGCCGGAGCGTGTTTTCGGCATGCCTGTGGTCCAGTGAATCAGATCCGGGGTGGCAATGGGGCTTAGCTCCGAGCGTACCCAGTTGCGCACCTCTTTGGTCAGCTCGTCACTGACTTCAACACCTTCGACCGGCGTTACGTACACATAAATACCCTGGCCTTTAATATCGTGCGGGAAGCCAACCACTGCGGCTTCGGCTACCGACTCGTGAGCCACCAGCGCACTCTCAATTTCAGCGGTACCCAAGCGGTGACCGGATACGTTTAACACGTCATCAACCCGGCCGGTTATCCAGTAATAGCCGTCCTTGTCACGACGTGCGCCGTCACCGGTAAAATAAACCCCTTTGTAGGTCGAAAAATACGTCTGCTCGAAGCGCTCGTGGTCGCCCCAAAGCGTGCGCATCTGACCCGGCCAGGAATCTTCGATAATCAGGCCACCCTCAGCTTCGCCTTCCAGCTTATTACCTTCACTGTCCACCAGCGCAGGCTTAACCCCGAAAAACGGCCGGGTTGCCGAGCCGGGTTTTAAGTCCGTAGCACCCGGCAACGGCGTGATCATAATGCCACCGGTTTCGGTCTGCCACCAGGTATCAACAATCGGACACTTGCCGTTACCAATACGCTGATGATACCACTGCCAGGCTTCAGGGTTTATCGGCTCACCGACACTACCTAAAATACGCAGGCTGTCACGGCTTGAGGTTTTCGCCGCTTCGTCGCCTTTTGCCATTAGGGCGCGGATTGCAGTCGGTGCGGTGTATAAAATCGTTACCTGATGCTTATCAACAATCTCGCCGATGCGGCCCACACCCGGATAGGTGGGTACCCCTTCAAACATCAATGACGTTGCACCGTTGGCAAAAGGCCCATAAACAATATAGGAGTGACCCGTGATCCAGCCGACGTCAGCCGCGCACCAGTAAACATCGTCATCGTGGCAATCAAAGACGTATTCGTGGGTCATCGACGCATAAACCATGTAGCCACCGGTGGTGTGAACTACGCCCTTCGGTTTACCGGTCGAACCCGAGGTATAAAGAATAAATAGCGGATCTTCGGCGTTCATCACCTCGGCCTGACATTCATTGCTGACATCGGCCACCAGCTCGTGCCACCAGACATCACGGCTGTCGTCCCAGTTCACCTCGCCTTCGGTAACCCGCGCGACAATGACATGCTCAAGGGTCGGACAGGCATCATCGGCTACTGCCGCATCGACGTTTTTCTTCAGGCCGATAGTACCGCCACCGCGACGGCCCTCGTCCGCCGTGATCACGGCTTTTGCTTCGCAATCATTGATGCGATCGGCAATGGCGTTGGGTGAAAAGCCACCGAAAATAACCGAGTGCACGGCACCAATCCGGGCGCAGGCCAGCATTGCATAAGCAGCTTCCGGCACCATCGGCATATAAATAGCTACCCGGTCGCCCTTGCCAACACCCAGCTTTTTTAGGCCGTTAGCAAAACGTGAAACTTCCTGGTGTAACTGTCGGTAGCTAATGTGGCGATCAACGCTGGGGTCATCGCCTTCCCAGATAATAGCGGTTTTATCAGCTTTATCAGCTAAGTGGCGATCGACACAGTTGTAACAGGCATTCAGGGTGCCGTCTTCAAACCACTTAATATCAACACCCGTTGACTCAGAGCCACTATTAGATGTTTCAAAAGTGGTATTTTTAACCTTGGTGTATGGCGTAAACCAGGTGATTCGTTTACCCTGCTCCGACCAAAAAGCCTCGGGGTCATCAACCGACTGCTGGTACATTTTCAGATATTGGTCGTTATCAATTTTTGTTTTTTGTTTTATGTGATCCGGCACGGTATAAAGCTGCGACATTACCACTTCCTCCTTAATTCACTGAATGACCCTTTTGTACGAAATACACGGCCTTGCGGCTATTAGACCATAGTCTAGATTGCGAAATTTTGAACAATTATCGAGAATCAACAACGTTTATAAGAATAACAATATCATTTGCCTTACACGGGAGAACACCATGGCTAAAGCAACTAAAATGAACCTCTTTACCCGCAGCGCAGCCGGCGCTGCGGTCTTAAGTGTCCTTAGCATGGGCGCGCAGGCAGCAGATACCGAATTTGATTTTGGTGGTTATGTAAAACTGGATTTAATGGTTTCTGACTACGCCGACGGCAATGCGCCGGCCAGCGGCAGCATCGGACGACAAATGTATATCCCAAGCATTACCCCTGTTGGCGGTGACGGCGACGATCTGACCACCGATTTTCATGCCCGCCAGTCACGCTTTTTTGTACAAAGCGAAACCGAGCTGGCTAACGGTAAAACCATCACCAGCCATATCGAAATGGACTTTATGCTGACACCGGACGGCGATCAGCGTATTTCAAATTCATACAACCCCCGTCTGCGTCAGGCGTTTCTGCGCTACGGCAACTGGACCTTTGGCCAAACCTGGTCTAACTTCCAGGACTTAAACATCCTGGCCGAGTCAGTCGATTTTATCGGTGTTACCGACGGTATTGTCTTTAACCGCCAGGCACAAATCCGCTACACCAACGGCGGTTTCAGTGCCTCTATCGAAAACCCGGAAACCACCGTAACCCCGGCAGGTGGCGGTCGCATTGTTTCCAGCGACGGCGTAATGCCGGATGTTACCTTTAAGTACACCGGCACCGCAGACAACCTGGTCTGGCAGGCATCGGCGCTATTGCGCCAGCTAAGCTATGATGTCGGGACTACCGGCGATGATGAAACGACTTTTGGCTATGGGGTAAGTTTCGGAGCACGCTACAGCTTTGGTATGGATGACATCCGCGCCTCGGTCACAACCGGTTCAGGTATTGGCCGTTATCTTGGTCTGAACTTGTTTAACGGCGCTTACATTGACGCCAATAACGAGCTGGAAGCCATCGACTCCACAGGCGTGTCGTTTGCTTACCGCCACTTCTGGACTGAGCAGGTACGTACCAACGTTGTCTATTCACGGGGCTGGTCGGATAACGACGACGCCATGCTGAACCTGACCGGCGATACCACCGAGTACAGCCAACGTCTGGCCGTGAACTTGATGTACTCACCGGATCCGTCACTGACCTTCGGCGCAGAAATCTCCCAGGCCAACCGTGAAACCGAAGCCGGCATCGACGGCGACCTCAACCGCCTGCAATTCATGGCAATGTACAAGTTCTAGTAGCGTGCGTCCTGACGCACGGATCATTTACAAACCGGCGTACCATGTCGCGTCAGGACGCGACCTACAAACCGGCGTACCGTGCGTCCTGACGCACGGATCAACATGTCGCGTCAGGACGCGACGTACAGACTCCTGGCGATTCAGCGGCACGCTGCAGACAGAGTGGCAATTTTGCCTTCAATATCGGCTTTTATTAGCTGCCGCGTTTCTTTTTTCAGCTCGCCACCAACTGGTTGCCGGCCAAACTGCCTGACAACTGAAATCAGCTGTTCAATCATTTCGTAAACCGGCTTTAGTGAGGAGAATCCTGCTTGTCCCCCCATTTCTTCAAGCGCTTTTTTGTCCGGCCCAGTACCACTTCCATTAAATGACGTCATATGCTCATTAAAAGACATCGGGCTGTAGACCAAATCGTATGCCGGTGATAAGCGCCAATTGTCATCATCATCAGCCAGAAAACTAAAATTTTTGGCGTGGTCATCCTGATTAACCGTTAAAAAGTTAAACAGAGCACGCTTTAACAGGTTTTGAGCTTCACTTACTCCACATAAAAGTCGCGTGGCTTTGATTAAATCCACGTAATCCAGTGCGGGTTCACGAAAGGAAGCGTCCAGTAGACCAGCAGCGGAAATTAGGTGGTAGCGCCCTTTTTCTGAGCAGTCGAATCGTGTTTGCTGCAGCCAACGGTCGGTTTTATCAGCATTAAATAGTGAATATTGTGGTACTTCAATGCCCGCCGCTCTGGCCATATCCAGGTACAGATATTCGACCAGGCTCTCTTCGTTTTTTAATGCGAACCTGTCAGATGTTAACTTGATCAGCACCGGAGTTCCGACGGTATCCAGCCGTGTCGAGTAGCTCCCGTCTGCTAGCCGGGTAGCATTTAACTTTGGACGGGCTCCACCCGACCCGCCAGCCTCATGAAGATAGTCAATAAGTTCAGTTTCGCTGCCCTCAAATTCCTTAACAGCCTCACGCCCAAGCCGGACAATCGCAAAATCACCGGGCAAGGGATCAACCAGAGCCTTTTGTGGTGAATATGACAATGCCCCCAGGCAATTCGACCCAACAAAAGCCAAGCGCTCTAACGCAGAAACTCTCTGGGGGTTGTAGCCTTTATTCCTCAGCACACGGTCCATGAGATATAAACCCCAGCCGTCCGGTAAACTATCAGAAAAAACACCGTGTAAGCCAAAGTGGGGCTGCGCAGGCGCTTTTTGTAATTGTGTTATTGCAGCAAGTTTAAATGGAGAAAGGCTGGAATGACGTTGCAGGTAACCGGCGTGATACTGAAAAAAAACGCCGGTTTTATTTTCTGCCAGGGTACCAACCGGAATACGTCGGCCATCCGAGAGTGTTCGCAGCACTTCAAGGGGCGCTTCAAGCATTTTTAAGCACCTCTTCGATTGAAGAAGGTGTGGTTTCGGGTTGCGTCAGGCTCCTTAAAAGGTCCAGATCACCTAAGGCTTCAACCAGCATCAAAAATTGGCGCAAAGAGATATTCCCATTGCGCTCAAATTTACGGATGGTGCCGTAGGGCACACCGGAGCGTTCTGACAAGGCCTCTACCGTCATTCCGTTTTTTCGGCGCCTATTTCGCAGCACGACTTTAAGCTCGCTCTGAACATCATAAGCGGTTTTTAAACTAAGTGTCATAATAGTAGCAATTTCGGCTCATTATTTATATAAACTGATACAATTATAACAGTTTCGCCGTTTTTTGCATTTTTATATATCAACGCACGGAACACGACGTACCGTGCGTCCTGACGCACGAATCATTTACAAACCGGCGTACCGTGTCGCGTCAGGACGCGACCTACAAATCGGCGTAGCGTGCGTCCTGACGCACGGATCATTTACAAACCGGCTTACCATGTCGCGTCAGGACGCGACCTACAAATCGGCGTAGCGTGCGTCCTGACGCACGGATCATTTACAAACCGGCGTACCATGTCGCGTCAGGACGCGACCTACAAATCGGCGTAGCGTGCGTCCTGACGCACGGATCATTTACAAACCGCCGCACCATGTCGCGTCAGGACGCGACCTACGGGTCGTAATTCAGCTGGTACCCAACGCGGTTCAGGGTGTGGGTTTCCTGCGCTAGCTGGGCCTGCAGGACGGGATCCGATTTGGCCTCTTCGGTCAGGGTTAAAAAAAGCCGGGTGCCGTCCGCCACGGCTTTTTTTAACAGCTTCCGGTCCTGCCGGTCACTGTTCACGATGACAGCCAGGCGCAGCATAATAGTCAGCTTAACCTGTTGGTTTTGACTAAACAGCGCCAGCTCGGGAAATTCAGACATGAGAATTTTTTTACGAAAAAAGCGCACCACCGTCGCCAAAAAACTTTGCTCTTCGGCATTAAAGCCCGGCATATAGGCATTGGCCAAAATATAGCCGGAATGTTTCTGCACGCCACTGGCACTGATGCTCAGCCCCACCTCGTGCAACATCGCCGCGCCTTCCAGTAAAACGTACAGGTCGTTATCGTTGACTCCCCAGTCATCGGCAACCCCCTGCCAAATCAACTGCGTGGTCGACCAGACCCGGGCAGCCTGGTCTGCGTCAACAGAATAGCGCCGCGCCAGGCTGTTAATAGTGCGCTCGCGAACATCCAGGTGGGTCAGAACTTCGTCCGCCAGCTCATAAAGCACACCTTCACGCAGTGCCGCATCGTGAGGCTTCAGCTGTGTTAGATTCAGCTCTTCAAACACGCCGATGAGTACCGCCAGCCCTCCGGCCAGCGAGCGCTGACGCTCCGGCGATAACCCATAATCCGGCAAGTTACTTACCGATCCGGCATTAACTAACTCATCCTGACAACACTGCAGTTGCTCCAGGGTAATAGCATGAGATGCCTCGCCCTGGCGGCGGCTGATCCACTGATCGATCGCTTTTATAGTACCCGAAGTACCAAATACACTGGCCAGCTGTTTGTCGGCCAGATAATTGGCCACCGGCTCGGTCTGCTGACGGGCATAAACAATGGCTTTTTTAAAGCGTTTTGCGGTGATTTTACCGTTTTTAAAATAGGCTTCAGAGCAGGCCAGACTGCCGATACTGCGAGAGCTTAAAAACTGCGACTGGCGTTTTACGCCGACCGCAAACTCAGTGCTGCCGCCACCGATGTCAATAACCAGCTGCAGGCCGTTTTCGGCGTTGGTTTCCGAAACGCCACGAAAAATCAGCCGCGCTTCTTCACGACCGGAGATCACCTCGATGGGAAACGGCAGTACTTTAGCCGCCTCGGCCAAAAAACGTTTACGATTTTTCGCTTTACGCAGGGTATGTGTAGCCACCACCGTTACCTGATCTTTGCTAAAACCCTCCAGCCGCGGTGCGCACTGACGCAGCGCCTCGATACCTCGGTTTATCGCATCATCAGTCAGATAACGCTGACTTTTACTGGTGCCCTCGCCCAGCTGTACCGGCTGTTTCAGTTTCAGCACCGGCTGCAGCTGCCCTTCGACAACCCGGGCAATCAGCAGGTGAAAACTGTTGGAGCCGAGATCCAGCGCAGCAAAATGCTGCGGCTCGGCAGTTTTAGGGTCGGTCATAGCAACTCACTTGGTGGCGTAAGACAGCAGCAGATTAATAGGTACGGTTTTTAAAATACCGGTAAATCGCCGGTTGAGAGCGCATCAGACGATTGCCCGCTTTGTGCTCATGAGCACAACAATAGACATTTTTCTGCTCGGCGTCCACGATACGGGCCTTTGCCCGGTCCCGCCACTGCATTTCCATAACCTGGACAACATCTTCACGGGCCGTCCGGTCCGTTAACGGACAGGCGACTTCAACGCGGTGGTCCAGGTTACGTTTCATGATGTCGGCGGAGGCGATATAAACCTGCGGATTGTCGCCATGAGCAAAAAGGAAAACCCGCGCATGCTCCAGATACCGGTCGACAATACTGCGCACTTCGATGTTCTCGCTTAAGCCCTCTACGCCGGCCCGTAACGAGCACATACCACGCACCAGACAGCGGACTTTAACCCCCGCCCGCGAAGCGCGATAAAGCTGCACAATCAGCTTTTTATCAACCAGGTTATTCACTTTGATAAAGATTTCCGCCCGCCGCCCCTGCTGTGCCTGCTCAATCTCTTCATCAATCAATGCAGACAGGCGCTGGCGCATAGTAATCGGCGCTACCATCAGATGATGAAAAACCGGTGTTTTATAAGGCTGCTCAAGATACTGAAAGACACTTTGCACATCGTTACAAAGCTCCGGCTTGCAGGTAAACAGGCTGAAGTCGGTATACACCTGCGCAGTGCCTTCATGAAAATTACCGGTACCAATGACCGCGTACTTGCGCTCTGTCATCGCTTCCTGCCGGTATACCATCAGCAGTTTTGAGTGTACTTTTAGGCCCTGAATACCAAAGCTGACCCGAACGCCTGCCTCGGTCAGTTCTTTCGCCCACTCGATGTTTGCTTCCTCGTCAAAACGCGCCTGCAGCTCTACCATAACGGTTACCTGCTTACCGTTTTGCACCGCGTTGGCAAGCGAACGGACCACCCGCGAGTTCGGTGCGACCCGGTAAATACACAGCGCGATACGGGTGACCTTGGGATCATAAGCCGCCTGACGGACAAATTCCGTAAACTGAGAAAAGCGGTGATAGGGGTAATAAAGCAGAATGTCGCTGGCCTGAATGGCGTCAAAGACATTATCAAAACGTTCAAACTTTGGATGCATCAAGGCCGGCTGGCTGCGATGCTCAAGAGATACCCGGCCGTAATTAGGAAACTTGGCAAAATCCCGGGTGTTACGATAACGGCCCCCGGCCACCAGTGAATCAAACGGGTTAAGCTGTAACTTATCGCTTAAAAACGCCAGCATTTCGTGGGGCATCTGCTTGTCGTAAACCAGCCGCACCGGGTCGGCTTTAATACGCTGCTTTAAGCCCTCTTCCATGCGCTCCAGCACACTTTGTTCGATATCATCAGAGGGCCGGTACTCAGAGTCCCGGGTCATTTTAAAAGAAAACGAACGTAAGCGCTGGAACGGCACCATACCGCGGAACAGCTCGGCCAGATTTAACTGTAAAATATCATCTAAAAACAGTAGTTTGTGTTGCTCGGAGCGTTTTGGCCCCGGCAACCGGATAAAACGATCGACAGAATCACAGGGGACTTCGATAAGAGCGTATTCAATACCCTGCGGACCGAGAATTTCAACGCATAAGTAATTTTCATCTTCGCGCAGAATGTTGCCCAGCGGGGTCTTGTCGCTGATTAAAATCGGCACCACAAAGCGGCGGATTTTTTCAATAAAGAACTGTCGCAGGCGCTGCTGCTCGTCGTCGTCAAGCTGATCAGCCTGCAACAGCAGAATATCTTCATCCGCCAAAGCTGCCAGTACTCGCTCGAGCACCTGATCAAACTGCTGTTGCAGCAGCAGGACTTTTTCCTGCAGCGCCGCCATCAGCTGCTCGTTCTTTTTACGCTTTTCGTCGTTCTTACTAAAAAAGATACGACGGCGGACATCGGCCACCCGAACCTGAAAAAACTCGTCCATGTTGCTCGAGAAAATGCCCAGAAAACGAATACGCTCGATAACCGGCACAGCATCATCAGCAGCTTCCTGAAGCACCCGCTCGTTAAACGACAACCAACTGAGTTCTTTATTGAAAAACTTCATTAATCCAGCCACCGCAATCAAAACCTTGTCGCGTCAGGACGCGACCTACAAACCGGCGTAGCGTGCGTCCTGACGCACGTAACAAACAATCATCGACAAACCACCTTGTCGCGTCAGGACGCGACCTACAAACCGGCGTAGCGTGCGTCCTGACGCACGTAACAAGCAATCATCGACAAACCACCTTGTCGCGTCAGGACGCGACGTACAAACCGGCGTAGCGTGCGTCCTGACGCACGTAACAAACAATCATCGACAAACCACCTTGTCGCGTCAGGACGCGACCTACAAACCGGTGTACCGTGCGTCCTGACGCACGTAACGGACAATCATCGACAAACCACCTTGTCGCGTCAGGACGCGACCTACAAACCGGCGTAGCGTGCGTCCTGACGCACGTAACAAACAATCATCGACGAACCACCTTGTCGCGTCAGGACGCGACCTACCTTACGATGTCGATTAGGCGTTTGCCGAGTTGGGTGTTGTCCATAAAGCCGCGGAATTGCTCGCTGTGGGGGCCGGTGGCGTACACGGGCACGTCAACGGCGGTGTGACCTGAGCTTGTCCAGCCGGTGCCGGTGATATCGCCGGTAATATAAGCCAGCGCCTGATGCAGCGCGTCTTCGCGTACTTCACCCTCAAGGGCGGAAGCGGCGGCCAGGCGCTCAATGTGTTCAGCAGTCAGCTCAAAGTTCACCAGATCCGCAACATAACGAGGCCAAAGGTCAGCATCCATCACCAGCATCTTTTCGCGCATGTAGGCAATTGAATGCTCGATATCCATAACCCGATCCGAGTACCAGGCATATTCGCCGTCACGGCCCAACGTTAAACCACCGGTAGAATGGTCGGCAGTCATTACAAATAAAGTATTCGGATTATTTTCGATGTACTCGTTAACCACTTCCAGGGTCTTGTTAAGAGAATCCATCTCGTGCACGGCACAGGCAATGTCATTAGCATGACCACACCAGTCAATCTGGCTGCCCTCGATCATCAGCGCAAAGGGTTTATCACCATTGCCCAGCAAACGCAGTGCTGTTGATGTCATACGGGCAAGTGAGTCCTTACCTTCGTCAATCGCATGGGGCAGGCCTTTAGGCGCAAACAAGCCCATGACCGGTGCCTGCTGAATCTGTTCCAGCTGCTGCATATCGGTAATTACGGACACGCCCTGCTGCTCAATCAGTTCGGCCCAGTTTTTATCGTCACGGATAAAATACTGCTGACCGCCACCTAAAATTACATCATAAGCCGCGTCGCCATCGAGGATCTGCTGACCCATAAGATCGGCAATCTGATTGTACTCATAGCGCGAGGGGTGGTGAGCGAAAAATGAAGCCGGCGTGGCGTGGTTAATCTGAGAGGTCGATACCGACCCGGTCATGTAGCCACTGTCTTTGGCGTATTCCATCACCGTTTTCAGCGATGTTTTATCGTTGTCCATGCCGATGGCACCGTTATAGGACTTTTCGCCGGTTGCCAGAGCGGTCGCGCTGGCGGCTGAATCGGTCACCCAGGTATCATCTTCCGGGTAAGTCATGGCCGCGCCGGTCAGGTAATGATCAAACTGGGTTTCTGCCATGGTTTTGGTTTCTAAATCGGACATCGCATAGCGATAGGCGCTGATGAATTCAAAGCCCATTCCATCGCCAATGACATAAATAATATTTGGCTGCTGGTGGTCATCAGCCATTGCCGAGCCGGCTAATAAAGCCACACTGGCCGCTAAAAGCGTGCGTTTCATAACAACATCTCCCGTTTGTCTGCGCTTTTTGCGCGAACATTTTTAATCAGTTTACCACAAATTACGTTGCAGTTTTATTGCGGCCGGGGGATTGCTGTGTCGCGTCAGGGACGCGACCTACATAAAACATGTCGCGTCAGGGACGCGACCTACGTAAAACGTGTTGCGTCCCGCAATAACGAGCGCCCATAAAAAAACCGCTTCTTTCGAAGCGGCTTTTTCATAACAATGCTGCTGATAAACTTAACGCAGCACGTCTGACTCGCGCAAGGCCTCGACGATTTCGACATCGACGTTACTGACGCCGGTATAGTCCATCATGTCGCGACGTAACTGCAGCATGTCGGTACCTTCCGGCGCTCGCAATAATACAAGATTAAGACGCCCGTAGACCCGCTCTACCGTCAGCCCGAATTGCTGAGCCAGCTCGTCGGCATTTGCACCCTCAGTTAATACCGATACGACGCCCGAAACAAAGGCTTCTTTGCCCGAAAGGGTATTAACCATCTCGGTGCCGGCTAACAAACGCTCACCGGAGCGATCCGCCAGGTTAGTGTCGTCTGCCGGCTTCGGCTCGTTAATAAACTGATAGGTTTTATAGTCACGTTCACCGCCGGTAAAGGCTGATGCCTGTTCGTCCTTTTGCGGCTGTGGCACCGGCAATTCCTGTGCACAAGCGCTGGCCACCATCAGGCTGGAAACGGCCAGGGTTACAATACTTATTGATTTCATAGTCTTTCTCCAGCTGTTTTTATTGGTGACCAAAGGCGCGCACGGCAATAGCTTCCAGGCGTGTCGGCGTACTGTTATTAGCAAAAGTCGCTTCCTGTGCACCGCCCAGCGCACGGCCGTCTGCTACTAAGTCGCTGCCGTTGGTGTCGACCAGACGCACAGTCCACTCACCGCCTGACGGCTCACCATAAAATGCATTCGCTAAAAACACCGTGTCTTCCAGGATGTATTCACTACAGAATCCATCGGCACCGACGTTAATTGCCTGTCGTCCGGTCAGCAGCTGTGTTTTAGTACCAGCCGGTGAAGTCACTTCAACGGCCAGGTCGTTACCGGCTGTCGTTAACTGGCAACCGGCCAAGTCGTCGTTAGCTACCGTTAAGCGGAACTGTAAACCTTCCAGAGTTAAGCCGGCAGGTGCTTCAAAGCTATAGCTTGCGCCTTCGGCGTTATTGTCAGGCACATCGATGGCCGTTTCCGGAGAGACATCCAGCCAACCGGTCGATGCTAATTGGCCCATACTGCCGGGCGTCATAGATTTGGCCATACGCACCGCTTCGCCGGCATCAACTCGGCCAAAACCGTATTTTAGGTTAAAGTTATAGCCAGCGCTGTTGGTTACCCAGCCAGCGTCAGCAACAAACTCGCCCTCACCTACGCTTAGCACGACACCTTCATCGTCTGCATCAACCTGAGTTGAGGTATTGGCAAGGATGTGACGAATTTCACGGGCAGTTAAGTCCGGATTCGCTGAGCCAATCAAAGCAACCACACCCGAGGTGTTTGGAGCCGCAGAAGACGTACCATTAAAGGTCGAGGTGTTATTACACCCCGGGTTTTCCGGATGGCCCGGCGCATTAAACGGATAAAGGCCTGCAAAATAGCCCGGAACACCTGTTGATTGGTCAAGAGCATCCTGGCGTGGGAAGCTTGAGTAACCCTGCAGACAGGTTGACTGGTCCGTTGTCACCATCGCCGGTGCAGCATAACCGTATTCGCCCGCCGGTGCCGAAACAAAGACGTTTGAGCCGGCCGTTGAATAGCTGGTGTGGTTGCCATCAGAGTTAACAGCAGCAACTGTGGTGGTAAAGAAACTTGCGTTAGATGGGTCCAGGTTACCGTTTAGACAACTTAAACCTAAGCTTGTTGCACCACTGGCATCACAAATACCGGCAAAGTAGCCGGCGTTGCCGGTGCTTCCAAAAGAGTTGCCCGCAGATTTAACATTCAGTGCCCCTTTACCGTCACGTAAAGCCAGCATCACATATTGCTCGAAGGATTCATCGGTTGCAGAGGAATACAGTGCAAACGGCAGCGAGATACCGTAACTGCGGTTATAAGCAATCACCTCATCAGACTGAGACACTCCGCTACCTGGCAGACCGTGACTGAGCGCCGCGTTAAGTATGGTCTGCGTACCCTGCCCGCCTAAATAGTTAACACCGAACACTTTAGCCATTGGCGCAACACCACGGCCACCTTCTTCGTTACCGGCAACCGCTGCGATTAACCCGGCAACCGAGGTTCCATGATCGCCCGTTAGCGAGGTACTGGTAGGATCGGATTTATTAAGTGCACCGGGAACCACATTCAAAGACAAGTTAGCGGCAACATTCGCCTGTAAGTCGGGGTGATTAATTTCCAGACCCGAGTCAACAACACCGACCATCATGCCCTGGCCAAAAGCGCCCTGCACGTGAGCATCGACGACATTCATGTCTTCGCCAGCCTGAAAAACTGACTCATCGAAGAAAATTTCCCGGGCCGTCTCTTCCGGATAACCCAGAATATTCACCAGGAAGTCCAGAAACTCATCGCTTTGTGAGTAAGATTTCTGCCCCGTGTTACGCAAGTGCCACTGCTGATAGGCCAGCGGATCGCCGGCAATACCGGAAACTTGCACTTGCGTGGTGGTTGTTTCGATACCATCGCTGACACTGATCTGCAATGTCGCAGGGTCTGCGCTTAAGGGCAGATAAGAAAAGTGACCGCTACCATCAATTGAAACCGTTCCGGGGGCTTCCTCTCCCTCGGCCGTCATGACACTGGCAGAAAAAGTTAACGAATCATTATTCGCATCAGTAGCGGTCACCTGACCGGTGACAGGGACCCACTGCAGGCCCCCGTTAATATCCTGTGCGCTCACATCAGGCGCAAAATTAGTATCTCCGTCACCGCCACAGGCGGCCAGGCCGAGCAGTACAGCAACTGACAGTGACGTCAGTTTAAAAGCGTTGTGCGCCATTGGAACCTCTTTGTTATTCAGTTGTTAATACGCACCGCCATAGTACAAACATTCTCAAACACTTTGTAACAGAGATTGTTACAAAGTGTTTCTATAAGCAGTGGCTCTTTCTCGCTTAAGGCCGGGCAATAAAATGAGGGTTCAAAAAAGAGGATTTCTGGTTATAGCGCAGGGGCTGCTCATCAAGCGTTGTCAGCGAACCACCGGCGGCATTTAATACCGCATGAGCGGCAGCTGTATCCCACTCTGAGGTTGGTCCTAGCCGGGGATATATGTCAGCTTTACCTTCAGCTACCAGACAAATTTTTAACGAACTGCCCATAGGTACCATTTCGTACGGCTTGCCTAAAGCGTCCAGCCAGTCGATAGTTTCCGGAGAAGGGTGAGAACGCGAACCAACAACCCTCAAGGTTGCAGGCGGCTCAGACTGCACCTGTATAGGCTGGCCGTTTAAAAATGCACCTTTGTCACGCTCACCGGTATACATGGCATCAAGTACCGGTGCGTAGACAACACCACAAATCGCCTCACCATTTTCAATCAAAGCGATGTTAACGGTAAACTCGCCGTTTCGCTTAATAAATTCTTTGGTGCCATCAAGCGGATCCACCAGCCAATAGCGGTGCCAATGCCGGCGTAAATCCCAGTCGATATCAGCCGACTCCTCGGAAATAATCGGATACTGCACAGAAAGCTTGCTCAGTCCGTCAACAATCACATGATGCGCCGCAAGGTCAGCTTTTGTCAGCGGACTGTCATCGCCCTTAAGCTGCACGTCAAAGTCATCGCTGTTGTAAATTTCCATAATCGCCGCACCGGCATCACGGGCAATCGTTTCTAAATCCTTTAGCATGATTGTCTCCTTAAAGATTTTTTTACCACAGAGTCCACAAAGGACACGGAGAAAAAATTTAGCGGTAAACACCAAGTCTCAGTCCTTATGTTTACGTTATATATAATTTCTCAGTGTTCTCCGTGCACTCAGTGGTGAATCATTTTTGTTTTTGAGTCGCTGCTATCAGCTGAGCAGTGGACTCATCGGTACCCTCAAGTTGGGTACCTTTTTCGATAGCATCCAGCACGTCGATAGCGATCTTTTTGCCCTTCTCGACACCCGGCTGATCAAAGGAGTTAATCTGCCAGATGACACCCTGCGTAAACACCTTGTGCTCATACGCGGCCAGCAGCGCGCCGAAACTCTCAGGCGTCAGCTCGTCCATGACCAGAGCATTAGACGGGTGGCCTCCGG
The DNA here is from genome assembly GCF_044797955.1 of Idiomarina seosinensis. Classification (GTDB taxonomy): domain Bacteria; phylum Pseudomonadota; class Gammaproteobacteria; order Enterobacterales; family Alteromonadaceae; genus Idiomarina; species Idiomarina seosinensis_A. The sequence goes on along the minus strand of NZ_CP085211.1, from coordinate 600,535 downwards.
GATAATGATTGCGCGGCTCACCGTTATCAGACCCAAACCACATCAACCGCCGGTGGGCCAGTGCATTTGCCACCGCCAGCCGCTGTTGTTTCGCCAGCGACTCAGCTACCGGAGCTTCAAACCCCGGCGCTTTGCGGGACAGCACGATAATAAAATCGGCCGCAAACTCATCATAGCCCTGATGTAAATGCTGAAAAAAAGCGTGCTGGCCATTAGGCCCAAAACCGCCCCAGATGATTGGTCCGGTGGCATATTCAATGGCCTTACCGTTATAGCCGGCACTTTTGCCGTTACTTTCCATATCCAGCTGCTGCAAGTACGAAGGCAGCATCCGCAGGCGCCCGTCGTAAGGTAAAATCGCCAGATTATTGATACCGCGCTGCTGGCGGTTATAAACACCGTATAAAGCCATCAGTACCGGTATGTTTTCAGCCACCGGCGCCTCAACAAAATGTTTGTCCATGGCTTCAGCGCCCTGCAGCATGCGCTCGAACACCCGCACGCCGGTAGCCAGCGCAATGCTTAAACCGATGGCTGACCACAGCGAATAGCGCCCGCCGACCCCTTCACCAAAGGTTAACTGGTGCGCAGCCGGAATACCGTAGTCGATCATTTTTTTGGCATTTGAGGACACACCGATCACATGCTCAGCCAGCCACTGGCTCTCAGTAAGGGTCGGCTGGATCCACTCCCGCACCGTATCAACATTCGCAAAGGTATCAATGGTACCGAAAGACTTAGACGCAATAACAAACAGCGTAGTCTCGGGATCAACAATGGGCAGTACCGCGTAAAGCTGGCCACCGTCCATGGAAGAAACAAAATGCACATTAAGGCTGTGCAGGGGCGAGTCATCAGCAAATTCCTTCAGCGCAAAAGCACCCATTTGTGGGCCGAGATCCGAACCGCCGACGCCGATATTTACCACATCGGTAATCGGTTTTCCGGTCGCACCCAGCCAGCGACCCGAGCGCAACTTGCGCACCATCTCACAAAAACGGCTGCTTTTTTTACTGTCGACAACGGAATGTATTGAGCGGGTCAGGCAGTGGGTAACGGGGCGGCTTTCTGTGACATTCTTAAAATCGCCGCTGAGCAAGTTACTTTTCAGCTGTTGAAAGTTATCAGGTAGCTGAACCTTACTTTGTATCGCGTTCGCATCAAGCCCCTGAAAGTCCGAATCAAGAGAAAGGTGAGGTCCATTTAACATCCGTTAATCCTTCAGGTTTTATTAATCCCGCGCCAACGTCTTAACCATTTTGACAATAGCCAGATGTGCTGCAATGACAGGCAGTAGGCAAAAAACAAAGTCAGGAATAAACCAAACATAAACCATTCGGGTACCTGATATTGCTCACCGAGGATCCCAACCACTGCGAAAACGACAGCCACCAGCGAAATAATGCCCAGGCTCTGCACTGGTGTAAAACCAACGCGTAAAAATATATGGTGTATGTGTTCCCGATCGGGCTCAAAGGGGCTTTGCCCTTTTTTCATACGGCGAAACATAATCGCCGTCATGTCCATCAGCGGCAAGGCAATCAGCCAAAGGCCGGTGACGGGCCGAAACAGAGGGTCGCTGCCCTGAGTATTCATCACCAACAGCCAGACCACAGTTAAACCAATCAGCATCGACCCGGCGTCGCCCATAAACACTTTAGGTACACGCTTAAAGGGCCAGCGTAGGTTAAACATCAGGTAGGCAATGGTCGCTCCGACAAAGGTCAGTACCACCACGCTCCAGTTACCGCTTTGCAGCCCCAGGTAAGAAATGCCCAAAAAGGTAACCAGCGCCATCGTGCCCGCCAGACCATCGATACCATCGACCATATTAAAGCAGTTAATGGCCGCCAGCACGGCCACAATGGTAATAAATGGCGCTAAAGGCCCCAGGTTGACATCACCCAGGCCCACCAAATTACCAAAAGACGCCAGCTGCATGTCGGCGCCAAAAACCAGAATCGAGGCGATAAGAACCTGAGCGACAACACGTAATGACACGCGTAAATCGTAGCGATCGTCCAGTACGCCAATAAAGACAATAAAACCACAAGAAATTAAGTAAAGAGCCAGTAACTGCGTGTATTCAGCAAAAATTACACAGGACAGCAACAGCGCTCCGAACATGGCGATGCCGCCAATTAAGGGCACATGCCCGGCATGAACTTTGCGCTTAGTAGGAACGTCAACTAAGCCGATACGTTCCGCTACCGGACCTAACCAAACCATCGCCAACATACAACCCAAAAAAGTCAGCAAAATTACGCCAATGGCTGGCATGCAATCTCTCCGTGCAGTATCAAAATGAAGATTTTCCGTAAAGGAGTAACATAATAGCCTAATTTTACAGTACTGTGAATGACCATTACCCGCTAAGACACTTTTACCCAGCCAGGGATTGGGGTATCATCTTCAGACTTTTTTACGGAAGAAGAGTGACATGAAGGTTTCAGTTTTTGGATGTGGTTATGTCGGTTTGGTTCAGGCCGCGGTTATGGCAGAATGCGGACACAAAGTAACCTGCGTTGATATCGACCAACAGCGCGTCGATAATTTAAAAAAAGGCATTGTTGATATATATGAACCCGGTTTATCCGCGGTCATCACCACGCAACAGGACAAAGGCCACCTGACCTTTTCTGCTGAGGGCGCCAGTGCCATCGCCGACCAGGACGCCATTTTCATTGCCGTGGGCACACCCGAATCTGAAAACGGTCAGGCCGATATGCGTGCCGTTTATGCGGTCGCAACCGAAATCGGCCAGAAAATGACTCAGCCGTCGGTGGTTGTCATCAAATCAACGGTGCCACTTAAAACAGCTGACAAACTAAAAGCCATCATACAAGAGCAGCTGGATAAGCGCGGCGAAGCCCTTAACTTTGATGTGGTGTCAAACCCCGAGTTTTTAAAAGAAGGCAGCGCCCTTACGGATTGTCGCAAGCCAGACCGTATTATTATCGGCACCGAACAGCAGAACTCTCGCGAGGTCATGCTGGAGCTTTATGCCCCCTTTAACCGTAATCACGATAAAATCATTTTTATGGACAACGTTAGTGCAGAGCTGACCAAATACGCCGCTAACTGCATGCTGGCCACAAAAATCAGTTTTATGAACGAAATGGCCAATATCGCCGATTTATGCGGCGCCGATATCGACGATGTCCGTCGGGGCATCGGCTCTGATCCACGCATCGGCTATCACTTTATTTACCCCGGCTGTGGCTATGGCGGCTCGTGCTTTCCGAAAGACACTATTGCCCTGCTCAGCTGCGCCGAAGAGCTGGGCTACCAGGCCGAGATGCTAACATCCGTGCGCAGCGTTAACGCGCGGCAAAAAGAAAAACTGGGTAAAGCCGTTATCGAACAGTTTGGTGACAGCCTACAAGGGCAGACCTTCGCACTCTGGGGTATTGCCTTTAAACCCAACACCGACGATATTCGTGAGGCACCCAGCTTAGAAGTTTTAAAATTACTGCTAAACGCCGGCGCTGATGTGAACGTGTTTGATCCCCAGGCGCTGGATAATCTGAGAAAAGAAAAGCTGGACGCAGACACCACCGGCACCATCCATTATTGTGACTGCCCCTATCAGGCCACCGAAAACGCAACGGCACTGATTTTATGCACCGAGTGGAAAGAGTTCTGGGCGCCCGAGTGGGACACCTTAAAACACAACTTAAAAACACCGATGATATTTGATGGTCGTAACCTGTTCGACCCACAAGATATGGCAGAGTTAGGTTTTGTTTATCGCGGTATTGGCCGTCGTAATTAATCGGCGAAATTAAAGGAATCCAGTGATGAAAAACGACGTCAATATTATTGAGATCTGGCAGGTCGCATGGCGCAAAAAGTGGTTTATTATTGCGTTTACCTCAATATTTGCTGTGTTGAGCGTTGTTATCGCTTTATCATTACCCAACATCTACCGGGCCCATGTGACCGTCGGCCAGTCCGAAGAGTCTAAAAGTGGTGGGCTAAGTGGTCTTGCAAGTCAGCTTGGTGGGCTTGGTTCTATTGCTGGCTTGGGAGGCCTGAGTGCTCAACAGACCGACAAAGGAGCTATTGCCCTCGAAATTTTAAGTTCACGAGCATTCCTTTCTGAGTTCATTACTAAGTATGACATTTTACCCGAGGTTATGGCGGCAGAAGAGTGGAGTCCTATATCAAGGAAACTAAGCTACGACACTGACATCTACAACCCAGAAACCGGTGAGTGGACGCGTGACGTAGAACCGCCTAAAAAGCCTCAACCTTCGATGTGGGAAGCAGTGGACGAGTTCCGTAATAATATTCTGGTCATCGAGCAGGATAAAGAAACAGGGTTTGCGACCATTGTCGTTTTCCATCCTTCCCCGGAAATTGCCTCTGTCTGGGCAACGCGACTCCTTGCCGATTTGAATAAAGTTATGCGTCTGCGCGATGTTACTGAAGCAGAAAGAAGTATCGCGTACCTCGAAGAACGCATGCAAGAAACTCGCCTTACCAGTATGCAAGACGTTTTTGCCGAACTCATTGAGCAACAAATGCAAACTATGATGTTGGCCAATGTCCGTGATGAATATATTTTTGAAACGCTCGACCCGGCAGTAGAACCCGAGAAAAAAGCTAAGCCCAACAGACCTTTGATTTGTGTTGTCATAACTTTATTAGGCGGGATAATAGCAACCTTAATTGTTCTTTTTCGCCACTTTTATCGAGAAAGCAGCAACTAGCCCAAAATGAGTCGACACGCTTTTACTAATTCGGCCTGGATGATGGCAGAAAAAGTCATCACCATGGGTGTTAACCTGTTCGTAACGCTCTGGCTAGCGCGAAAGCTAGGTCCCGAAACCTTTGGTTCACTCAGCTATGTGCTTGCTGTTGTCGCAATAGTGACGCCTTTATCGGCTCTTGGTCTGAACGCATTAATAACTCGAGAAGTGGTCAAACATGGACCTGCTACTGAGCATAAGGTAGTTGTTACCGCAACAACACTACGAGTCATTGGCGCCGCTTTAGGCGCGCTGCTTTGCATCTTATATGCTATTTTTTGGCAGCACCCTAAATCCGAAATGCTTGCACTGACAGTAATCTCGGTTGGTGCACTTGGCATGGCTTTTAATGGTATCGAATATTGGTTCCAGGCACACAGTAAAGCAAAGTGGATGGTTCAGGCCCGGTTAACCATCGTTTTAGTTGCTGCTTTAGCCAAGTGTATTGCTGTGTATTTCAGCACCTCATTATTGCTGGTGGCGTCAATATTCGCCGCCGAATTTGCGCTTATTGGTGTGGGTTTCATCGTTCAGTACACCCGGAAGCGATTCTGCACGCAACCAACGAGCATTGACTGGAGCTATGGTAAACAGCTGATTGGACAATCTAAGTGGTTGTTGCTGTCTAGTCTTGCTGCTGTTATTTATTTAAAAATTGACCAGGTAATGCTGGCAAACCTGGTGTCTCGCCAGGAGGTCGGTTTTTACGCTGTAGCTGTTCGCCTATCCGAAGTATGGTACTTTTTTGCCGAGGCCATTGTTGTCAGTTTTTTCCCAATGCTACTAAGACTAAAAGGGGAAAACATTCAAGAATACCGAAAACGGCTGCAACAATTATCCGACGCTTTGTTATTTATTGCCGTAGTCTTGGCCGTCGTAGTTGGATTTATCGCGACTCCGGTTATAAATCTGTTATTTGGTTCTGATTATCTGCCCGCTGCTAACTTACTGACAATTCATATTTGGGCAGCATGCTTCGTATTTATGCGAGCGGTAGCAAGCAAATGGCTAATTGCTGAGGACTTATTACCTTACTCCTTGGTTAGCCACGGTATCGGAATGGTAATAAATGTGGGCTTGAATCTATGGCTGATTCCGATATATGGAGGCGTTGGTGCTGCATTAGCAACCGTTATCTCATATGCCGGCGCCGGATTTATCGGCTTTTTTATATTTACTTCAACACGCCCAATCGCGTGGGTTATGTTACGATCTATTTTTGTATTCCCGACACTCGGGCGGCGTTATTGGCATTCCCAAAAGGAGTAGACAGCGGTGGTAAAGCCTAAATTAATAGAGGTCAAAGGGGTTCAGTTTGTCAATAAAGGCGCTGAGCTTATGCTTTATGCTATTAAACAACAGATTGAGAATTTATGGCCGAATGCGTCAGTTGTTTTAGCACCCAACCCCTACTCACCTTACTACGAGCGAGTAGCTGTTAATGCCTATCAGAAACTTTCATTAAGAAAACATCGGCTTGATGTCAATGCACTCTCTTATCAACTGCCAACTAAATTAAAAAGTTATCTTAAACACAGTTGGGGAATCATCACTGAGTCTGATATAGATTTGGTGCTAGACGCTTCAGGGTTCGCTTATGGTGATCAGTGGGGTTCACTCAAAATTAAGCACTTGACCAGTGAACTTAAGCGTTATCATAAAAACAACATTCCCTATATATTTTTGCCTCAGGCATTGGGGCCCTTCACCCGAAGTAAAGATATTAAACAACTTAAACAAGGGCTACCGCTGGCTACTTTTATTGCCGCCAGAGAAGAGACAAGCTTTGAGCATATTAAAAGCGTCATAGGTAAAGCTGATAATTTGTATCAGTTTCCTGATTTTACCAACTTGGTAACGGGTATCGTTCCCGATTACTTCACTGGTGGCGATAATAAAGTTCTTTTTATCCCTAATAGCAACATGGTCGGCGCACGTAATACCCATAAACCAGAATGGCGCACGAAATACATCAATGTGTTGTTAAACGGCATTCAAGTCGTGAAAGAAATGGGATTAGAGCCCGTACTTCTCAACCATGAGGGCAGTGGCGACGCTGCTCTGTGTCAACAATTGAAGCAACAGTCTGAAATTGATATTGATATTATTGAAGAGCCACATCCATTAAAAGTAAAAGGCATTATTGGCGCGTCTAAAGCGGTCGTCTGTTCACGGTTTCACGGCTGTGTGAGTTCGCTTTCTCAAGCAGTACCATGCTTAGGTACAAGCTGGAGCCATAAATACGAGCGCCTGTTTGAAGACTACGAAGTTAAAGAGCTCTTACTTGAACCAAATATGGACCGCCTTCAGTTTAAAAAAACACTTGAACAGGCCCTCACAAAAGAAACTGCGCAGCAGTTAGCAGAGAAATCTGAACAACTTAAAAAGAATACTAAAGAGTTATGGGCTAACATTAAATCGACCGTCGAGGCATAAAGTGGTTTATCCTGCATATGGCCTAATTATTACTATCGCCGTTGCAGTCTACCTATGGTGGCCAAACCAACGCTCTAAACTGCTCCCGGCCTTAGTAGCGATTACCGGCTTTTCAGTCTACGTTGCCCTGCGTGGTGCCTACGCAGGCAGCGACACAATAAACTACGTAAACGCTTTTATACAATTACAAACCGTTACATTTGATTATTTATCGATAACAACAACCTTTATTTCCAACGGTGTCACAGCAGCTGAACCCGGCTTTATTTTGCTAGCTTACGCCGTAAAGTGGCTTCAATTGCCTTATGAGTTTTTTCTGGGGATAACCGCTTTTGTATCTCTTGTCGCTCTATATATAGGTTATCGCAAGCTATCTCCCGATGCATTTTTGGCGACTATTTTATATCTGTTTTCAATAACGGCAGTATCGTTACAGGCAAACGTTATAAGACAAGCTATTGCCGTTGGCATGTTCATAGTTGCAGTCGCTTATCTAACAGAGCGAAAGCATTTTAAGTTTTTATTTTTCAGTGTTTCCGCCGGATTATTTCACATTTCTGCATTTGCACTGGTGCCACTTTTAGTAATCTCGATATTTATAAGACGACACATTATATTTTGGCTTGGTGTTGTTTTTGCTTTAGGCCTCGCTTTAACAGGTCTGTTTGGTAGTTTTTTATCGCTCTTTATTGGCGGCGTATTTTTAACCAAAATACAGACCTATTTCCAATTCGGCTTCGAGGCTTTGTTAACCTTTAAGCTGCTTTCGTTTTTTATTTTTTACGCATTCCTGTTATTTCTTCGCGAACAGGCCGAAACAGATGATGAGAGATATCAACTGAATACGCTCTCGCTTGTTTACATCGCATGTTTTTTCTTACAGGCTTTTTTCATGGGCGATGAAGTCGCTAGCGAGCGCTTTGGCTTGTACCGATTTGCACTTGAACCTGTCATTATTTCTTTCCTCCCCATTGTAACTCGACAACCCGATTTAACTCGCGCTGCAGTGATTTTTTTAGCAATGGTTTATGGCTTTATCGTATATAACCTGCCAACGGTAGTTAATATGTTAGGAGGTTATTCATGACTAAAATAACCATGCTAGCGCCCGCTAATGTAAACCATACTCATAAATGGGCGCATAATTTAGCAGGCCGGGGCTATCAGATTCATTTAATCACACAGCACCCAGCGGCCGAGTCTTATAATGAGTCAATCAAAATAACGCAGTTACCATTTCGGGGCACCAAAGGGTATTTTTTAAATGCGGCGAAAGTTAAGGCATTACTTAGCGCTGAAGATCCAGGCATCGTGCACGCTCATTATGCCAGTGGCTATGGCACGTTAGCGGCACTGAGTGTTAAACAACCTTATTTGCTATCGGTTTGGGGCTCAGACGTCTATTTGTTTCCTTATCGCTCTTGGCTACACCGCCAGTGGATAGACTTTTCGTTAAAGCGTGCGTCGCATATCGCATCAACCAGCCACGCCATGGCTGATCAAGTAATCAGCCTTATTGGTCCAAGGGATATCGACGTAACTCCTTTTGGTGTCAATATTGAGAGCTTCCATACCCGGCGTCCGGCCTTTTCAAACGACACTATAACTATCGGCACCGCCAAAAAACTGGAATGGCGTTATGGAGTTGATGTATTGATTCAGTCGTTTAAGTTATTGCTGGAGCAGGTTGATCAGCAAACATTTAACCGGTTACGCCTTCGATTAATCGGCGAGGGTTCCAAACGCAACGAGCTGCAGCAACTCGCCAGCCAGTTAGGCGTTGGAAAAAAAGTGGAGTTTGTCGGGGCAGTATCAAGCACCGAGGTGGTCAATGAACTCGAAAAAATTGATATTGTGGTACTTAGTAGTCGAGTAGAAAGCTTTGGCGTGTCAGCGATCGAGGCATTAGCCGCCAGGCGCCCGACTATTGCCGCCGACGTTGGTGGGCTACCTGAAATTATCAAACATGAACAAACAGGTTTGTTATGTGCACCTGATAAACCGGCACAGTTCGCCGGTGCAATATTGCGTTATATCAGCGATAACCACTTTGCAAAAAATTTAGCCGAGCAAGGTTATAAGTTTGCCAGTGAAACATATTCAGAAGCAGCAACAACAGACACAATGTGTGAGACATTAGAGCTTTTTCGGAAAAACAAATGCAACAACCTTTAGTTACTGTCTACATTGCAACGCACAACCGTCCTGAAATGCTGCGCAGGGCATTAAGGTCGGTGTATGCTCAGACTTACCCGCATCTTGAAATTATCGTCGTAGATGACGGTTCAGCGCCATCGGCGGAAAAAGGCTTAGTGAACGATATTGCGGAAAAAAAGATTCGCTTTATTCGCAACGAAACGCCTGAAGGCGCTTGCAGTGCCCGCAACAAAGCAATTGCAGCGGCAACCGGCAGTTACATTACCGGACTGGACGATGATGATGCATTTACTCCCGGACGCATCGAGAACTTGATTAATGCATTCAGGCACTCGCCCCGCTCTTTATCATGTGTCGCAAGTTGTATTACAGAACAAACGTCAGCCGGCGCAATAACCCGGCAATTCGACAGCGGCGTTGTAACAATCGACATGCTTCGTCATTACAACTTCCTGGGCAACCAGGTGTTAACCCGCACCGAGTTCTTACAAAAAATCGGCGGTTTTGATGAATCACTACCCGCATTTCAGGACTATGACACCTGGCTGCGACTGGTTAAACAATTCGGTCCAGCGCTAAAAATATCTGATCCCAGCTACATTTGGTACACCGCGCACGAAGCGCAGCGTATTTCCGGCAGTTCTGAAAAGCGTCAAAGAGCCTTTCAAGCTTTTATGAGTAAACACAGTGAAGACATGAACCAACAGCAGTTAAATTCGATGGAATTAATTCGAAAAAAAGTTTACGGCCAACCTATCGGTTATAGAGATGCTATAAAGCTCATGAACCGTTACAATCGTCGCTCTGTGATTGCCCAGCTTGTGAATCATCGAGCCAAGGGGCTCAAGCGACTAATTAACGCACTACGTTTGCGGTAAAGTACATCAATGACAAATTCTAAAGAACTCGTATCAGTTATCATGCCAAGCTTTAATAGTGCGACCTGCATAGAGCGCACTATCCGCTCCGTTCAAGCGCAAACCCACGCAAATTGGGAGTTATTAATCACGGACGACTGCTCAACAGATAATACCGTTGAAATTGTTGAATCCCTTGCAAAGTCGGATGCCCGAATTAAGCTTTCCCGCTTGCCAAATAACAGTGGCGCTGCTGTTGCCCGTAATGAGGCTATAAAGCGCGCAAAAGGTCGTTACATCGCTTTTCTGGATGCCGATGACCGCTGGCTGGAAAGTAAACTAGAGGCGCAAATCACGTTTATGCAACAGCACAGTGTCGCTTTATGCTATTCGGCTTACCACACGATTAAAGACGGCAGTCGAGTGAACACCTTTATTCCTCCTGCGAGTATTGGCTACAAAGACCTGCTGAAAACGTGCAGTATCGGCTGCCTAACTGCTATTTATGATGTCCAGTACGTAGGTAAACGATATATGCCGTTGATTCGTAAACGCCAGGACTTTGCGCTTTGGCTGGATATTCTTCGCGATGGCACTGTTGCCAAAGGCCTCAAAAAGCCTTTAGCTGAATATACGCTGGGCGGCGGAATATCGCAAAATAAGTTAAAAGTTTTACAATATCAGTGGTCTGTTTACCGAGACGTTGAAAAACTCTCTTTACTAACCAGCTGCTATTACTTTTTCTGCTACGGGATTAATGGCCTGATTAAATACCGCTAATCTTGCGCACTTCTGCTCTGGCTATTGGTATCGGCTGTCAGCTTTTCAATCTCAGCTTCCAGCATCCCAACCCGCTGCACCAGCCGTTCGATATCGACTTTCATTCGGGTGCGCTGTATGTCGCCGTAAAGCAGTTTTACCAAAACAACGCCCAGGGCGACCAGCACAACAATTATGGGAGGGTAGGAAATCCCCAGTTTGTCGCCAAAAAAATCTACGATGCCAGGCACCAAACCCAGCAGCAACACACCAACCGCTACGATCACCCAGCGTAACCCGTCTTTTGTCAGTAGCTGGTCACGGCGGACAAGGTAAAAAATAATGCAGCTGATGATGATGCCAATTGCTGCAGATACCCACTGAACATTACTCATTAGCGCTTGTTCCCCCCAAGCAATTTGGATAAGCAAATAATGGATGTCGTCGCCATATAAGAAAACACCCGCCACCAGCTTGAAAATATTCGGCTTTCACCATGCTCGCGGGTATTCATTGGTACGTCAACTTCAAAGAATGTTGCGCCGTGATTTCTTAATAAGACCAGTAAGCCGACATCCTGATAATCGAGCAACGAGGCCTCACGACTGGCAATTAACTGCATGGCTTCTTCGTTATAAAGCCGAAGGCCAGAGGTTAAATCCTCTACCGGCAGGTTAGCCAGCCAGCGAAAATACCGCCATGCCAGGCGACGTGCCGGCGAAGCGCGCTCGACACAGCGCCCGATAACCACGTCGGCTTGTTGCTGCTGTTCAAGCAGTTGTTTTAGGGTTTCAGGCAAATGCTGACCATCGGCGTCCATGGTTATCACGGCGGAATAACCTTTTTGCAGCGCATACCGAACCCCGGCCTGCATCGCTCCCCAGGCACCGATGTTAATACACAGCGAGATAACCCTCGCTCCATGCTGACGGGCAAGTTCGGCGGTGCTGTCGGTCGAATGGTCGTCAACCACCAGAACCTCATCATAACCTTTTTCTGCGAGCTGGTTCAGCACACCGGCCAGGGTCTGCTGTTCGTTATAAGCAGGGATTACTATCAGAGTATCAGACAAGCTCATGATAAATAGTCCGCATTTGTGCTGCCACAACATCGCTTCGGAAAAGCTGCTCTAGCCTCAGCCGCCCCTGAGTACCCAGCTGTTGCCAGAGTTCAGGGTTGTTCACTGCATGCTCAATAACCGTGGCAAGGGCTTCAGCATCACACCGCTTGACCACCCGGCCGTTAACCCCGTCACTGACGACGTAGCTCATACCTGAGCCGGGCACGTCGGTAACAATACAGGACTTTTCGGCACGCATGGCCTCCATCAAGACAATGCCAAAAGCTTCGGTGCGCTCAATAGAGGGCAGGCAAAATACATCGCAGCCAGTAAACTGTTGTTGCAGCTCAGTGTCACTCAATCTACCCATAAAATGGACGCGTTCCTCAAGCTCCAGTTCTTTTGTTAAGCGCTTAAGATTAGCTTCTTCCTCACCGCTGCCGACGATGTTCCACTGCACCTCAACTCCCCGCTTTTTTAGCCGATGAATAGCCTCCAGCAGGTATTTATGCCCCTTATAATACGTCAACCGCCCAACAGTTAAGATTTCGTAGCATGCGCCCCTCTCGTGCCGCGCGCCCTTCCGGCTCCGTGCGTCTGCTCCGTCTCGAGCGCCCTCCCCGCACCGTGCGTCCTGACGCACGCTCTGTTCCCGAGGCACATCCCCCTCAACATCAATCCCCAAAGGCACCACACGAACTTTATCCTGAAACCCAACCAAAGCATCAGAATACTTTGCATAATTCGGACTGGTGCAAACTATAGCGTCGGCTTTTCGCAGTAACCATCGTTCAAAGGGCCGATAGCATCGATAAAACAGCTTCAGTGCAGTTGAAGCCTGTTCATCAATGACATCAGAGTGCCAATGCACTACCCATTTTGCTTTTTTTGCGCCCGGCATCAACAGCAGCCAAAACGCTGATGGGTTCGGCATATGAATGTGAATTATATCAGGGTTGTGTTTCAGCTCCTGTCGCAAATGCCAGGGAAATAAGGGCGAAATAGGAGTGAACATCAGGGTTGCGCATGTGACGGATTGGGTGACGTGGTATTCGTTTTGTCGCGTCAGGACGCGACGTACGGGTTCATCGGGGTGCGTCAGGGTGCGACGCACAGGCAAAAAGCGGCGGGTGGTTCTTGCTCTTTGGTGCTGATGGGCCAGAACCCGAACGCTGTCACCGGCAGCGGTGCAGTGCTCGGCAAGGGACTGGTTTACCTGCTCGATGCCGCCGTTAAATGGCGCAAAGTATTTTCCGATGTGTAAAATCTTCACCTGGCCTGCCTGGATGTTTTGTATAGGACCACGCCCACAAGCGCTAAAAATATTACCGACTCAGTGACAAGGCGCGCGGTAATTGCTCCCCATTCCGCATAAGCAGGAATAAGCAATGACTGGCTCAGCAGGCAGATAAATAAGCCGGCAAAGCAGGCTTTTACATAAATCCACTCGTCGTCCCAGTGGAACAGCACATGCGATAATATCAGCGTGCCGGCGCCAGGTATTAACACCGCCAAAAGCGCCAGCGCGATAGTGTAGCTACCAACGTATTGCGGGAACATCACCGCGAGTATCCACTCACCTATAAGCCACCAGCCGGCAATAATAGCAAAAACAATGGCAGTCATTAAAGCAACGTAGGGCACGGCATCCTGATACCAGCGCCGCAACGATCGGTTAATCTGGTTGAAAAAAAGGTAACTAATCGGCGCAATGATCATTAATGCCGCGTCCAGCACCTGAATACCCAGATAATATTCAGCCATGGCATCACTTTCTACATCAAAACCTTTCAAAAACAACATATCGACACGGATGTAGGCAACCGTTGCCAGCTCAACCAGGAAAAAATGGCGCATGGTAGGTGACATCCAGGGCAGCGAAAAGCGTTCAAGCCTGACTGCAGCAAAGTTCAATGTCTTTTTTACCGGCGGAGTAGTTACCAGCATCGTGGCCGCAACGGAGCCGATCAGCGCGGCAAAAAACACCCCCTCAACCGGCAATTGACCCCATAGCCACCAGATAACAATACAACCCACCAGCCAGAACGTTCGGTAGGTCGGGATTGCAATGGCATCTTTTAAATAATACTCGAAACCCCGGTTAAGGCCTGAGACCGCAGTCAAAGCATATAACGAAATAAACCCCAGACCTGCAAGACCGGCTTCAGGGCTAAAAAACAGGGTAATGGTTGCCAATACAACGAAAAAAAGTAACCAGGGGTAAAAGCTGTCTCGCAGTTTATCTAGATAGGATAGCTGCCCCTGACTTGCCCATTTAAAAAAGGTTTCTTTATAACCACAGTTAACGGCGATGAGTAAAAGGCTCATCAATGACGAGTAGAAACCAAAATCTGCATAACCCTGCTTGCTCATCACATTGGCGATAAACAATAACAACCCATAACTGATAATAACATTAAGGGCAGAAAAGCTGGCGTAAATCGAGGCCTGGCGCGAGAGACTCATCTGGATTTAATATCAACAATACTGAGTGATTTTTCATTAGGCCGGACTACGGATAATAAATCGGCTAACTCTGAGGAGGGCATAAAGCTAGCAGGCGCATTAGTGAGCAATTGCCGAGCCGTCACTGCATCAAAAGACTCGTGGGTAGCATATAGCTCTGCAAGCAGCGTTCTTAATCCGCTCGAACTCATCGCTGACTCCGCCGCCCGCATGATTCGGGGATGACGGGTTCCTGAAACATTACCACCAATTAAAAGCTCTTCGTAGAGTTTTTCGCCCGGACGCAGCCCCGTGAATGCAATGTCAATATCGCCATCCGGGTGGTGCTCGTCACGCACCGTTAAGCCCATCAAGTGAATCATTTTCGTGGCCAAATCAATGATTTTAACCGGCTGCCCCATATCCAGTACAAAAACTTCACCACCTTTTGCCATAGCGCCCGCCTGAACAACCAACGCAGCAGCTTCCGGAATCGTCATAAAATAGCGAGTGATGTCCGGGTGTGTAACGGTTACCGGCCCACCCTGCTCGATTTGCTGCTTAAACAGCGGAATAACAGAACCAGAAGAGCCCAGCACGTTACCAAAGCGCACCATAGAAAAAGTTGTCTTTTTTGCACGCTGGGCCAGATCCTGCACGACCAGCTCGGCAAGGCGCTTAGAAGCACCCATGACGTTAGTGGGCCTTACGGCTTTATCGGTCGAAATTAAGACAAAATGCTCAACCGCATATTTTTCAGCTGCCTCGGCAACCACCTGAGTACCCAGAATGTTGTTTCGGGCACCGCTCACCACATTGTACTCAACCAAGGGCACGTGCTTGTATGCCGCTGCGTGATAAATGGTCTGCACCCCAAAGCGCTTGATAACCTGCCCGACCTGGTTTTTATCCTGGACGCTTCCGAGTATCGGAATAATTGATAGATCCGGCGCAACGATTTTTAACTCACCCTCTATCGCATACAAGTTGTATTCGGACAGTTCAAATAAAATTAATTGTCTGGGCTGACGTGTAGCAATTAAACGAGCCAGCTCCGAGCCAATAGAGCCTCCCGCGCCGGTGATCATTACAACTTTCTCTTTAATACATTTGTCCAGTAACTTCTCATCCGGCTGCACGGAATCGCGCCCAAGTAAGTCCTGAATGTCTACACTACGCAGTTGGTTAACACTCACTTTACCATTAATCAAATCAGCACTGCCCGGTATCGTCAGCATTTCGACAGATAATGACTGCACATTATTAAAGATGGCTTTTTTCTCTCGAGTCGACGCACTGGGAATCGCAAACAGGACTTTTTCGACGTTATGCTTTTTAATCAGTTCCGGTAAAAACTCAGGCGAGAATACCCGCAAATCGTTAACGGTGGTCCCTTGCAGGCTTTCATTGTCATCGACAAAGAACACCGGCCGATGTTCAGCACCATGGTGCAGTGACGCACACAATTGCCGTCCGGCAGAGCCTGCCCCATAGATAGCAACATTTGTCTGCCGCCTAATTGATTGAGTATTGATAAAACCACGTACTAATAACCGTGAGCCGGCAACGAGCAACGTAATAAGCGTAAAGTAAATAAAGGGAACGGAGCGTGGCAGGTCTGTATTAAACAGAAACAGGCCGCCCACCAGTAAGATGGTTGAGGCGAGTGCTCCCCAAAGGATATTCGCCAGCACCTTGATGTCCATGTAGCGGATAACGGCACGATAAAGGCCAAGTTTTATCCAGATTAGTATCGATGCTACAGTCAGACTGGCCATCACATAGTAAAGCGGCGGGCCAAAGTACTTTGACCAGTCTTCCCCAACCCGAATCATCAAAGCAAGAATCAGCGACAGGCTAATAAAGGAGGCATCACAAATAAGCGTGATTGCTCGCTTAGCCCAGCGCGGCACTTCGAAAAAGCGTCTGACAAGCCCTAAACCTAACATATCCTTCTCCAGCGCTATTCCTGCTCAATTTATTATTATTTGGATATTATGAGGGATTGTTAAGTAATTGCAAAGAGCCCCGGAGTTTAGCTCTTAATTGAAAAATAATGCAGGACTAATGTTGAAGCGTTTAGCCAGCCGTTCGATGTGATTTCGGGTCAACCGCTTACCGCCATTGAGAATTTGAGAAACTAAGCTTTTACCGCCGATCTCGTTTTGAAAGTCATTCGTTTTTAACTGCCGCTGGTCCATTATTACTCTTAATGTCGCAACGGCCGGATCAAGTTCACTGACTCGCGAGTTGAATGCTGAAAAAGACGTGGCGTCTTCTTCATAGCGAGCAATTAAGGTACTCAGCGCTTCTATAACAACTAGATTCGCATCGTAATCCTCAATAAGCTCTTCCATCATAGCAAGAGCTTGTTCGTGTTCATCGTCATTACGGATCCCACGCAGGAAAGGCGCGCGATTACACAGCTCAGTTGCAAGCTCTGTTATTTCTGCCACTGCTACCATATCGTGTTGCTCCTACTTACGTTGTTTCTTACAAATTTCGTCATACTCAGCATGAGTCACTATATGTTTGACGTACACTCGGTTGTGCTCAAACTTAATAAAGGCGATTAACCTAAGGTTGTTACCGCCAATATCGATTACCCACCATTTATCTTTATACTTAAAGTTATCGAGGGTACTAAATACGCCCCTTAATTCCCCAGGGGTTTTAAAATTTCCGCTTCTTAAAATTCTATACGAGTCTTCAATAGCACCCGCGTCATTTGGGTAACTTTTCATAGCCTCATTAAAAGACTTTTTCGACATTACATGCATAGGTAACTCCGTTTACTATTTGTAAACTATAAAACAAATAAAGGTGTTTACAAATAGTAAACCGGCGGACCTGAGATTTCCCGACACTTTTTAACCCTTGAAATCTTTTTTTCAAGGGTAATCCGTTATTGACAGCGTACCTCGTGCCCTGGCACGAGTTTTTTGGGCTACCAATAGGGTATTGCCGCTAACAAGCCTTCCGCGCTAAACTACGGGAAATTATAACAATAGCTTAACCCAGCCACTCCGAGCACCGAATGGATTCAACGCAGTCATCATTTAAGTTTCGCCATGTCGGCAGTTTTACGCTGCTTCTATTACTGAGCGTTTTTCAACCAAAGTCCATTTGGCCGGAGTTTCCCATACAGTTCGTACCAGCGATTTTGGTTGTGTTGGGGCTACTCCTTATTTACAAAGTCTGGTTAACCATTGGATTAAAAGGAGTCTGGCAAAAGTACCGGGTGGAGCTTGGCCTATTCGCTGCGTATGAAGTCGTATGTTTAATCAGCCTGTTTGTTAACAGCGACTTATATCCCACAACAGCGGAATTCATTCGTTGGGGACTAACCTTTCCGATATTTCAACTATCGATACCGATGGCAGTGCTGCTGTTTGTGTTACCGCAAAATGAGCGTGGTATCAGCCTGACCAATCGATTAGAAAAGTGGAAACTTCCACCAGCATCTCCATTGGTCTTTTTGGTGGTACTGTTCTGTGGTATAGCCTTCTGGCAGATGGCGGACTATGCAGAAGCATGGGAGGTATTTCGGTATTCGATAGCGGGGGATTCATTTCTCCAAACCGAAAACACCAGGCAGTTTTTGATCGATCGCCTCGGGTACACGAATACACGCAGCTTGTTTGCTGTCAGTACTGACCTGGGTGGTATCGCGACTGTGGTTGTCGTCGGTTTGTTATGCCTGGCACTTACCACCGCCAGGCAGCAGCGAACTCTCGTCTCCATTTGTACGCTGCTGGCCTTACTGGTCGCCGCAGTAGGCATGTTCAGTGGGGCCCGCGTGTTTTTATTAGGAACCGGCATCGGCATTATTGCCATCGCACTGACTACATTTAAACATCAAAAGCGACTTGCCTTGTTAGTTATTATCGCTGCCGTTGTAGCCGCGCACCTTGCTCTACTATTCACACCACTTAGTTATACCCGAAAGCTGGCCGAGTTTTTTCCTTATCTGTTTTACCTAAATACCGGTGTCCCGGTGCAGGTGGCTGATTTTATTCCGTCTATTTCACTTGAATCCTTTGGTGACCGTGTCCCCATTTGGAGCCGCGCGATAGAACTGATCAAAGAGAATCCATTATTGGGTGTTAGTAATGGCGGCTTTCGGTTATTCAGTGCCAATAACGGTGGGGCTGTGGTCAATAACGCCCACAACGCCTACCTGCAGCTATTGTTAGATGCCGGTATTGTTGGCGCTCTGCTTGTAGCAGCGCTTATCGCCAGACTCGTCAAACGTGTCGCCTCAGGGGCCAATGTGCTGTTGCTCGCTGTCGCGACCACACTGCTGGTCGACAATTTCGCTGATCACACGTTAAGTTGGGTATTCATATGTGGTTATTTAGTGACGCACTTATCAGCTGTTAAAGTCCCGTGCTGGTCTGTACAACAAATAAGTGCGCAAAAGCCGATAAAAGCCGTCGTAACATGCAGCCTTGCCTTAAGCGTTGTGCTTTGGGTCGTGCTCGCCCAATACAAACAACAACAATTTAAACAACACCCAGTAGAGCAGCGCCTGTCAGCGATCCGGGGACAATTACTCTCCGGTTATTCACAATCGGCACCAATGTTTATAAATAAAGACTTACGCGATACGTTACTAAAAGAAGGTAACCCGCGGAGAAGTCTGGCGCGAATCGGAAATGAACAGCCCAATTCGTTATGCTCATACCGTTACCCCGGCTCCTGGTATATAACCACTGATAACCTAGATAACCCGGAGCAACGGCAATTAGGAGCCATGAACGAACGCCCGCTGGTATTCGGTCAAACCAAAAGTATTAAAGGCTGTAGTACCAATAACTTAGATCCTTTAGACATCAAACACTGGGTATCAAGCCATGGCAAATGGACCGGCTTGTTTGTTGAGCGACAGGGCAGAGACGAGATTGAACTGCGTTATCACAATTACATCAGTTTTCGTTCACCAATATTTACCGTAGCTAATAACCTAGAGCAATTACAACTGGCATTTGAGAACTTACGAAAAGTCGACACACCAGCCCGACTGTCAATGAACGTCATTAACGCGGACACGAATAAGTCACTCATTGAGCAACAACTAGTGATAGCCGACAAGGCTAAGGCCGAGTTGGATCTTACCGGTATTACGGGTAAATCCGTATTCATTCAGTTAAGGCTCAAACACAAAAACGAAAAAGGCCCGCAAATGCGGGCCCGTTTGACATCTATAAGTAGCTCTCGCCCCTGACGCGAGTGACGTTGTCAACGGCAGTTTAAATTTGACCCCCTTTGGGGTTAATTCGGCAATCTAATTTTGACCCCCCTTGGGGTTAAATTTCACCGAGTATCGGTGCAATACCTATCTTCTTTTTGTCCTTCAACCGATAGCTCTCACCACTAATTTGAATCACATGGCAATGGTGCAACAGGCGGTCTAGCATCGCGGCTGTTAATGTTGTGTCGTTCGCGAATGCACCTGCCCACTGGCTAAACGGTAAGTTGCTGGTCAGTTGTCATCGGCAATGTAAAACTGACCCACTAACGGCAATTTAAAATTGACCCACCTGAGGCACAATGACCGCCTAGTCTAAAAAAAGAACGGCGGTTGAGATGCAATGTTAAATCAGGAGTCACTAGTGGATATTCATGTGTTACACCAACAAGGTCACAGTATCCGGGCTATCAGCCGCCAACTGGGCATAGCACGAAACACCGTTCGCAGTTATTTGCGCGACATCGCCCGTACACCGAATTACGGACCAAGGCCTGAGCGGCCGTCAAAGCTCGATCCTTTTAAGCCTTATCTGCGGGAGCCCTGTGTGTCAGCATGGTGTTGAACCAGAGGTTTTTACGATAACATAGATTTCAGGGCGGACTAGGAGAGCCAAATGCCAAAACCCGTTAGCACTATCAGCCCAGAAATCACTCCGTCGCCAGAGCATGAAAAGCGCACACGGCGTACATTTAGTGTCGAGTACAAACTCGACATTTTGAAAAAAGCCGATGCCTGTCAACACGGAGAGCTCGGTCAGTTGTTGCGTCGTGAAAAGCTATATTCAAACCAGCTTGCGCAATGGCGTCGTGAGTTTAGTAGTCAAGGCGTAGCCGGTCTTTCTAAATCACAACCCGGGCCGCAATCGAGCCAAACACCAGAGCAAAAACGCATCGAAAAGCTCGAAAAAGAAAACCAGCGCCTGCAGGAGCAGTTGCAACTAAAAGATAGTTGCCTTGAGCTCCAAAAAAAAGCCTTTGCGTTGATCGATCAAGCGGACACCGAGAGCAACTCATAATGTTACTTGAAAACGATGCGTTTAAACACATTCCTGAGCGGACAGCTTGTGACATACTGGCCCTGAACCGCAATACGGTGCGCCGTCATCGACGTCGTAAGGCATTTTGTGGCCCGCCGAGGCCACGCCGGATGTCACGCCAACAGGCCGAACAACCGAGTGCCTTATCGAGTGCTGAACGCGATGAAGTCAAACAAAAACTCAGCAGTGAAGCCTATTGTAACCAGCCGCCGGTACAGGTTTATCACTCATTGTTAGAGCAAGGAATTTACTTATGCTCGATCAGCACCATTCACCGCATATTACGTGCCGATAAATTAAACGGTGAACGACGTAAACAGCGTCCGCCACAAAACCATACAGTACCAAGACTGAAGGCAACGTACCCGAACGAAGTCTGGACCTGGGACATCACCAAACTGCCAACCGAAAAACATGGCGAGTATTTGTCGCTTTACGTTGTTATGGACTTATTCAGCCGTTATATCGTTGCCTGGATGCTGTCACGCAAAGAAAATAGCAAATTAGCTCAACAACTGATTGAAGAGGCTGTCGAGCGATACGATATTAAGCCAAACAGCCTGACTGTCCATCAAGATCGAGGTATGCCGATGACGGCGCATTGCTACCTGGATGTTTTGTCTGACTTAACGATTACAGCCAGTCACAGCCGACCTCGCGTCAGTAATGATAACCCAATGAGCGAAGCACAATTTAAAACACTGAAATATCAGCCGGATTATCCCCGGCGTTTTAAGGGATACGGCCACGCTTCAAACTGGTGTCGAGACTACTTTAGTTGGTACAACGAAAGTCATTATCACAGCAACCTGGCTGGCTACACGCCCCAACAAGTATTTACCGGCGATTGGAAAACATTAGCTGAAGCGAGACAGAAAGTGCTGGATGATGCATTTAATCAACATCCTCAGCGATTTAGAAAACGTCCTGTCGCTAAGGCACCACCTGCGGTTGTTGAAATCAATCCGGTGACTGACGACGACAATGACCAGCTCGTTGAATCTGGCGTTAACTTTCCAACGCTACCCAGGTTCATAGAAAAAACAATTTAACTTTTACACTGATGGTTCAAATAAGGTTGACACGTTCCGGGAGCGTATTGAAGCCGCGAAGCCATACTGGATACCGGGCGCTGTTTTATTCCGTGAAATTGAAAAACAGGGCTACCACGGCAAGGAAGGGATTGTAAAAATCTACATTCGCCAGTTTAAGCCTCAAACCGAAGAGGACGTCGTTCGTTTTGAAACCGCGCCGGGCCAGCAGATGCAGGTCGACTTTACGACCATTAAGCGTGGTCGCTTTAAGCTCGAGGCGTTCGTTGCAACCCTGGGTTTTAGTCGCGGTTCGTACGTTCGTTTCAGCACCCACGAGAAGCAGGAAGACTGGATAACCGGTATCCGCGAAGCGCTTCACTATTTTGGTGGAGTGCCGAAGGAAGTGCTGTTTGATAATGCCAAGTGCCTGATGATTGAGCGCGATGCGTATGGTGAGGGGCGTCACCGCTGGAATAAGCATCTGCTGGAACTGGCGTCCGATTATGGTTTTAGGTTAAGAGCCTGCCGCCCTTACCGGGCGAAAACCAAAGGTAAGGTCTGAATCAAACCGGGTTTGTCGGAGGCTAATAATCTTGAGAGAATCAGCCAATGAACAAAAGAATCACCTATTCACCGGAAGTCCGCGAACGTGCTGTTCGCATGGTTTTGACATCAGAGCATGAGCACTCGTCGCGATGGGCTGCTTTGGTATCTATTGCATCCAAAATTGGTTGTACTCCAGAAACCTTAAGGTCCTGGGTCAACAAAATGGAGGTCGACTCAGGCAAGAAGCCAGGGGTCACCAGTGATGCCGCAGCCAGAATGAAAGAGCTCGAGCGAGAGAACAAAGAGCTCAAGCAGGCTAACGAGATCCTGAAAAAAGCTGCTGCATTTTTTGCGCAGGCGGAGCTCGACCGCAAACCGAAGAAATAGTCCAGTTTATTGATGCTCACCGGGCGTTGTATGGTGTCGAGCCAATCTGTCGGGTCTTAAAGATTGCACCATCAACGTATTATCGCTGCAAGTCACTTGAAGCGGAGCCAGAGCGTCGCTGCCAGCGTTTTCATCAGGATGAAGCACTAAAACCAGAAATTCTACGCGTATGGCAGGAAAACCGCAGCTGCTATGGCGTCAGAAAAGTGTGGAAACAGATGATACGAGAAGGCTTTACGGTTGCCCGTTGCACGGTCGCCAGGTTGATGACCGTTCAGGGCCTTCGTGGTGTGCGCCGAGGTCGCGGCTGTGTCACGACCATTCCCGATGACAGTGCGGATAAACCATTAGATTTGGTCAATCGTGAGTTTACTGCGCAGCGCCCGAATCAACTGTGGGTCGCAGACATCACCTACGTCGCGACCTGGTCAGGTTTTGTTTATGTCGCCTTTGTCACCGATGTTTTCTCGCGCAAGATTGTTGGTTGGCGTGTGATGAAATCGATGCAGACACAGTTAATCCTGGACGCCTTAGAGCAAGCATTATGGTCACGAGGAAAACCGAAAGGCGTTATTCACCACAGTGACCGCGGTAGCCAGTATGTGTCTATTCGCTACTCAGAGCGACTGTCAGAAGCGGGTTTTAGTGCGTCAGTTGGAAGTGTTGGGGACTCGTATGATAACGCGCTAGCTGAAACGATTAACGGCCTGTATAAAGCGGAAGTCATCTACAAAGACGGACCCTGGCGAGGGCTCGAGCAAGTCGAACTGGCAACACTCGATTGGGTCGACTGGTTCAACAATAAGCGCCTGTTGAGTCCCATCGGGGATATTCCACCTGCTGAGTATGAAGATAACTATTATCGACAACTAGCAGAAGATGAGGCAGCATGACTCAAACAAATACGCCTCCGAATTTACCGGTTCGATTCACACTGATGGTTCAAATAAGGTTGACACGTTCCGACCCAGCGTCGCCACGAAGGCTTTTAGTGCGTGGGTTCCACGGCGAATAATGGTGAAATCTACCTGTAGCTGCTTACCTGGCTCGGTTTCAAAACGTACTAGTGGATCGGCAGCCTGCTTTGGTTTAAACGTGGCGACATACTCACTGAGTATCCTGATTTTTCCTTGGTATCCACGAGCCAGTATCTCTTCGTAGAGCACGGCTGCTGGTATCCAATCTGGATGAGCGGCTTTGATTCGCGACTGAATATAGTCTTTGAAGGGGTCAAGCTTGCTCGGCCGCACAACACTGCGTTGGTACACCGGCGCACTCTCAGTTTGCTGCAGATATTTTTTAACGGTGTTGCGGGCCAGGCCGGTTTCGCGCGCTATCCCTTTAATCGACTTACCTTGGTGTTTGAGTACTTTAATGGTCACAACCATCTCCTGAGTTAACATCGAAAGCGGCCTCTTGAGCAAAACCGCTAGTTTACTTCAGGGGGTCAATTTTCAGTTGCCGTTAGGGGGTCATTTTTACACTGCCGGTAACAACGTAAGCGTCACATAAATCGCCGGGGGTTCTACCCAGATTTTACGGACACATCCATAAAGAGGCATAATGTGCCCATAAGGAGTGTTCATGACCAAACGAAGAAAATACAGTACAGAATTTAAGCGAGAAGCCTTTGAGCAGACACCGTCGATGGTGTGGCGAGCGTCTAACCCATTGATCTGGGGTAGGTATCGAGTTCATTAAAATAAGCAACGCGCATCGCCAGATAAGTATTGGCGAACAGCTTTATGGCTTATGGTTCGGTCGAGTCCGTGAGCTGAACCCTGGGTCCTATTTTTGCACAAGCGCTAACACTTCACGAATAACCGAACACGTCTTCTCAATCTCAGCATCGGTCAACGTCGGATGCACCAAAAACATTAAAGACGTCTCGCCCAGTTCTCGCGCAACCGGAAGTGGCTCGGAGGGACGCCAACCAGTGTTATCGAAAGCTTTCTCTAAATACACTTCAGAGCAGGAACCCTGAAAGCAAGGCACGCCGCGGGCAACGATTTCGGAAACGATACGATCGCGTGTCCAGCTTTCCGCCAAATGCTCAGGCTCAACAAAGCAATAGTGTTTATAGCACGCATGCTTCATGAGGTAGGGAACAGCTGGCGTTCGCACCACAGAAAATACAGAACACGCATCGGTAATGGCCGCGGTATTACGCTGGCGAGCTGCAGTCCACGAAGCCATCCGCTTCAATTGGATACGGCCAATCGCGGCCTGCATTTCCATCATGCGCCAGTTGGTACCGAAGCTTTCATGCAACCAGCGAAAACCTGGTGGGTGTTCGCGTTCGTACACGGCTTCATAACTTTTGCCGTGATCTTTAAATGACCACATTTTACGCCACAGGGATTCGTCGTTGGTGGTGACCATGCCGCCCTCACCGCCGGTGGTCATGATCTTGTCCTGGCAGAACGACCAGGCACCGATGTGTCCGATGCTCCCCACTGAGCGGCCTTTATAACGCGCTCCGTGTGCTTGGGCACAGTCTTCGATGACGTACAGCCCGTGCTTGTCAGCCAAAGCCATAATCGCGTCCATTTCGGCAGGACGTCCGGCTAAGTGCACAACAATAATGGCTTTGGTACGTGGGGTAATGACCGGCTCGATAGTGTGCGCTTCGATATTCTGTGTTTCACGATCAACATCTGCAAAAACTGGTGTCGCACCAGCATTAACCACAGTTGAAATTGATGCAATAAAGGTACGAGGGGTTACGATGACTTCGTCGCCCTCTCCTATTTCGAGCGCGCGCAATGCAACATCTAGGGCGAGTGTCCCGTTAGCCAAAGCGACCGCATATTTAGAGTCGGTATAAGTCGCAAACTCTTTTTCAAACTCTCGGCATTCGGTGCCGGTCCAGTAATTTACGCGATTTGATAATACAACATCGTGAACAGCCTTGGCTTCTTCTTCGGTGAAACATGGCCAAGGCGAAAATTGGGTGTTTAGCATAAGCGAGTTTACTCTACTGCAGATGGAACAGAAACAAGCACATCACATTTCGCGAAGGTCAGATCTGCTTTGTAATTAATTGATATTTGGTCACTTTCGCCGCGAAGACATTGCAGCAAAGCTTTCACTAGATTTGCACCGGCCTCATGAGAAAATGGATATCCACCACCAAAGCGAGGGTTCATTTCGAGTAAATAGTATTCGCCATCACGCTCTAGAAAGTCACAATCAAGATTTCCAATGTGCCCTAAAACATCTCCAATTGCGTCTGCATATGCCTTTAGCTTTTCTGACTGAATGGTTATTGCCTTGTCGGTTTCGCCCGCTCGCATTGCTAACTTCTTTTTAAGCACAACACCACGACAGCTACCTTCAAGATCATTGAATATATCCACTCCAAACTCCGGACCTCTTATGAACTCTTGAATCAGTACAACTTTCTCATCAGTCGCCAGCTTCGATAAAAATGAGCCTTGTAAGATGCGCTTACACAACGCATATGCTTCTCGGAGTTCACTATCAGTATTGACCACGTACAGACCGATCGAAGCCGATCCCCATCGCGGTTTTACGATAATTGGGTACGAGATTGTATTATCGCTCAATGAGATAAGAGCATCATTAAGGGAAAGAAAGGTCTTAGGTGCTGGTACCGAAATGGATTCTGCAAACTTACAGGTTTCAAATTTGTCGCCACAAATATTTATTGCTTTCTCTTCCGAAACGATAACTTTAGTACCGACTGCAGTGAACTTATCCTTCGCAGAGGCAAGCACTGGAAGCTCCAAATCATTCAATGAAACAATTGCATCAACTTTCTCGGCTTTGCAGATTGAGAGAAGTGCTTCAATATAGTTCGGCGCATCTACAGAAGGAACCAAATGATAGACATCACATCCTGCAAGCGCGGGAGCAGATGCTGTCATATCTGCTCCTATAACTCGCCCGCTATTGCCCAATTCGGTTTTAAAATAGTCCACAAGATATTTTCTTCGGCCAGCACAAGTGAGCAGAATATTCATTATTCTCCAAGCTCTTCTTCGGTTGTAACGAAGTATTGTTTGCCGTTTATGATCATGTGGGCTGGAGTATGAGGAGGAAACTGAAATGCTCTTACTTTTCGATCAAAAATTGGAGAGTTAATTTCCTCTTTATCAATTTTTGATTTACCCAGTAGGTCTTTATGCCGATATTCATGCGCGACTTCGCCTTTAGTGATCAATTCGGCTTGTGGGATACGAGGAATTTGATCGTTACCTTCCATTTCTTTAAGCAGCTTGAGAAACGCATTCTGAAGGGAGTTTATAGTCTTTACAAAAAAACTGAAGGCAGTTTCTCGCTTTGAAACCTGAAAATACTCGCGCTTTACGATGTCACCAGTATCAACCCCTTCATCTATAAAATGCAAAGTACCAGCCCCTCTTTCAACTCCTTCAAGAATTGCGTGATTTGCTATGTTCGTACCCCGGAACCGTGGAAGTTCGCCGCCATGAAGGTTGATAATTCCAGGCCTGAATAGCGAATAAAAACTTTGCTTGAATAAAATGTTGTAACGAACAGAAATTCCGAGTATTGGCTGTTTCATCGCCAGCTTTTCAGCCTCTATTAATGAAAGTCTAATAATCCCATTCGATGTGCAGTACTCCAAAGTCGATGGGTAGTTTAAACCATGATGGTCGAATTGCTCTGCAGCATAATCATCACAAACCACTCCCAGAAGATCCATTTTGCCACTTTCTGAAATCTTTTCTATAACCCAACTTGCAAGTGGCACATTTCCGAAAACAATTACCTTCATTTGGGTAGATACTCCGATTCTAAGTTCGAACTTGATTGTAAATTTAGTAAACCTCCGGTATGCCAAAAAATAACTTTGGTACCGCTTCCAATATTTTCATTTGTCAGGTAATCAAGCATACCGACGAAGGCTTTACCTGAGTATACGGGATCTAATGGAAGTCCGGTTTTAAAAACTAATTCTTTAATCTCTTCCATTAAACCATACGAGTATTTGGAGTACCCTCCACATACATAATCATCAACAAATAAGATTTCGGGGCACTTATCCCTTGCGGAATTCAGCTCCTTTTTTAGAAGTGGATAATAGACTTCCTCAACTGCTTCTTTTCCGCGAGGTTTTCGTCGGGCGATTGAAATGCCGATTACTTTAGTCTTCCAGCCTCTAGTTACTACTCCAGCCTGTATGCCTGCATGTGTGGCACCCGTGCCAGAAGCCATAAATATGTAATCTGGCTCTTCGGGCAGTTCGCTTACCGCATCCATATAAGCTTTAGCACCAAGAATACTATGGCCCCCCCCAGGAATCACATCGACTTTAATCCCTTGCGCTTCATAGTTACCTTTGAGTTTTTTGATCATACTTCCGATCTCGCTGGCTTCAACATGTGTAACTTGCGCGCCTGATGCTTCAATAAAGAACTTATTTCCATTACAAAAAGAGCTGGATAGCGGGCTACCATGTAAAACTAAATGGCATTTCTTTCCATATCGAGAAGCCATTAGAGCGCAGACCCTAGCGTGGTTAGACTCAGCACCGCCATTCGTGATTACCACCTCGGTATCTTTACTAAGTCCATCGAAAATTCTCGCATTTTTTCTGACCTTGTTGCCACCTAAAAAATCTGGCAACAGGTCATCACGTTTCACGAACAGATTTAGGTCTAACTCGTCAGAAATCCCAGACAAACGATAGTAGGGTGATAAGCTCATTTTTTTTTGTCTCTTTCCTCACTGAGTTTCCCGAACTTACTCGACGGCACTACAACAACATCTTTTGAACTCATCACTTGTAGTGCTGTTTTAAACAGAATTTTGACATCTAACCAGAAACTCCATTCCTCTACATATTTTACATCAAGCGCAAGGCGTTGATCCCACTTCACATGGTTTCGTCCAGAGATCTGAGCTAAACCAGTAAGACCAGGGCGTACACTATGCCTTAGCTTCTCTTTTTCAGAGTAGTAATGTAAATATTCAAATAGGAGCGGCCTTGGTCCCACAAAAGACATTTCACCCTTGAGGATATTGACAAGCTCTGGTAATTCGTCGAGACTCGTTTTTCGAAGAAAGCTACCGAATGGGGTGAGGCGAATCTCATCAGGTAGAAGCTTACCCTCATCATCTCGCTCATCGGTCATGGTCCGAAACTTAAGCATGTAGAATGCGTTTTCATTCAAACCAGGTCGCTTCTGCCGAAAAAAAATGGGGCTACCAACCTTTATCCGTACAAGCAGCATCAGCAGAACCATAACTGGCAAAAGCAGTAGTAGACCAATCGTCGAAACAATGATATCGAAAGTTCGTTTTAACAACACGTGTGAGACCTTTCTTTAATTGAGCTGTGTGCGAATACTTCAGCGATGTTATACATGAAGAATGTCAAATAGCTGACCAGTGAACTAAACCATACTTGGTGCTTGTTAAGTCGTTTGAGACTGAGAATTATATCCATCTTACTCAATCTCTTTCAATTTTCGAACTAACGACTGCATTTCCGCATTAACGACTTCACCAGCCTGACTTCCATAGTTCCATGGTGCAACCTTAGTTCCTTCTCCACAAAGAGGTAAACCCCAACAACTGGTTACAAAATGGAATGAAGATTTACTTGGAAAAGCAGAGTTGGTGATTGTAACCGTTGACTTAGGTAGCTCTTGTGTAGAACCAGCTTACTACCTTCTAGCTGACTCAGTCGACTACGAGTAGAATAGTTCAATAATGAGCGAGTGATAACCTATTACACTCTCCTATTTTATTGCTACTTATAGCCAGAATAAAAACCAATCAGACCAGATCAGTATCAGTACAAGATCCGAGTCATCATAAATGCATTTACTTTATGCACATCATATTTCTCTACAGCCAATTTTCGCGAAGCCTGACCCATCTTCGTTATGATTAATGGCTCTTCAATGAACTTTGTCATTGCTTCAACTAAAGTCTCAACGTTTCTTACTGAAACCAAAAACCCATTATATCCGTCTACAACTGTTTCTCTACACCCTGGCGAATCCGCTGTTATTATAGCTCTACCTATAGACATGGCCTCGATTACGGAACGCGGTGTACCCTCCCTATAACTCGGAAGAACATAAACATGGCAATTTCTAATAAACGGTTTAACATCGACCTGCTTACCATGCCAATTCAAAACTTTTTTATCCACCCATCGTTTGACTTCAGACTCTACTAATCCATCTGGGTTTGGATCTAGTCCACCAACTAAGTCAAACTCAACAGTATTATATTTACTTTTGACAATTTCAGCTGCTGCTGCATATTCACGTATACCTTTGTCACCAAGAAGTCTTGCAATTAGTAAAAATCTTATAGGAACGTCCGGTAACGGTGAATGAGAGAAAATATTTGTATCAACACCAGACCCGTTTAGGATATCGATCTTCGCCGTGACCGGAAGTAATTTATAATTTGCAAAATCATTTTTATCATCTGGGTTTTGAAAAAATATTTGGTGCATTCCTTTGAGCGAAATACGATATAATGTCCTAGCGATAGTTTGAATTAACTTTCTCTTACCTTCGGCTTTTCCTGTAAATGCATAGCCAAGACCAGTGATTAATGCGACACGTTTTGGAATACAAGAAATTCGTGCTGCTAATCCTCCCCAAATCACGGGCTTTATAGTATAAGAAATGAAAACCAAGGGTTTGTGATGACGTAAAATTTTTACTAATAAAAATAATGCTTTTAGATCACCTACTGGGGATAATCCGACTCGCGAAAATGGTGCATCTAAACAAATCACATTATGTTTAGTTAACCATTCAACCTTATCTGTTCTTACCAACAAATTTGGCGCGCAAGCAATAACCTTATGTCCTCGTGCCACGAGATCTAAAATAAGTTGGCCACGAAAATTCTGAAGCGAATCTGGGGATGATGCTAAAATAAAAATCTTCATAATATGACATCTTTATCAAAAGTTAGTAAAAACAGGGAAATCACGATTAATGAAGAATCAGTTCTAGCGGTGTCGATGCACAAGATGCTGAATTTAGCCAAAGATATATTAAACGACCAACCCCAACCAACAATGAACGGGTGTTGCAGTGAATAGGTTATCTCAGCAATCATAGGATCACGCGCATTACAACAAATGACAAAAACACTACACTTATTATGTTAACTAGGTACATACTCCTCCTCGAAAGGGACGCAGAAAATACCATAGATATAATTAGCCAATAAGCAGGCACCAAGTACAATGCAACTCTGTCTACCAAGCGAATCTCTGTTGAGACCCAATAAAGGGCTGGAACAGTTATCAATAAAACAACAACGAATCTGAAAACATTGATTGACCCGTTATCAACTTCATAGCACAGGCGAAAGTTCTTGATGACCCGTTGTCTATTCGTAAAAGCAAGCATGAGACCTGCAATAGAAACAACTGAAAATACTACTGGTAATTTAAAGTTTAATACAAGATCATCATTAAGTGGATTAGAATAAGATTCATACAAAAAGGAAAGAAGCGTACTGGAAGCTATAGCAAAACCACAAACACTCAAGAAAATTATGAAGATAAAACTCGGTTTAGCTTTTGTCATGGGAACGGATATTAAAAATATGCCGAAAAGAATGGTTCCTGAGATGATCGCTGAGTTATGAAATAAAGCCGCGATGGCCACTAATATCCAATAAACGGCAACTTTTCTGCAAGAAATTAACCAATACATTGCAATACACAATATAGAGATCGCTAAAGTCTGCCTGATCCCGGAATTTGAAAATGAAAAAAAACTTAACGACATCAAGCTATTAACAAAGAAAATAGTTTCATAATTAACCATTCTGGATAACATTAAAATGCTTGTGGCGAAAAACGTATTATGGAAGAAAAGAAAAAACAAAAAGGGCAATGACGCATATTTCCCGATAATCATTGATATAAAACCAAAGCCAGGTTCAAACGTCCTCATAAATATACTGCCGCCATCGGCGTAAAACAGGAATTCATCTAAATACCTCGGAGTGTCTACACCGAAATCTAAACTTTTGAAAATCCCAATCAAAACAAAAGGTAAAAGATATAAAAAAAGAAATAATGGCTGTCTTCTTAGCAACATTTCTTTTACCCTTTATCCCGAATTCTAGAAAGAAACGCCATCAAGCTTTCTCTCCAAAAAGATGGCCTGCATTGACTCGGAACCGTAATTTCACTGTCGCTATGAGATACTATTTTGTCGAGCTGTTGGAAAATCGAATTTGGCGTTAAGAAATCACGTTCACTTACCAAAAAACAGTTATCATAATTAGTCAAGTACCGCATTACATCGGAGGTGTCGTTTACAATAACTCTAGTTCCTACGGCGACACTCTCAAAAACCTTTGTTGGAAATCCAATTCTCATGCCATCCTTATCATCCCTAACACAAAATGAAAATGACGAACTTGCCACCATCTTTAAGACTTCAGCCCTATGTAAGCGACCGAAAAAACAGATGTTTGTATTATCTCGTACAATATCATCTAAGTCAGGAAATACATCTAGAAACTCGGTTTTGTTGACGCCCACCAAAAATAGTCTCCAATCATTTCGATCTGCGACATCAAATCCCTTTACAAGAAGATCTAACCTCTCCTTAATATATACACGATCTTTCATTAATAAAGATTTCTGAAGTGCGAATGGACTCCCAAAATATATAATAACTTTCTCCTTCTTCGCTTCTTTAGGAGGAATCGATAGTGCTGACGGTAGATAAGTAGGTAAAACCAAGGTGTTCTTGTTGAAGTGAATTTTTGAGGAATATACGCTAGAAACGATTAAACCATCATTAATGGTTAGCATCTTTTTAACCAGATGCCCGCTCAGGAATTTAAGAGCTTTTTTAACGTTGACTGGTCTTGAATCAAGCTTTTCTGTTATATCTATTACTACTTTAGTGCCTGAACATGTCTTGATTGTATTAAATAAAAGTACGCTAATAACATTCGGGTTATATAGCCATATAATAGAGTTCTTCCTTTTTCTCCGAATAACTTCAAAAATTAAACGAACATAGTTCTTCACTTCTTTCGTACAGATAAACTCTGCGTCGAAACCAGATAAAGTCTCTCGCACAGCTTGCACCCTGACGGCGGCTGCGTTCACATCTGGTAATGCGAAATTACCTACAAATATTATATTTTCAAAATTATTAGCTGAATTCATAAGTCGCTCATATCACCTAATATTTTTAATATTTTATCTTCATTTTTATGAGAAAATAACGTTAGATATTTCATATATCCGTTTTCGATAATCTCGTTTCTTGTTTTATTATCCATATTAATCACGCCAATTAAAAACGTTTTCATCAGTTCGGGGTTATTTAGGCATTCATCGGGGATAATATACCCGTCTACTCCATTGGTCAGCAGTTCCTCTACTCCTTGATATGATGTCGAAATAGGGATACAACCAGATGAAAACGCCTCAATTATTGGTCTGGAAAAGTGAGGCTTAA
Organism: Idiomarina seosinensis; assembly: GCF_044797955.1. Lineage (GTDB taxonomy): Bacteria > Pseudomonadota > Gammaproteobacteria > Enterobacterales > Alteromonadaceae > Idiomarina > Idiomarina seosinensis_A. The sequence goes on along the minus strand of NZ_CP085211.1, from coordinate 567,353 downwards.
AAAACAGATTTAACAAGAATTTCGACTGGCTTAATCTAGACATCACGTCTTGTATTTCACCTAAGTAACTTATATTACGATTTTTACTCATAAAATCTAAAAACGAGCTATCGTTAAAACTTCCACATATTGCAATGCTTGAACCGGTGCCATTTTCTTTTAATATTGACTTTAATAACGGGTATCCTTTAATTTCGGCCGAACCACCTAAATATATAAAATCCCACCGCTTCCTAGGAGGAACTTCATTACGTCGTTCTGCGATCGAGTAATTGTAAACCAAGTGAAAATTATTAGGTCGGTTGGAAGATGATAGTATTCGTCCTTCGTTATGCTGACTAATATTTATTACCACAGTGGGTATATTTTTAAAATAATAGCTAAGAAGTTTTCGTCGAAGGCCAAGATGCCCTGATGCTATCGTTTCCCTAATATGTTGGAGTGTTTTCACCTTTAGCGCTCGAGCAGCAAGTCCCCAGTCAATGAGAACCGAACTATTCAAATATAGAATATCTGGCTTAAATTTTATCAGATAATACGGAGCAATAATTGTTAGATGAACAATAAAGGAAATCATTTGGGAGAATAACTTATGAAATTCCCAAAACTTAACCCACTTTGACATATGGTAAAAATAATAGATTGGTACTCTACTAATGACCAAATTAATATTTTTATCCTCGAATAGGCGTTTTGCACTAGAATCTTTGAGCAGTAATACTGTTACATCGTAATTACTACTAGCTAAACGGCGCGCAATAAGCGACATGCTCTTTGGAGCGCCACCAATGCCAGCACCATGGTGAACCATAAGAATCTTCTTTTTTTTACCAGTCATATCTACTGAAACCATCCATATTCTTCCAATGCGGCGTCAACTTAGCCGTACCAGTGATCAATCGCACCACACGCTCAGAGGTATTGCGAATCTTGTATTCTTCTGGAATTTCACGTTCTGTGCCAGAAAACACATCACGTTGTGCGACTGCAATTCGAACGCCTTCGATAAGGGTGTCGACATCAAGTCCTGTAAGCGCAATAGCGCCTGTATCCAGAGCCTCGGGGCGTTCAATCGAACGACGCATGGTAACTGCTGGGAAGTTCAGGATTGATGATTCTTCGCTGATAGTTCCGCTGTCAGAAATGGCACAAAATGCTTCCATTTGAAGCTTGTTGTAATCGAAGAATCCGAACGGTTTTAAAAATTGAATGCCTTCACTAGAATCAGCGCGTCCGAGTTTCTCTAGTCGGTTGCGCGTGCGCGGGTGGGTTGATACGACCACTGGGTAACCATATTCTTTATGCAGTGCTTTCAAGCATTCTACAACTTTGTATAGGTTCTCTTTGCTATCGACATTCTCTTCTCGATGAACACTAACTATAAAGAATTTTTTAGCTTCTAACTTCAATTGTTCAAGCACGTTCGATGCTTCAATTGAAGGCAGTACATGCTCCAAGACTTCGCGCATCGGTGAGCCAGTTAAATATATAAAGCGGTGCGACAACCCTTCGCTGAGCAAGTGACGACGCGCGTGTTCGGTGTAAACCAAATTAAAGTCAGCGAGGTGGTCAACCAATTTGCGGTTGATCTCTTCCGGTACGTTGGCATCGAAGCTACGGTTACCAGCTTCCATATGATAGGTGGGCACCTTCATGCGCTTGGCCATCATCGTGGCTACTACGCTATTGGTATCGCCTAATACCAACACTGCATCTGGTTTTTCTTCAAGGATCACCTGCTCGGTCTTAATTAAGATCTCACCAAGACTTTTACCCAAGCTTGTAGTGTCAACATTCAAAAAATGGTCAGGCTGGCGTACGCCAAGCTCTTCGAAAAAAACATCGTTTAATTCGTAGTCATAATTTTGGCCCGTGTGGACTATTTTATGCTCAACAACTTGGTCTAACGCGGCCATTACGCGCGATAAACGAATAATTTCAGGGCGCGTCCCTAAAATCGTCATTACCTTTAGCTTTTTCATGCCGATTTACTCTTAATGTGATTCTTACTCTGACAGCTCAGGTGGTTGCACAGGCGCCGCGTAGGTATCAGGATTTTCACGATCAAATATTTCATTGGCCCACAGCATCACGACCATTTCATCGTCACCCACGTTGGTAATGTCATGGCTCCAGCCTGGCGCTGTTTCGACGATTTCTGGTGTATTGCCATCAGTGAATAGTTCATGAATCTCACTTGTGACCATGTGGCGAAAACAGAAGCGAGCCTGACCTTTGATCACCAAGAACTTTTCATTCTTGGTGTGGTGATAATGACCACCGCGCGTGATGCCCGGATGTGCTGTGAAAAACGAAAACTGTCCTGAGTCTTTGGTTTTCAGCATTTCGACAAATACGCCCCGCTCGTCACCATATTTAGGTACCTTGTACGAGAAGCTTTCACGGGGCAAATAACTAATGTAGGTCGAATACAACTTCCGAGTAAAGCCATCCCCCACTCGCTCTGTCACTAAGCTGGTGCGACTTGCTTTAAAATCAGAAAGTGCTTGAGCAATTTCACCAACAGTGGCGGTATAAACAGGCTCTACTTCACGATAAGTAACACCTTTAGCAGCTTGGTTTGCGCTCATTTGTCGTGCCATACCAATCAACTCGACACAAACGTCGTCTACGTACACCAATTTTACTTCAGCACTCTCGTCGTTCACCTGTATGGGTAAATCGCGACATATATTGTGGCAAAAGGTAGCAACCATTGAATTATAATTGGGTTTGCACCATTTACCGAACACGTTGGCCAGTCGATAAACACGTACCGCGACATCATTACGGGTTCCGTATTCGATTACCGCCTTCTCTGCATTTAGCTTACTAACACCGTAAGGATTCGAACGTTCTGCTTGAATAGAAGATGAATAGATAATCGAACGCGCCCGGCCGGTACTTTCAATCGTTGACTCAATCTTTGAAAGTAAGGCCTGAGTCAAATCGACATTCCCTTTCGCAAATTCATCTTCGGTTTCGGGTCGGTTGACGCCAGCTAAATGCACAACACAATCAACACCTTCCAAAAGAGAGGGAACATCATCCAAGGTATTTTGCCGGGTAAAGGTTACATAGTCGACGTCTTTCATTTCATCCAGGTGGACGGTTAGATTCTTGCCGACAAAACCATTCGCTCCGGTAATTAAAAGCTTCATGAAAACTCCGTTTAGCCTTCAGGATTAATGTAGTCGCCTTTTGCAAAAGCGCGCATAAAACCGAGTTTCATTAAAAGCTTCTTCATGCCCTCAACATCAAGTCGCTCGGTGTTATGCGAGTTGTAGTCTTCTACATGGTCAATACGCTTATCGCCTTGCTCAACGTACTTCGAGTAGTTCAGGTCACGTAAATCAGGCGGGACTCGGTAATATTGGCCCATGTCTTCAGCACAGACCATCTCTTCACGAGAAAGCAGCGCTTCGAACAATTTTTCACCGTGCCGGGTACCGAGAACTTCGATTGGGTGCTCTTCTTTGCCGGAAACCGATAAAACAGCCTTGGCGAGTGTTTCAATCGTCGCGGCAGGTGCTTTCTGGACAAAAATGTCGCCATTGGTACCATACTCAAATGCGTACAGAACCAGATCAACCGCATCATCAAGTGTCATCATGAAACGCGTCATATTTGGGTCGGTAATCGTAAGAGGTTTACCGGCGCGAAGCTGGTCAACAAAAAGCGGAATGACCGAGCCACGAGATGCCATGACGTTTCCATAGCGTGTGCCACAAATAACGGTCTTTGTGTCGCCAACATTACGCGATTTAGCGACCATGACCTTTTCCATCATGGCTTTTGAGAGCCCCATCGCATTTATAGGATAAACAGCTTTGTCGGTACTCAAACAAACAACACGTTTAACACCGTTCTGGATGGACGCTTCTAGAACGTTTTCTGTGCCAAGCACATTTGTTTTGACTGCTTCCATTGGGTGGAACTCACACGATGGAACTTGTTTCAGGGCAGCTGCGTGATAGATAAAATCAACTCCACGAGTGGCATTCAAAACGCTTTGGTAGTCGCGGACGTCGCCAATATAAAATTTAAGTTTTGGATGATTGTACGCTTTGCGCATGTCATCTTGTTTTTTTTCGTCACGGCTGAAAATGCGTACTTCAGAGATATTAGTATCGAGAAATCGACGAAGAACAGTATTGCCGAATGAGCCTGTTCCACCGGTAATAAGGAGTGTTTTCCCTTTAAATAGCATCATTTCTTCCTAATTTTTCCGTATGCATTGTAAAACATTGGGATGTTCTGTCGTATTTATTAGTCGAGTCTAGGTAACGTTTTCTTGATTCAGTAATACTGTTAATTTGGACTGAATACACACCATGCGACTATTAAACTCGTTGCAGCTTCGATCTTAAGTAATGGAACGTAGAACTAACTTCCGTTGCAAACACAACATATGCCCCTAAAAGGACTATTCCCCATAACATAAGAACCGTTTGACTCCAATTATCGCCGAATAAAGTAGATACGATGGCCATCGCCACACAAAGTGCGCTCATTAAATACAAGCGCCTTCTCGGCAGGGGTTGCCAGAGAAAAATAGAAAACTCAGTTCGTAGAATGAAAAACACCCAAAATGAAAAGCACGTGCTCGCGGCAGCCCCTTTTGCGCCATACTCTGGAATCAACATCCAGTTCCCAATCAGGTTGACGATAAAGGCTAACGTTGCCGCAAACATTGAGTAACTGCTTTTTCTGGTTATGCCTATCCCTACAACTGTTGTTTCAGATAACAGGTATAACAATGGGTATCCGATGCAGGAAATCACGATCCATTGAACTCCGGAGTAGTTTGAAGGCAGAAAGTAGGTAATTACCCACGAAAATAAGCCTGTCAAACAAAAGACTAACACCACTATCGCTAATACGTAGTTCGTTACCTTCTCGACCTTCTCGATACCTTCTCCTTGACTAGCCCATTTATAGACTATTGGCGCCCAGACTGTTGAGAATACCGATTTTAAAATTGTTGCTGCAGCAGCAAAACTTACCGCTACAGAATAGACTGCTAACTCGTCAAAATTCGTAAGCGCCCGAAGAAAAATCTTGTCTACTGCGGTCAATCCCCAAAATGCCAATCCCCCAACGATCAGCGGGAGACCAAAGGCAAACATATTGCGGAACTGCGCTACTTCTAGTTTTGTAGATATAGATGGAAACCATTCCCGCCGCGTATTCCATCCATAAACCAAACAAACAAAGAAAGTTGCAGCAGTGTAGGCTGCTATCAAGTTTACAAGTGTCTTATCAGCGTCCAGAAATAAATAGGCACCGATGGTACAGAGCAAAAGAAGCTTTGGTAAGAGCTGGCTCATTGAATATGCCAGTCCCCGCTCTTGCATCCTTAGGATTAACGACAAGAACCGAGAGAGGAAGCTACTCAGTAAAGCCAGTATTATCAGTAAGTTTAAAGTGAAACTTTCAACTCCGAAAACCAACTGAGATAAGCTGACGCCAAATACCATCAAAGCCACTACCGACAAACTTAATAGTACGATACCTGGGTAGGTCGCGTGCTTAAGTAACTTAGGTCGGTCATCTACTTCATGAAATTCGCGAACATATGACTGATCTAGTCCGAGGCTGAATAGCAGTATACTGAAGCCCATCACAACTTGAAGCATCGAGAGACGCCCCACGTCCTCTTGCGAGAAAAACCAAGTAATAACAGGAAGTGTGACTAAGCCGAATAATGCCCCGCCAAAAGGGCCTATTGCAAACGCGGCGATTTTCCTAGGGGTCATTTTTGTCCAAAAAACCGATAAACAGCGTCCACAATATGTTCAATATCCCTTTCGTTAATTCCGTACCAAAGTGGTAGACGAATCAAACGTTCACTTTCTGAGGTCGTGAAGTTATCTTTGCCCGAAAATTCACCAAATTGTAAACCAGCCTTAGCTGTATGTAAGGGCACATAATGAAATGCAGCTGTTATTCCATTCTCTTTAAGGAATTCGATCAAAGCAGATCTCTCATCTATATTTTTAACTTTTAAATAAAACATGTGTGCATTATGTACGCAAAGTTCTGGAATAGTTGGGAGAACAACGCTTTTCGATTCGGCCAACGGCTTAAACGCATCATAATAGAACTGCCATGTTCTCAATCGATCACTATTAATTATTTCAACATTTTCAAGTTGCGCCCATAAATAAGCAGCCTGAAGCTCGCTCGGTAGATAACTACTGCCAATATCGACCCATTGATATTTGTCGACCATCCCGCGGAAGAACTGGCTACGATTTGTGCCTTTCTCTCTTATAATCTCAGCTCGTTGCTTAAATCGCTCATCATTAATAATTAGTAATCCGCCTTCTCCACCGCTGGTATAGTTCTTGGTCTCATGAAAGCTAAAAGCTCCAATGTGACCAATAGTACCTAACGCCCTTCCTTTGTAGGTACTCATCATACCTTGCGCAGCATCCTCAACGACGAAAAGATTATGCTTTTCGGCAAGCTCCATGATCGTATCCATTTCGCAACTAACCCCAGCATAATGTACAGGAACAATCGCTTTTGTTCTCTCGGTGACAGCGGGTTCAATTAATTTCTCATCGATATTCATTGTATCTGAGCGAATATCAACAAATACGATTTTTGCACCTCTCAACACAAACGCGTTCGCCGTGCTCACGAATGTGTAGCTTGGCATGATGACTTCATCGCCAGGCACAACATCTATTAAGATAGCGGCTAACTCTAACGCTGCAGTACAAGACGGCGTCAGTAACGCCTTATGGGTTGGTAATCGCTCTTCAAACCAAGCTTGGCAACGTTTTCCAAATGAGCCGTCACCCGATATTTTATCGCTATCTAACGCTTGTTGGATGAAGTGTATTTCAGTTCCAATGACAGGAGGTTTGTTAAATGGAATCATAGTTCGGGCTTACTCTTGAATACTTTATTATCTTGAGCATGTATTGGGTTGCACTTACCAAACAAGCCCTCCATCTATCGAAATGTCAGTGCCGTTGATATAGGAAGCGTCATCACTGACAAGAAAACTCACTAATTTTGCAACTTCATCGACGGAACCGAGGCGTGATAACGGTGTGCGTTCGACAACTTTTTGAATAAACTTATCCGGCACGCTATCCAGCATTCCGGTAGCAATAAAACCAGGAGAGATGCTATTCACTCGTACCTTATGTTCTTTACGATTAAACTCTTTTGACCATGACTTAGTTAACGCGAGTATTGCACCTTTGGATGCAGCGTAATTACTTTGACCGATGTTGCCTACTTTTCCAATAATAAAGCTTATATTTACGACGCTAGCGGCGTTGGATCTTCGCAGGTATGGAAGTAATGTTTGCGTCAACATAAAAAATGATCTTACATTTGAATTAAGAACATTATCCCAATCGGAGAGTGACATTTTTTTCTAGTAAGGCATCAGATGTTACGCCAGCGTTATTAATGAGAGCGTCAACTTTTTTTAATAGCTTCATTATTGAGAAACGATATAAGGGGGGCAGAAGAATCAGCAGCAGATAAATCTAATCTAAGTTCAGAAAATTTCGAATTTACGATTGACTTTCTCTCGGTTCGAACGACGCTGAGGACTTGAAAACCTTTTTCAAGTAACGCTTTCGATATCGCAAGGCCAATTCCTTTGCTCCCACCGGAAACAACTTCAACTTTAGCTGTCATCACTCCCCCCTAAATACCGAGCTTCTAGTTCGAGCAAGTCTTTATGACGATCTTTAACTCGCTTAGCTGGGTTACCGATATAAACACCCCATTTTTCAGTGCTTCTATTTACCAGCGATAACGCTCCAACTGAGCAGCCCTCGGCCAAAACAACACCTGGAAACACCAAACTGCCCGCACCAACAATGACATGGCGACCGATAAAGACAGGTTTTTTAATCTCATTCTTGAACTCATCTGGAACCGTCGGATTTGTCAAGGTTCGTCCTGAGTAATCATCACTTTGCGCAAAGACTTGACACTGGTAAGCAAGCCCCGAAAAATCTGAGAACGTAATACCAACGTCTCCCCCAGCGATCAAACACTGTGGGGCGATATGGACATTGCGCCCAAACGAAACCTTTCCGGAAATAACACAAAAGTCGTCAATTCGGGTATTATCCCCTAAGCTAATTGACTCAGTGTTATAGATTTGTGCGTTCTCACTAACTTTGACGTTCTTCCCTAAATTGAGAAAATTCAAAGTAATGAGAGCCTCTTGACTCAAATATGCCATAACTTCACCTAAATATTTGTTTCAATTGCTCGATAAGATTATTTTTATTAAAGTATCTGCTAACACATGAGCTATTGTGTTCGGCCACACTTTCAGGTAATCGCAACAAATCAATGTGCTCTACATCTTCAACTTTTAGCCCCATCTTTAAAAAAAACTCTGAGTGACTGGCCCCTTTGCGTAGATATACTTTTTTCCCCATTCCTAATAATGTAATCGTGTTTCCCATCCCTTGTTGCCGACTATGGTTGAATACGGCTATATCAATCGAAGCAAGAAATCGACGATAATCTTCTATCTGCATAAAGTCAGTTAGCGCAGTAAATTTTTCTGAAAAAATAGTTGAACCGTAGTCGATAACCGCACGAGCGTAGTCCGGATTACCGTACGAAAGTGGAGCGAAAATCTGTATATTCTTATCTTTAAAACTAGATAATTTATCAAAAACTTCAACATGATTATTAGTGGGGTCAGCAGAGTTCCCTACAAGTATATTAACAGTACTTTTATTTTTCATGGTACTGCCACTGTCATTGCTTAAACTAGTTTCTACTATATTACTTAAATACATTAAACACTCGTGATACAGACCTTTCGCTCCATACCACTTTCGAGCCAACTCGACGTCACCAGGTATATAGGTAACTAAATGACCCAACCGTTTAATCACAAACGCTCTGATCAACTCTTTGGTTTTTGCTTTTAGCGTTAATTTGGGTGTCTGGTATTTGTATAAATCGCCTCCCCAAACCACCCAATAACACTTATTTAGTACGAAAGGCATAAGTGCCAAAAGCATGACAAGCCAACCATCGAAAAGACCATGAATAACTATTTTTCTAGATCGAATCAACTTAGGAATAAGTCTTAGATAATAGAGAGTGCCGAGAATGCCACCTTTACGATTAAAAATCACGTTATGTGCGTGATTTACTTTATATCTGCTTTCATCGCCATACAAATAGAACTCATGGTCTTCTGGGGGAAAATTATCATTTGTGAATTTTATAAACGGGGGAATAAACTTATCAAGTTTAGCTATATGCAGAATCATAGGAGCCAGCTAAAATTTAGACTTCGCGATATAGTCCAAGTACTCGCCGTAGCTGTGTTTACTCATCATCTCCGCTCTTGCTAACAGCTCTTCCTTGCTTAACCAGCCTTTAAAGTACCCGATTTCCTCAAGACAGGCAATTTTATAACCTTGTCTCTTCTCAATAGTTTCCACGAACTGCGCAGCTTCTAGCAGACTCTCGTGCGTACCGGTATCAAGCCAAGCAAAACCGCGTCTCAAAACTTCTACATTTAACTTTCCAGCCTCGAGATAAGCTTTGTTGATATCAGTAATTTCGAGCTCGCCCCGATCTGAAGGTTTAACCGCTTTAGCAATGTTCACGACATCATTATCGTAAAAGTACAATCCTGTGACTGCGAAGTGTGACTTGGGCTGAATAGGCTTTTCTTCTATGGAAATAACTTTTTTATTCTCATCAAACTCCACAACGCCAAAACGATCTGGATCTTTAACTTGATAACCGAAGACCGTTGCGCCATTGTTCAATTCAGTTCTTGCCAGCGCTTCTTCAAGCTTTGGTCTAAGACCCGGCCCATAAAAAATATTGTCACCTAAAACCAAACAAACACTATCATCACCGATGAACTCTTCACCTATAATAAACGCCTGCGCTAAGCCGTCTGGGCTCGGTTGTTCTGCGTACGAGAGCTGAATACCAAATTGCGAGCCATCGCCAAGTAGTTTTTTAAAATTAGGTAAGTCTTGAGGCGTCGAAATTAAAAGGATTTCACGGATCCCCGCAAGCATAAGCACCGATAACGGGTAGTAAATCATTGGTTTGTCGTAAATTGGGAGTAATTGCTTAGATACCCCCACGGTAATCGGGTAAAGGCGTGTACCTGAACCTCCGGCTAAGACGATTCCTTTCATACTCTTTCTCGAGGTTCGCGTTGATAACTGACATCTTGTACATGCTGACACCATTCTTGATTGGCGAGATACCATTCAACGGTCTTACGAATTCCAGATTCAAAGGTTTCTTCTGGCGTCCAGTTTAATTCGGTTTTTATCTTCGTGGCATCAATGGCATAACGCAGATCATGTCCCGGGCGATCCGTTACGTAGGTAATGAGATCTTCATAGGCACTAACGCCGCTTGGCTTGTTAGGCACCAGTTCTTCCAATAATCCACAGATGGTACTTACAACCTCGATGTTCTGCTTTTCGTTATGGCCACCAATATTGTAGGTTTCGCCAACTTTACCCTTAGTTATCACCTTGTAGAGTGCTCGTGCGTGGTCTTCAACAAATAGCCAGTCGCGCACTTGATCACCCTTGCCATAAACCGGCAAGGGTTTACCGTCCAGCGCGTTGAGTATCATTAACGGGACCAATTTCTCTGGGAAGTGATAAGGGCCATAGTTGTTTGAACAGTTAGTAATCAGCGTCGGCAAACCGTAGGTTCGCTGCCAAACTCTCACCAAGTGATCGGAGCTGGCTTTACTCGCAGAGTAAGGTGAGCTAGGTGCGTAAGCGGTGGTTTCTGTGAATAAGGCATCGGTGTCATCAAGGTCACCGTATACCTCATCGGTAGAAATGTGGTGCAAGCGGAAGTTAGCTTTACGTTGTTCATCTAACTGCAACCAGTATTTTCGAGCAACTTCTAGCAACGTGTAGGTGCCTATAATGTTCGTCTCGATAAACTCTGCGGGGCCATCAATTGAGCGGTCCACATGGCTTTCTGCTGCCAAGTGCATCACTGCGTCGGGTTGGTGGTCGTTGAATACGCGCTCGAGTGCAACAGTATCGCAAATATCGACGAGCTCGAATGCGTGCCGTCCAGAGTTCTCAACAGCCTTCAAACTTTCAAGGTTGCCTGCGTAGGTTAATTTATCAACATTGACGACCGTGTCATTCGTTTCGTTGATGATATGACGTACAACCGCAGAGCCAATAAATCCTGCTCCACCCGTAATTAAAATCTTCATAGTTTTCCGTTACGACTTACTTGGTGGGTTAACATTTCGGATATACCAAGGCATGCCTTCGTAGATACCTTGAACAATGCGATGTGTAGGTGCAAAACCAAGCTTGCTTTTTGCCTTTGAAATATCAGCCTGCGAATGACGCACATCACCAGGGCGAAAGTCTCGGTAAACAGGTTCGACGGTGTATTCGATGCCATTTTCTTTAAGGGCTGCCTTGATACCGACAAACAGCTCGTTTAGCGTTGTCCGGTCACCCAGTGCCATGTTGCAGATATCGTTTTTAGCTGCGTCATGCGTTGTCGCAGCAAGAATATTAAGCTGTACCGCATTCGCTACAAACGAAAAATCACGACTAGTTTCACCGTCACCATAAATAACCACCTGCTCACCCTTTATCATTGCAGTCGTCCATTTAGGAATAACCGCTGCATAAGCACCATCGGGATTTTGTCTTGGACCAAACACATTAAAATAGCGTAAACCAATGGTTTTAAAGCCGTACACACGCGCAAACACATTTGCGTACAGTTCATTCACGTATTTTGTTACCGCATAGGGGGACAACGGATTGCCAATGTTCTCCTCCACTTTTGGCAAAGCCGGGTGGTCACCATAAGTAGAGCTGCTGGCAGCGTAGGTGAAGCTATCGACACCGGCGTCTTTCGATGCGACAAGCATATTTAGAAAGCCATCGATGTTACTTTTGTTGGTATTTATTGGGTCATCAATCGATCGCGGCACAGAGCCAAGCGCTGCCTGGTGAAGCACGTAATTTACGTCTCCGGCGGTCGCGTGCTTAAGAACCGCTTTACAGCTTTCCAGATCACAAATATCACCTTCGGCGAACTGAAAACGTTGCCACTGCTCTTGAGTGACAATTTCCTGGACTTCATCTAGGTTTCGCTGAAAGCCGGTCGAAAAGTTATCAAGGCCAACGACATACTGATTTAGTTTTAACAGCGTTTCGAGTAGGTTTGATCCAATGAATCCTGCAACACCGCTCACTAACCAAACCTTAGGTTCATTCAAAAGCTGATCTTTAATCTCGTCATATTTAGTCATTTGAAGCACTTTAAAGTCGAATATCGGCTACATCGCGCGATACAATATATTTTAGGTCATAAATCACATGATCAGGCTTTGCCAGTTTCTTCAAACCATCAATGCCCATCTGGATAAATTGCTTGTGGGCTACAGCGACGACCACGCCATCGTATGAGCCCTCGTTAAGCTCACTCACCGGGCTTACGTCATATTCTTGACGTGTCTCTTCGGCATCAACCCAAGGATCGTAAACGTCGACATTGGCACCGAACTGCTCCAGCTCATCGATAATATCGACAACTTTAGTATTACGAATATCAGGGCAATTCTCTTTAAAGGTTAGCCCCATTATCAAAATACGCGCCCCTTTGACCGTAATGCCTTTCTGCAATAATGCCTTAACAAACTCTGATGCAACATAGCGGCTCATAGTATCGTTAATCCGCCGCCCAGCCAGAATCATTTCTGGGTGGTAACCAATGGATTCCGCTTTGTGCGTCAGGTAGTACGGGTCAACCCCAATGCAGTGACCGCCAACGAGTCCCGGACGGAACGGTAAGAAGTTCCATTTGGTGCCTGCAGCTTTTAGAACAGCTTCGGTATCGATATTCATTCGATTGAAAATCATAGCTAACTCGTTAATCAGTGCAATGTTCACATCACGCTGGGTGTTTTCGATAACTTTTGCCGCTTCAGCTACTTTAATGCTTGGTGCTTTGTGGGTGCCCGCGGTGATAATCGATGCGTACAAGCTATCTACAAAATCAGCAATGACAGGCGTTGAGCCCGAGGTCACCTTAAGGATGGTGGTTACCCGGTGTTCTTTGTCCCCCGGATTAATACGCTCCGGGCTATAGCCGGCGTAGAAGTCTTCGTTGAATTTCAGGCCTGATACGCGCTCAAGTACCGGTACACAATCGTCCTCTGTCGCGCCTGGGTAAACTGTCGATTCGTAGATAACGATATCGTCTTTTTTAAGGGTTTTACCGATAGTTTCTGAGGCTTTGATAAGCGGTGTCAGATCAGGCTGCTTAAACTTATTGATCGGCGTTGGCACGGTGACGATGTAGATGTTTGCCTGTTCTAAATCTGACGTATCGGCGCTGTAGCTGAGCTGTGTTGCTTGTTTGAGCTCTGCGGGTTCGACTTCGAGGGTATGGTCGTGGCCTTCGTTCAGTTCATTGACGCGTTTTTGATTGATGTCGAAGCCGATGGTTGGGTATTTTTTACCGAACTCAACGGCTACAGGCAAGCCCACGTAACCGAGACCAATGACGGCTAGTTTTAATGATTTATTTTCTAATTTTTCGAGGAGTTGTTGATTCATCCTTGAACTTCCTTAGGGTAATTCAAAAGTATTAGCTTGATGGATCGCACGCTATTTAGATTTTGTATTCATAGCCGTAATAATAGCTTTAGGTAAATTCCCTGATTAACTTCTACGTCGCGGGGTTAAGCGTAGCACTTGCTGTTAAGTTTCTGGCAGGCATTTGAGTCTTACACTAACTCAGCTCGTTCTTTACCGAACAGCGGTGGTTATATTGAACAAAGTAAGTTATGTCTATTGATTTATTTCAACACTCAAATTCAAAACCTTTTCCGCATGAGACGATTTTTTGCTCAGCTGAGACGACCCTGATACTAAAAAAAGCCCGCCATAGCCGGCTTTTCGCCAAATTCACTTTTTCCTGTAATAGGTCCAACTATTAATTAATACAACTTTAAGTACCTCAGAAAGTTTATCCGCTCGTTCATTCAGACACGCTACCGCCCTTAGGTTGCGGCTCCCAATAGCCGATTGCGCTGATTTCGGTCATTGTTTTCACTGGTTGTGACTAAGTTGTCATTCTAATTATTACTTTTAACCCTGCAGTAACTGATTTCTTTTACGCTTTTCAAGGGCATTTTTCAACAGAGCCACAAAAACACCGACCATGACACCAAGCACTAAAGCCAGTACTAAAACCAATATTGGTTTCGGCTTCGTCTTCTTCGCTTCACTGATGTTTTTTATAAAAAGCTTCTTGCTAATATCAGTTTCAGCTACCTGCTCTAAAAATTTAATGGCTGCTTGTAATTCCAGCTCTCTCGATGACCTAATGTTTTGTTCCCGAAGGCTCGTTAAAACATCTGACAACGCGTTTGTACCAAATGGGAGCAATCGTAAAACATTATCGCCTCGACCACTGGGAAGTAACTTGTTCTCTCCCTGAACCATTGAGCCGATTTTTGCGTTCGGTTCGTGCAGACCCATTTTTTCGGCAAGCTCAAAAGCTTCCTCTACCAAATCTATCGATAGCTGCGTCGTTGCCGTTGCTTCGCGTCCAAAAACTACTAGCTCCACTTTTAACTCATCAATTTTCTCTTGTATAACTTGGTTTCTCGCATTCTTGATTTTTTCTCTAAAGCTGTTTAGAGCAAAAGGCAAATAAGATTTAAGTGCTCGTTCCCCATTGATGCTCTGCTGGAAGTCCATACTTACAGATACTGTTTCTTCTTTTATCACGTCTGTCGACACCTCCCCTAAAACGGCTGACTCCTCTTCCGCCAGGAATGCTTGGCGCACAGACGAAGATACTATTTCATCAGCAAGTAGGTTGGCGGCTTTTTTAGGACTCAAATTAAAAATAGTTTCATGGTTGTTATTGACTGTGCCCAGCGTGGCGGCTTCAGTACTAATTAATGAGGCTCTCGTAAAGTTTGGCAATCTCACCACAATAGGAGTTGAACTCGGGCCCGTTGAAACTTTTGCAGAAACTTGAAAAGTTGATGGAGTGAGTGCTAGATACCCTCCGGCGATTACTAAAGACAGCAGTATGAAAAAAGTAATTAGCTTCCATTTCTTTGTTAACTCAGTAAGAAGTTCCACTAAGTCAATTTCGTCGTCGTAACTCTGTTGACCTTGCAAATCAACATTTTTATTGTCTACCATTTTTTTACTCACAAATTTGTTATTATAAGTTATTAATTTTTTCGAACCGAGGTATAAGTGGTGTCTCAACCTATTAATGTACTCGTTATCTCGTTATATTTGTCGCCTAGCGTTGGTGGCGCAGAAACCTATATTACAGAAGTATCTTCAACTCTAAGGAGTAAAGGGTTCAATCTGTCCTTTCTGTCTTCCGACAAGCCAGAGTCAGATATTTCACCCGGCTATCGTTTAGCATCGGCTAGGTTCTCGCCCAGATGGCATAAAGAGCTTACTAATTATATTGTTAATAGCAACGTAGACGTCATTTATGTTCATGCTACTGTCCCAGCAATGGCAGAAGTAGCGGTTTATGCTGCTGCAAAGCATAATATTCCTGTGCTACTAATGTATCACAGTGACGTATCTGGGAACCCCCTCTACAAAAAAGTTTTTGGCCGACTTTACAATGTACTCATTGGTAGACGAGTTATGCGCCTCGCAGATCATGTCATGACCACCAATAAAAGTTTTTATCAGCGCTCTTTACTTTTATCCTCGTTACCCAACCTCTCAAATAAGGTTTCATTTGCTCCGCCGGGTGTTTCCGCCGAATTTGTTAAGTTTACCGAAAGAAAGGAGGTAAAGACACAACCTTACTTAATCTTTGTCGGCAAACCCGATGATCCAAACAAAGGCTTTGACTATCTAAAACGAGCTTTTAAGAGCCTGAACCTGGACGATAATCTAGAGCTTTATGTCGTGGGCCCAACTACACGCTGCAATGAAACCGGAATACGCTATTTAGGTGCGGTAACGTCACGACAAAAGCTGGGCCAGCTATATTCTCAAGCCGTTGCGACCATTCTTCCCAGTACTACGTCAGAGAGCTTTGGAATGGTGCTGGCCGAGTCACTGGTCTGCGGTACGCCAGTTATTGGTACTGATGTAGGCGGTATTCCCGAAGTAATAGAGGATGAAAAAAACGGTTTTGTTGTTAAACCCAAAAGTGCTGAGGCTCTCGCATCTGCATTCGAAAAAGTCATTCAAAACAACAGCGACCTGCGCTCGTATATCAGCGCTCAAAATTATGCGGAAAAATTCAGCTGGGACAAGACCGCAGACCACGTAGCCAATGTTTTACTGAAGCTGGCTCAATCCCGACCATAATCGTCGTCAAATCGTTCAATATCATCCTCGTCCAGATAGCTGCCGGTTTGTATTTCAATGATATCCAGCGACTCTTGCTGGCAGTTACTTAACCGGTGCTTTTGTCCAGCCGGAATGAAAACCGACTCGTTTTCGAGCACTTGCTTTTGAACATCGCCCACAATCACATCTGCGATGCCTTTTACCACAACCCAATGTTCAGACCGGTGTTTGTGTCGCTGTAACGACAGACTTGCACCGGGCTTTACCCTAATATGTTTAACCTGATACCGGTCACCCCGGTCAACACTGTCATAACTGCCCCAAGGCCGGTGAACGTCCCGGTGTAACTGTTGTTCAGCTCTATTGCTCTGCTGCAGAGTCTCGACAATCTTTTTTACTTTTTGCACCGATGCTTTGGACGCCACCAATACTGCGTCCTTTGTCGCAATAACCGCTATATCCGAAACTCCAATCGTCGTTACCAACTGATTTTCGGCCATCAATAAATTATCATGGCTCTCCAGTGCAATAACATCGCCTGAAATCGCATTATTATCACTATCTTTTTCCAGTGTCTGCCACAAGCTCGCAAAGTTACCCACATCGCTCCAGGGGACCGATAACTTTACCACAAAGGCGTTATTAGTTTTTTCCATCAACGCATAATCAATCGAGACGGCCTCTATTTTTGCAAATGCGTCAGGTTCGGGCCTGATAAAATCTAAGTCCTTTTGCGCTCGACTCACTGATACTTTTATTTGCTCCACTAACCCTGGCTGGTGATAGGCTAATTCGTTCAGAAAACCGGCCACCGGAAACAAGAAAATACCACTATTCCAGAGATAGTTTGCTGCAATATAAAGCTGCGCTTTTTGCTGGTTTGGTTTCTCAACAAAAGCTTGTACCTGACTTATTCCACTGTCATTGAAAAGCGCCGGCTTGATATAGCCGTAGCCTGTTTCCGGGTGTGTTGGTGCTACACCGAATGTACACAAGCCGCTTTTTACTGCAATTTCATCTGCTTTTCGGACTGTTTTAGTAAATGTGTCTGTATGCTGCATCACATGATCAGCAGGCATTATCAACATTCGCGCCGTTTCATCCGATTTTTGTAAGTAAGCAGCCGCTAAAGCAATAGCCCCTGCAGTGTTTCGGGCACAGGGCTCAAGTATAATAGCGTGCGCCTTGACATTAATCTGGCGCAGCTGCTCAGCAACGAGAAACCGGTGTTCTTCATTACAAACCACTATCGGAGGGCCAAAAGCCTTTGCGCGTAAAACGGTATTTTGAAACAGCGTTTTATCGTCCGTCAGCTTTAAAAACTGCTTAGGATAGGCCTGACGGGACAACGGCCATAAGCGGGTGCCGGAGCCACCGGATAAAATGACAGGAATTATGGATTGGTCTGACATAGTAGCTGACTCAGTTCCTTCTTCTTTGTTTCTATTAAGCTAGGGTCACCCCGTGTTTCCAGATTTAGCCTTACTAATGCTTCTGTGTTTGATACTCGCAAATTAAACCGCCACCGTTTAAATTCCATACTAAGACCGTCGGTGCGATCAATCGATAGAACATCATTCTGATAGTAATTTTCTACTAACTGAATCATTTTTTCAGGATTTACTACTTGAAAGTTTAACTCCCCAGGTGAAGGGTATCTTTCCTGTTGCGCTTTAACTAGCTCTGATAATGGCTTATTTTTTTTGCATAATAGTTCAGTCACCAGCAACCATGGGATCATGCCGCTGTCACAGTAAGCAAAATCGCGAAAATAATGATGCGCACTCATCTCGCCGCCGTAAATGGCATTTTCCTGACGCATTCGTTCTTTAATAAACGCATGGCCTGTTTTCGACTGAACAGCAATACCACCATTTTGCCTGACAATGTCAAGGGTATTCCAGGTTAAACGGGGATCGTGGATAATTTTTGCGCCGGGTTCCTTTTGTAAGAAAGCTTCAGCAAGCAACCCCACTATATAGTAGCCTTCAATAAACTCACCCTGTTCGTTAAACATAAAGCACCGGTCAAAATCGCCGTCCCAGGCAATCCCCATATCAGCACCGTGTTTTATCACAGCTTTTGTGGTGTCGGCGCGATTTTCAGGCAATAGCGGGTTAGGAATGCCGTTTGGGAATTTTGAGTCAGGCGTGTGTTGTATTTTAATGAACTGAATAGGAATTTGTCGGGCATTAAACACCCTCTCTAGTGCATCAATGACTGGCCCCGCAGCGCCGTTACCGCTATTAACTACTACTTTTAAAGGCTCTAGTTTTGCTAAATTAACGTAACCGAGTATGTGGTCCGTATAGTCCCCACGTAAGTTCAGGAATCTTAACTTGCCTCGGTTTTTAGACCGAGCCGGAAAGCTATTTTCCTCTACCAGTTTTTGTATAGCTTTCAAACCTGAGTCACCACTGATAGGACGCGCCCCTTTGGTTACCAGCTTCATACCGTTATAATCAATAGGGTTGTGCGAGGCGGTTACCTCTATGCCACCATCAACGCCTTCTTTCTCTAAAAAAAACGTCGCAAAATAGATTTCTTCAGTACCGGTCATCCCTAGATCGATGACATCGACGCCGCAGTCCATCAGGCCATTGGCTAGTGCTTTTTTTAAAGCGGGTGATGACTGTCTTACATCAGCACCCACAACTACCTTTCTGGGCTCAAAGTGCTGTGCATACGCCCTGCCCAGACGGTACGCGATAGCCTCGTTTAGCTCGTCGCCGAGCCTGCCGCGAATGTCGTAGGCTTTAAAACACGTCAGCGATTTCATAAAACGTCGATCTCGCGTCATGGACGCGAGCTACTGAGTTGTTGGACAATTTCTTCGACTCTTGGGTCACTAGGACGTTTCCGATAAAGCTCTTTTACCATTTTTCTCGCTCGTTCGATATTACCGGTGCGCAAATCACACTGAGTTCTGAATAACAGAGAGCTAAATTCCCCGTTAAATAATCGTTGTACCTGTTCAAAGCTGTCATAAGCTTTTTCACACTGACCGGTTTCTTTAAGCCGAATACCCTGATTCAAGTATATTCGTGCCCGATAACTCGGGTGCATCCGGTTTATATTACGTAGTGCAATTTGTTCATATTGTTTAGCTTTATCCCATTCCTCGACGTTACCATAAGCGACCATTAAATTAATCAGTAGCGATTCAGTAAGCTTCACGTTACCGTTAGCCAGCATTTCCTCAAAAAGCTCAAGACCCAGCTCATACTTGCCATTATCAAGAGCGTAACGTGCCAATTCGTTTTTAACGCGCTGGTTGTCCGGGTTATAAGACAACTCATTTTGGTAAAACACATAGGGGTTTGCCCACTGGTAATTCCTGTAGGCTGTGGTCGCGGTTAAAAGCAGCACTACAGCTATGAGCGCATATAATCCGCGCTGTTTTGGTAACTTTAAGAGATAACGGACCAGTGGCATCAGCGCTATCACCAGGCCGATATTAGGCAAATAAGTGCGGTGTTCGAAGGCAAAATCGGTTATCGGAATAACTGACGATTCAACCAGGTGCGCAATGTAGTACCACGCAACCCCTAGAGTAACTAGCCAAATTCTTTTCCGTAGTAAAAACGCACTTATCACCACTATTACATGCGCAGTCCATGCCAGCACGCTCAACCAGAGTGGGTATGGATTTGAATAAATACCATATTCAAGTCTTAGGTTTGCCGGGAAAAAGAAGTTACCAATGTATTGCCAAAGAATTGGGCCCTGGACCAAAAAATAATCAAACCGCGTTACGTCGTCAGTTTCGCGGGTTAACGCATCGATGGTCGGCCAATAAAGCCAGGCAACAACAAGTGCAACTGTACACAAACCAGCTAGGCCGACAATGTCATACCGCCATGGTCTGGCGCGATTAATGGCGAAGCGGTCAATCGCATACCAAAGTAGTGGCGTTATGATGGCATTTTGTTTGGTAAAAAACCCTAAGGCAAATGCAAGCACAGCAAATAGATACAGCCAGACCATTTTTTTGGCGCGAGCCAAATAAAAACAATAACAGCTTAACAACACCCAAAAGCCGGTCATGGATGCCAGCCGTTGAACAATATAAGTCACTGCCTGAGTGTTCAGCGGGTGCAATAAGAAAATTAAGGCTCCGCTATAGGCCACTAATTTCCGATAATTGTTGCTATTGTCATTCTGTATTGAGTAAAGAAAAGCAAAGAGTAGGGTCGCTGTTGCTAGATGAATCAAAATATTTATTAAGCGAAAAGACTCGGGTGACGTACCCATATAATGAAAATTGAACCAAAAGGTCAGATAACCGAGCGCCCGTTCACCGTAGGCATTTAACAGCGGATCAATACTCTCACCGCCTCTTATCCAGGGGCTCTCCATTATCGACGTAAAATCGTCCAGATAAAACGGCGAGTGCAGCCCGAGATAAAAAGCAAATAGAGACAGAGCGACCGTTAGTAATAAAAGGTTTTTGTTTGAGTTAAGCCAGTTTTTTATTTTCATAACATAACCATAAAAAAGGGTGCCAAAAGGCACCCTTATAGTTTTTTACTTAAACTAAACTAATCAATAAGTTGTGATTAGTCTTTGTTTGAGCTGTTGATAACCAAACCACGGTCGTTACCAGCATTGTAGCCAGTATAAACTTCAATGGCGCTATCTGGAGCAGTCACTGTTAAAGTAAAGGCTAACTTACCACTACTAAAGTTATCTGCTGCAAGAGCGTCTTCTAAAGCACCAGTGATTTTAGTGATGTTTTTACCTTCAGCTGTACCCAAATCATAAGGTCCGTACTCATTACCAGCATCATCGAACGCAGTTACCTCGATAGTACCAGCTTGTGTGCCTTTATTAGAGACATAAATGATTTGTGAAATACCGTTGGAGTATGGCATGTAAGGAACATAGACTGACGCGCCGTTTAACGTCCAAGAACCAGCATCAACTGACGATGCAGCAGCAGATGAAATCGCAGAAGCACCAGTTCCATTAGCTACAGAAATGCTAGCTGAGAATGACTGTTCACTTACTGGATACCCTGAGTCCGCACCTGGTGCATTAAAGTTCAGCTGAACATTTTCGCTTGCAGTCAAAGAGCCTGCTTGAACCAATGTCAATGTATTCCCATCGATTGAGCAAGTAAATGTACCTGTACCGCTTGCGACAGTCACCATAGTGGCAGTGCCTGAGGTTGCGCATAGTTCGTCCGATGCCAATTCTCCGTCTTCATCAGAATCAAACGCCATTGCATAACTAAAGTCTTCACCTACGACCGTGTGAGTAGCACGGGTTGCAGTGAAGGAATAGTTGCCTAGCTCTTTCCCATTAACGTTGTCAGTCAACGTCAAGTCAACTCGGTCGAACCCAGTTTCATCGTCGTCGGCAGCCTTATCACCTGAACCAGCAAAAAGTTCACGACTACTGTTAACATCGATTACCTGATCAAACGAATTATCAAATTTTGCGCTAAATTGTTGACGCGCAGTTCCAATTACTTTAGCTGAGGATGGGTCATACGCTCCAATCAACGAGTTGGAAGAAATGGCCCGCGCACTTGCGGTGATAGTTGACTTGTCAGAAAAACCTGTTGAGTCAATAGCTACCTTGGATAAGGTTAACGTATCCTCCGCGTCGATATTTGCTGCTTGGACACGGAACCGCACAACACCAGTTTCTGAATTTAAATCAATAAAGTTCGCTTCTCCCGATCCAGAAGAGTTCACAGCAAGCTCAGGGTCGCCACCTGCGGCAACTTTCTTAATATCTGCGCCAGAGATTGTGATCTCGACTACATCATTCACAATATAATCGGCAGCTGTTTCAATAATTACGTTTACGTCTGTTCCTACTTCTATACTTCCTGCTGCAACAGCGCCTTCAAGCGCTAGCAAGTCAGTCTTGTTTTCCGTGATTGTTCCCGCATATGCAGCAGTAGCAGCTACTGCTACAGACGCAGCGATTAAAGATTTTTTAAACATTTTCATGCTATTGTTCTCCAATTTCTAGAAATTGAACATTTAAGCTTCATGCTTTTTGTTCGTGTTTACATCAAAGAAACTTCTTGGAAAAAGTTTCTAGGATACGATTGTATTGCCTATTTTAGGCATGTCAACGTGAAATCAACATGTTATTACGATGCCACACGTTATTTATTATCTACAGAGATAACCTGCAGGCTTTCCAGACCCTTGTTTAACTCTTCCATGATACCGTACCACGATGACATGTTTGTGACTACTCTTGGTGTGATAAAAATCACCAGTTCAGTTTTCGTCTTGGATTGTGTCCGTGCGCTGAATAAGCGCCCAAACAATGGTATATCGCCAAAGCCCGGTACTTTACTGGTGGCGTTATTGGTATCTTCCGATATCAGACCGCCGAGTAAGATTGTCTGGCCGCTTTGTGACAGCACTTCCGTTGACAGTGTCCGTTCGAAAATAGCCGGTGAGCCCGCCACTGTCGACCCTGAGTCGGTGGTGCTGCTGATTTGTTGATCAATCTCCATCACCACCAGACCCTGGGCGTTAATAACCGGTGTTACGGTAAGCTGTAGTCCCGTTTTGCGGTACTCGACGTTGGTGGTCTGTGCTTCTGACTCTAATGGCCGCGAAGTTGTTGATCCCACGGTTGGAATATCGGTACCCACGCTAATACTTGCTGATACGCCATCGCGTACCACCAGCCGGGGATTCGACAGCACATTAACCTTACTGTTGGTTGCGGCTAAACGGGCAATAAAGCGATCCGGTCCGGTCATGTAATCGGCTGCTAACCCGGCAATATCCTCAACACCAAATGCGCCCAGATTACCCAGTCCAAAGTTGCCGTTTTGAATCGCAAACTCAAAGCCCTGCGCAAATTCTTCAGTCAGGGTTATCTCTGCAATGGTTGCCTCCAGCAGGATCTGCTTAGGCATCACGTCCAGCTGCTTAACGATGGGTAATAGTTTTTGATATTGCTCGCCAGTTGAGTAAAAAATCAGTGTGTTAGACCGGCTGTCTACCGTTAACTGTATCGATTCGCCGTCGAGCTTTCCCGACGCACTGCTGCTCCGGGAGCCAGAGGACGAGCTTTCATTATTACCATTCTGGGCACTTTGCGTATCACGCGAACGGTTTCCGCCTGCTGCACTGGTGCTTTGCCCGATTAAGGGTTGGATTGATGAGCCTAAATCATCGGCACGGGCAAATATCGGGTTATACAGGAAAAAACGTTTTTCTTCACCTTTGCTGGGCTGGTCAATCTTGTCTGTCCAGAACTGTACGCGGTCTAAAATGTGGTCATCGCCCGAAAAAATAGCCACGGCCCCAATTTGCTCCAGTGGCACTAATACAACAGGTGCTGAGCCCCGGCTGCCAATACTCACGTCAATGCCTTCAGAATCGAGCAGTGACTGTATTTGGCTGGTGTAGTCCTCGGTGTTGATGAACTGCAGTTCGGCCAGCCCGATGAATTTGCCCTGGTGGGCGGGCGTATCGATAATACGGATTAATTCCAGCAAACGAATAATTTGCTCTCGCTGGCCCTGCGCAAAAATAACTCCCTGATTGTAATCAGGCGTGGTCTGAACCGGGGATAAATTATTTAGGGTGCGTTCTAAACTGGCATTTAAGCCATAACGCAAGGGAATAATTTGCAGTACCTGTCCAAAGGCCTGCGGTATGTCCTGTTCCTGGTTACCGATACCAATGGCCACTTCGCCCTGTTGCGCCCCGGTCGCCGGGAAAATATAAAAAATACCGTCGCGCTTGGCGATATCTAACCCTTTTGATTCCAGCAACTCGTTAGCGACACGAAACAAGCGGCGTGACGAGATCCCCTGCTGGACATTTAAAGTGACCGTATCATTGCGTTTAGTCACTTCATCGGAAATAACGTAATTTACCCCTAATGATTCACCAAATACTGTATGAATAAAGTCCATCAATCCCATGGTGTCGGTAACTACCTGCACGCTGTCGTTGGCAGGAAGCTCCGCCGATATTAGTTCGGCGTTGTTGACTTTTTTTTCGTTGCGTTTTATCGAATCAACGTACGTAAAGCCCTTAGTTTCGGGCAGTTCCGACGAGGTGGGCTCGTCGCTTAACTCGGTATCGAATTCAACTCCGCCGGCCAGTTTACCCGGTGTGACTGAAGTTTGCTCTGGTGTTTGTGTGCAACTGGCCAAAACCAGTACGCCGCATATCACGGATGTAACTTTCCACATATCATCGGGTCTCATTGTTCTTGAATAATTGCATTGTGATGGTATCGGATTCGGCGCGCAGCTCGATACCCTTCGGCGTTACCTGTGTTAACTGGTAATCACCCAAGCGGTCATTAAGGGCCAGCGCCTTAAACCGTGGCTTCATTGATTTATCTACCAGGGTGAGCAGTGCGTACTCATCATCTTCGATTAAAACGCCTCTAAGGTATACCACGTCTGCGCCAATTCGGTAAGCGCCTTGTTCTACTAGTTTATCCAGTTGCTCTTCCGGAGTTGGCGGCGCCGGTTTTTCGGGCGGTTGCTGTGTTTCTTCAGCGACCTGTTCTGGTTTTGGCTGATAAGGTTCCAACCATTGCTGCACGGTATCAACCGAGGTGAATTTTTCGTTTAATTCGACCAATGACAGGTCGTCCCATTGCCTGGCATCAACGTCAGGGGATGCTGGCCACAGGCGCTGACTAATATCAATAACGGCCAGCAGTAGCACTACCGCTAATGTCAGCAAAGCTTCTTTGCTAGTCAGCAAGTGCCAGAGCCGCTGCATTTTGAGTGTCTTATTGGCTGTGTTCATAACGCGGCATCCGCATTTTGAAAAACGGCTACGGCCCTGATTTCAAAGTTACCCACTTTCGACTTCGTCAGTGCCCCCCGAAAGCTCAGCTCGCTGTCTTCCATAATCAAAAAGCCCAGCTGGCTGTTCACTGCGGCGTGAAACGCGGCGATATCCAGTACCCGCCCTGATACTTCGGTTGTCACCCCCAGCCCCTGAAAGTTCTCAACCGGTATCGGCGCATCCCCACTCCAGTTGAACATATCAACGTCCAGGTTGTACTGCTCGGCCAGCTCGCCAATACGTTGCTGCGCCTTTAAGCGAAAATCTGACGCGCTGTCGGCACTGGGAAATTGTGCTTTTAAGGTTTGCTGGTTGGTCGTAGCAACCACTAATTGCTGGGCGAGCAGGTCTTTAGCGGCTTCCAGTTGCTGCATTTTAGCCAGGCGCTCGCTGGCCTGGGCCAGTGTTACCACTTTATCATTTTGCCACTGTACCAGCGGCTGGCCGACAAACTTTAACAGCAGTAAAATACCTAATAGCCACAGTAGCTGCTTTTTACGTTGCGACGTCATGAATCGTCTCCGCTGTTTAAATTAGCGCGGATGCGGTAATTGGCAAACGCGCCGCGGCGGCGAATGGGTGACGAGAACTCTGCATTGGCGATATCGGGATGCTGGCTGATGACTTCTAATATTTTTGTGGGGTTTGCCCGGGTGCGTCCTGATATTTCAATGCCCTGCTGATCCCAGCTGACTTTTTCAATATCGGCGTTGTATTCATCTTCGACTGTCAGCAACAATTGCCAGAACCTTGCCTGGTCATTTTTTTGCGCCAGTACCGCCTGCATTTGCTCGTTCGACTGCGTTAATGACGCCACTTGCTGCTGTGCATTTAAAGCCTGTTCCACGTTGGCCTGCTTAGCTTCAATAGCAGACTGCAGCTGCCACTCTTTAACCATCAGATACCCACTGGTCAGTACAAAGTACAGCGGCAGCACTAACGCCAGCATGGCAGCTATTGCCCTGGTGTTAACCTGAATGGACTGACGCCCAACCCACTGCACTAACTGCAGACCGTGTTTAACCACAAACCGGTTAAGTCGCCCGCTAAGGGCAGCCCGGGTCTGTGGCAGCGTGAACTCTGCTGGTTCGATATCCCCTGCCAGCCCTGCTGACCAGGCAAATCGCTTGGCGTTAGGTATTAAGGCCGAGGGTTTACCGCTGACCAGTTTACCGGCGGCTGTGCGGGCAATAAACAGTGGCCCGTCGGGAGTATTAAATTCGGCGGTTTGATTGTTTGACAGGCTCTCGCCCAGCAGCCAGGACTCGGGTACCCACAGAGCGGAATACTCGGGTACCGGGACATTTAGCTGAAACAACTGTACCTGACGCCTGGCGTCCTTTTGTGGCCCTATCAGGTGAAAGTAGCCCTGCCCGGCCGGGTATTTTTTCCATAAAAACCGTTTTAGCTCAAGTACATTGGTTATCGGTAACCAGACTTCCTCTTCGCTGTAACAGGCCCGGGCAAACAGCAAAATCCGGGGTTTGCCGGCCAGCGTATCCTTTGTTTCGGAATGCAGAGCTTCAGTAGCTGACGGCCGGCAATAAGCAACGTGCGCATCGCGTATTGCGGTAACCTTGCTGATTTTGGGTTTGGCACTTTTTGTCATTGTTCTGATGGCCGCGCAGTTTTTCCGTTGCCCGTAAGTCCTGTGGAAAGGAAGGTTACGGGGGGTTGATCATAGGGGCGCAATTCTACCGTGATTTGTTCGTTCTGGCTAATGTCATTTTGCTGATACAGCAACTCAATACGAAAAATTGGGCCCGGATAATGGATGACCATCATATCAGGCTCGATACCCGTTGCTAACTCGAAATTATTACGATCGAAGGTGCCGTCGCTACGCAGCGCTTTAACCCGTTGTGCGGCACTGGCATCCATTTCGGCGGTTAACAGCTGGTCGGGCATGTACATCGGGCTGCGGTTACTGACCACAAAGGGTGTCGCATACTGCTGCAGTTTTTCCACTACGGTTTCACCCAGGCCGGTGATAAAGCGCAGTTCGTGCAGGCTTTGTATGGGACGCCCGAGTTCGCCGCCCTGATAATCGACCATAGCTTTTGCCGCTTGTTTTGCCTGCACAGTATCCACATCCAGTGACTTAAGATAACGCTGGTAATAATCTTCATCGTTAACAGACAACAGCATCAGGCTGGAGACGTTGGTAATCCGGATATCAACATTATCAACCCGAAACCAGCGACCATAAAAGTTCCAGTTTTGAGCTATCGGGTTGGTTATATTTTGTTCGCTGGTTACCCAGGGCTCGGTTAACATGGCTTCCAGTACCCGTGTCTGCATGGTTCTGAGGGTCAGTTTCGCTTCGGTCCGGTACTGTATTTGTTCGGCACTGCGAATGTAATTGCGCACCGAGTAGGTAATCGAAACGATAAATACCGATATCAAGGCAATGATCAGCAGCACCTGAGTTAACGCCATGCCGCTATTTTTAACCACTTGTGGTGCGCCAGTGCCGGTTTTGATGGTTATCATTCATCCTGCTCCTGCTGGCTGAGCAGTTGAGTGGTGATATCCGGTACCTGTATCAGCCACTCGTAGTCGTTCAGTGTGACCCGCAACTCGGTTGGATGTGAAAGACGCTCAGCGCCATCATAAGCTTCGAACCATTCCTGTCTGGCATCGTTATCTTCAAACTGATTCAGCTGGACACGGCGGTTTGGCCACCCGTAGTAGTCAAACTCTAACCGGTCTATGGCTGTAAACAATACTGCCCGGTAGTTAAAGGGTAACTCCTGATCCAGCTGTCTTAGTGGCTCATTAATTGCTGCCTCTTCGTAAACCAGCTGCAGGCCGCCTGCCTCTGACGGCTCACGGAACAAGCGATAAATGGCCATTTGGTCGGGCCTGGTGACGGAGGAGGCAGTAATCCCTGTTAATCCTTCGCGTCGGCCGAGAAAATAAAACGCCGGATTTTCCTGCTCGGTAACATAATAGGGTACGGTTCGCTCAAGAGCCTGAGTGACCAGTTCGATCCGGCGGTAATCTTCCGTTGTCCGGTCAAACTGGTCAGAGTTTCGTTTCCAGGTATTGGCGTACAACAAATATGAGGTAGTCCCCAGCACCATGATCATGATCATGATGACCATGGAGATCAGCAGCTCAATTAGCGTGAAGCCACGGGTACCGCGGGTGCGGTTTTCCATATCAGCTCCTGGTAGTTAAATTGACGCTGCTTGCCCGCCCTGGCGCCATCGCGCAGGCTGATTCGCAGTTCGATATCGTACACCGCGTAACGGGGCTCGTATTCGGTAAACTCGGACAGGTTCGGATCAAAACGTTCGGCCGGTGCTACCACGCGGTTGCGAGTAGCAACCCAGTCGTAGTTCCAGCGCATAAGCTCGCCACTCCCGTTCATGGAAGAAGCCAGCTCGTTCTGCTCGCGTATGTTATTTTGCAAAGTGGCATACAAGATCGGCAGCACGCTGTGTAGCTCAACGACTTCGCTGGCCTGTTGCTCACTGTGCACCAGGGTGCGGTAACTTAAAGTTGCTGACGCCAGAACCATAAACAGGATGGTGCTGGCTATGAGTATTTCAACTAAGGTGAAGCCCTGCTGACGGCCCGGGCTAGTATACGCCTGCATTGACAAACTCCAGTGTTTTTACCTGTTCACTGTATTGCGCACTAACCCGGGATGGCTGCATAAAGCCGTTACGATTAATCACCAGCTGCTGCGGCTGAAATATCAAAAACTCAAATTGAGTCTGTTTACCCGGCTCACCATTGGTTTCCACCGTCATTTGGCTGTCAGTCAGGTTGATTGTGATGGTCTGATGGTTAATAAACGCCAGCCGGCGATAGTTTTTAATGGTTTTTTCTAGCTTTACCAGCTCGTCCTGGGCGCGGAATTTATCCAGCTGTTCAATGGCAAGAGGCCCAACCAGACCCATGGCCAGCGACATGATGCTGATGGTGATCAGTAATTCAATCAGTGTAAAGCCAGAGGTTCTCATAAACTGACATCGGTAATGCTGTTAATACTTAACATCATCACCACGACCACGGTACCGACGATGGCGCCCATCGTTAGGATCAGCAAAGGCTCAAGCAGGGTTGTCAGTCGCTTAACCCAGGCATTCAGCTCACCACGGCTGCGATCGGCAATTTCAGCAAATACGCGGCTGATTTCACCGCTTTCTTCGCCAACAACAATTAACGAGCGGTAATAGCCGGAGAACAACGCCGTAGACCCCAGGGTGCCGGAAATACTCTCGCCGCGTTTCAGCTTTTCAGACGCTGAGTTAACCTGTTGCCACAACGTTTGCTGGCTAATGGTGTTTTTTGCTAAACCAATAGCCCGGTCCACTGCAACGCCCGACTCCAGCATCACTGCCAGGGCCGATGAAAAGCGGGCGCGCTCTGACAGCAGCGACAGGGTTTTAACCAGCGGCAGCCGCTCGCGCAGATACTGACTGATGCGCTTTATCGTTGCGTGATGTTTATAACGGGTTGCGGCCACGATAATGATGGCAAGGGCAAGTCCTACATAGATTTGATATTGCTGTACCCAGTCGCTGACTCCCAGTAACGCCGATGTGTACCAGGGCAGGGTCTGCATGTCACTGAACAAGTTAGTGAGGTTTGGCACCACAAAGTTAAAGACGAATAAAACAGAAACAATACAGACCACCAAGATAACCGCAGGATAGACCAGGGCCTGCTGAATAACAGCGCGCAACTCTTTACGCTCTTTCAGCTCGTTGGCCAGACGTTTAAAAACACCGCCCAGATCACCGGACTCTTCGCCGACTCGCACCAGGCTGGTGTATAACTCATCAAACACGTTTGGGTGTTCGGCTAAGGCCTCGGATAATTGCACGCCGCTTTTAAGTCGGGCGGTTATTTGTTTAATAACGGGTTTTAAACGCTCGTTATCCATATGTTTGAGCAAGATACCCAGGCCTTTGTCAACGCGCAGACCGGATTCCAGTAAAACTGATAATTCTGAGGTAAAGTACTCGATATCGGCCAGCGTTGGACCGTTCGAAAACCCAAAGCCGGCGCTTTTTCTCGGTTTGATGGATGTTACCAGCAGACCGTCTTTTTCAAGTTGGGTTACCGCCAGCTGGATATCCTCGGCTTCGACATCGCCGCTGCGTTTACCGCCGGACTCATCAAACCCCTTAAACTGAAATCGCGCCATCTTAACCTGCCACTCTCAGCACTTCTTCTATGGTGGTATCGCCGCGTAAGGCTTTAACAAAACCATCCTGTAACAGGTTTCGGTAGCCCTTGGTGCGATTTAAACGCCGGGCATTTTCTAAAAACCGTTCGTCTTTTTCCAGCGCCTGAATATCATCATCGCAGCGCATGTATTCGATAATGGCAAGCCGCCCTTTATAGCCGGTGTTATTGCAGGCCTCACAACCGTTTGCCTCATGGACTTGCGGTATTATGCCCCGCTCTTCACTCAATTTGGCAAGTTTATATTTGTTGACAATTTCTTCGGTATTACTTGCCGGGCGCCGGCACTCAGGACAGAGTTTTCGCACCAACCGCTGGGCGACTATCGACTTAACCGCTGAGTTAATTAAAAACTCTTCGACCCCTAAATCCAGTAGCCGGGTGTACGCGGTGGGCGCGTCGTTAGTATGCAGGGTACTGAACACTAAGTGCCCTGTCAGCGCCGCCTGCATCGAAATATTAGCGGTTTCCTTATCGCGTATTTCACCCACCATGATGATATCAGGATCCTGACGCACGACAGAGCGCAGCGCCTTGGCAAAGTCGTAACCAATTTCTGACTGCACAGCCACCTGATTTATGCCGGCCAGACGATATTCGACCGGGTCTTCCAGGGTAATGATTTTAACGTCTTCGGAGTTACGCCGGCTTAAAAATGAATACAATGAGGTCGTTTTACCAGAGCCGGTCGGGCCGGTTAACAAAATGACGCCCGAGGTTGTCTGAATATCTTCCAGCAACAACTGTTCGGTATCGGGTTCAATACCCAATACCTTAATATCGTAGGACAAGGACTCCTGCAGCAAAAAGCGCATTACCACACT
This sequence comes from Idiomarina seosinensis, assembly GCF_044797955.1. Classification (GTDB taxonomy): domain Bacteria; phylum Pseudomonadota; class Gammaproteobacteria; order Enterobacterales; family Alteromonadaceae; genus Idiomarina; species Idiomarina seosinensis_A. The sequence goes on along the minus strand of NZ_CP085211.1, from coordinate 536,195 downwards.
CTCACCGCCTTCGCCAACCGGCAGAGCAGAAACCCGGATATCGACGCTTTTGCCGTCGACTTTCAGCTGAATTTTACCGTCCTGAGGCCGACGTTTTTCTGCTATATCCATATTGGACAGGATTTTAAGCCGGGTGATCACCGGTAACAGCATGGAGGAAGGAATATTCTCAACTTCGTGCAAAACCCCGTCGATACGGTAACGTACCCGTCCTTTCAGACCCGCAGGCTCTACGTGCATATCCGAAGCGCCTTGCCTGAGTGCGCGGGCAATCAGTGCATTCAGCAAATTAACAACGGGGGCCTCGCTGGCAAGCTCGCGCAGCCGGTCCTCTTCGATGTCGGTCAGGCTGGATGTTGTGTCTTCGTTTTGCTCGCTGTAGCGCTCGGCTAACACCGTGTCAGCATCTTCAGTCACCAGATGAATATCAACCAGTTGCGGCTGGCCGGCAACCCATTCGTTCACTTTTAAATCCAGCGGGTCGGATACCGCACAGGTTCTTGGCCGACCGGACTGGTCCATCGCTAAAACATAAACGCCTAGGGTGTTCAGTTGCTCTTTTTGTGTCAGGGCTATGGCTGCAGCGTCTGTTGGCAGGTTTTCGACATCGCTGAGGGTCATTAACGGAAAACCCAGCAGCTCGCTGTAAAACGGCGGCAGGTTTTCTGACGAAAAAGCGCCCATATTTTGCAGAATTCGCTCTAATCGCCCGCCATTTTTAGTCTGAAACTGCTGGGCTTTTTCTACATCAATGGGGTCGACACTGAATTTTTCGACCAACAAACGGGTCAACTGACTCATTGGTTGTAGATATCCTCATTGTCATCTTCACCACCCGGCTGGCCATCTTTACCTAAGGAGTATAAGTCGTAGGCGCGGCCGTCAGAACCGGGTTTTTTATATTGGTATTCATTGCCCCAGGGGTCGGTGGGGATTTCTTTTGGCAGATAGGGACCATCCCAATTAGGGTGCTCGCCGACGCGTAATTGCTGCAGTCGATCCGGGTAACGGCCAATATCCAGCCGATAGGTATCCAGTGCTGTTTCAAAGTTACTGATTTGCGCTGATGCCGTTTTTCTCATTGACGAGTCTACTTTAGAGAACATCGTCGGCGCCACTAACGAGCCCAACAGCCCTAATATAACGATTACAATCAACAGCTCAATCAGAGTAAAGCCGCGTAATTTACTCGTTCCAGTATTCATTCGGTTCATTCGTTTAATCCACATAACGTATTAACTGCTCGGGTAGTTTTTTCTGCGAGAAGGCAATACCGCCCTCTTCCTGCGCATAGCCAATAGCTAAACACATGATCGGGCGTTGCCAGTCATCGAGTTTCAATAATTTTGCCATTCGCTGCTCGCGAATTTCAATATCAGGCCAGTTTATCGGACAACTGGAAAGACCTAAAGTTTCCAGCGCCAGCATCAGGTTCATTGCAGCCAACGAGGCATCAATGTAGGGTACATGCCGGTCGCGGGCCGCCTCAAAACTTGAAAAGTCCCCGACAAACACCGCCAGCATTGGAATATTATGCTCCCAGCCGCTGGTCCCCATGGGCTGTTTTACCGCCCGTTTAAGTTTGTCGCCCTGATCAACAATGTACACGTTAAAAGGCTGTCGGTTACAGGCACTGGGGGCCAGCGTTGCCGCGCCCATGGCCCGTTCAACTAATGGCCTTGGAACCCGCTCATCGGTAAACCAGCGCACCGAACGCCGCTGCATCGCCAGCTTTTTAAAGTCTTCAAACTCGACCTGACTGTGCAACGACGTATCGCGTCGGTAGGGCTTATAAGCCACGGTTTCCGACTGATAGCCAACCGCCGTAAAGCGGTCTTTAGCCGCTTTAATCGCTGGTTCATTGTTATCAGCGACAAGAAAGAACTCGGTCAGTACACTGCTGGCCCATTGCAGCTCTTCGCTGCAGGCATCATTTTTAGCTGCCTGGTCGCTAAAATCTGACACCAGTTGATGCAGATAAGCCAGACCGAATACCTCACGCCGCGGCTGCATTAGCAAGCCTTTTTCCAGCCGGTGGGTATTACGGCGCAGCCGTGCATGGGTCTGTTGCTGCGGCTGCTGGTTCAATTGATGATGCCGGCGTATGCCTGCCGCGGTGACGAAATTCTCGCGCGAAAACCGCGATGACAATACGCCATAGCCAAGCTTTGCCAGTAAACGAGAGCGGCCCATCAAACGGATAAAGCCGCTGCCCAGTTGCTCTTTCGCCTTTTTTAGGCGTCCGATAAGTGTCTTGGGCAGTAATCGCTTTAATAATGCTTTCATAGGATCCGGCTCATCCGTTTACAAACCGGCAATTGCAGCTATCGCTACAGAAATTTGATAGACAATCTGGGTTGCCGAGGTCCACAGGTTCAGGTTATCAATGTACATAGAATCCAGTGGCACCACTATCGTATCACCCGGTTCCAGTTGGCTGTGAGTAACTGCAAACCAGGAGCTTTCGCGCTGCTGAACCGAACCGTCCGCTTTGATCACGTAAATACGCTCTTCGTCGGCTTTACTCTTCAGGCCGCCGCTCATGCGAATGTAATCATCCACGGTCGTGCCGCCTTTATAACGATGCGCCGAGGCAAACTGAACTTCGCCAATAATATTAATGGAGTTCTGCTGGGTCGGTACGTGCAGCATATCACCATCACGCAGCTGAATATCCTGGTCAGCCCGGTTTGCCAAAATGCTGGGCAAATCAATGACCATACGACCAACCGGCTCGACCGCTGTCAGGTCTTTTAACAGGTTACGCATTTCGCTGTAACTGACATTACCGGCCTGCGTGGTATTGGTAATACTGTTCGTGACAATTTCGTGCTGTAAGTCCTGCGCCATGCGCCGCATGCGCTCGCGTTCCTGCTCTTTAATCACCTCACGGGTAAAGACAGCGCCCTCACTCATAGCAAAATCGGTTAAGCCGCCGGCACGTTCAATCAGTTTGCTTAAGGTATCACCGCGGCGAATCGAGTAAGAGCCCGGAAAGCGCACCTCACCGGCGATTTCGACCTGATAATTTTCCTGCCACTGCGGAATACGCAAGATATTAAGCCGATCCCGACCCTGCAGGGTCTGATTAATTTCGCTTTCCATCGCCTTGGCTAGATTAAAGGCCATATAATCAACATCGGCCTCTTCGCCCTGTATTTCTACCCGGCTGATTTCGGCCCGCTGCAGATAGGCAGACTCTTGTAAGCCGCCGGCAGCCAGCACCAGATCTTTAACATTACCATTTACCGGCAGCGGATAAATCCCGGGATAGCGGACTTCGCCGTCAACAAAAACAAGCTGCGCGGTGGAGCCAAGGCGACTCTGGCTGCGCAGCTTCATTAAAATGGGTTCTAATAAGCGATGCCGTGAAAACTCGGTGTAATCGACATCTTCCTCTTCTTCTTGATCGCCCTGTACAAACAGTGACGATAAATTGTCGCGCTGACGTTCCATCTCTGCTTCGCGTTCGGCTTCACTTTGCTTGTCGACAACCAGCTGCTGCACAAAATGCATTTCGTATTGTTTTAACAATTCCCGGCGCTGCTTTTGCTGCCGCTCGTCTTCGCTTAAAGCCAGGTTATCGATGGTGGCCGTACTTTCGGCTTTTTCTTCAAAGGCGCTAAAAATCACCACAAAGTCACGGGGGCTGAGCGACAGGTCATCATCAGAGCCTGGCTGACTTATCGCTCCGGCAACATCAAATTGCAGCACCTGAATATCGCGCTGATTATTGTCCTCGCGCACGATGATGCCGTAGCTAAGGTCCGCTTCCGGAAGCAAATCCATATTAACGGAACGAATTAAGTCGTTGAGTGAAAAGCCGTCGTACCAGGCGTATTTACCCGGTCGGGTAACCGCACCCACCAGGGTCACACTGTTAGAAGGCACACCGGCCGTCGTCTTCACTTCAATGGTATCGCCATCGACAACCTGCTGGTTTCGGCCCTGTTCACTGGTCATGTTGGCGGTCAGTAGCTGCCGGTCGCTTTGTGCTACCCGTTCAATGATCACCTGCTCTTTAAACGCTGAGGCTTTCATCCCCCCGGCTAACGCCAGTACGTCCTGTAAATGCTGTTCGTTGGTCAGCTCATAGATGGCCGGGCGCACAACATCGCCTTTTACCGTGACCATTTCGTCGACGGGCGGAATAAAGACCACATCGCCGGACTGCAGCATCAGGTCGTTTGACGCATCACCCTGGATCAGCAAGTCGTACAAATCAAAGGTCACTATCGTTTCACCCGCACGCTTCAGCTGAATGTTGCGGACCGAGCCAATATCCGAGACCCCGCCGGCAGCCACTAGCGCCTGCGTAATCGTTGATAACGAACTAATGGTGTAAGATCCGGAACGGTAAGCTTCACCCACTACAAAGACCTGTATCGAGCGTAATTCGCCAAGACTGACAGCCGCTTCGACACCAATCATTTGTTCTTTTATGCGGTCGCGGATAAGAGCTTTGGTTTCATTAAAGGTTAAGCCGGCAACCTGTATTGGTCCCAGTTTAGGGATAATAATACTGCCGTCCTGGTTTACTTCGATGTCATAGGTATTGCTTTCTTTGCCGAACAGCACGATGTTGACGGTGTCACCAGGACCCACCAGGTAATGCGATGGAATGGGAATGTTTTTTACCGGAGAGTAAGAACTCGGTTCGCTGGCAAATAAATCGGCCCCAAAGCGGCTAAGCTCTTCTTCTTCCTCTTTAAACAGCTTATTGATTTCATCAGGGAAAATGGGATTGCCCATGTCATCAAAATCGGTACCACGCGGGAAGATGTTGGACTGACTTTCAGATTGCTGCTTTTGCGAACTTTGTTGTTGCTGCCGCAGCTGATCGATATCGATGCCGTATTGGCGGGCAATTAACTGTTGCTGCGCCGGCGGCAGGTTCTGAAATTGTTGAATTTGTTCTGGTGTCAGATTGGACGGGCTATTGCCTTGGGCTAAAGATAAAGCTGAAAAACCGACTAACGCCGTCGTAAGAATGGCTGCTGCTAGCGCCCGAATCCCGGCCATGATATTCCCTCAAAAAATGCAAATGCTTAACCGGCGATAGCTTACTGGGTCTGCTGTTAACTATCAAGTAAGATATCGTTTGTGTCGCGTCAGGACGCGACCTACGTTTTTATTCGCCATCGGCGTACGTTTTTATCCGCCATCGGCGTAGCTTGCGTCCTGACGCAAGAAAAACAATGTGTCGCGTCAGGACGCGACCTACCAGGCACGAGCGGGTCAATCCCAGTCGGTGTAATAGCGGCTGCGGGCGTCGGTCAGGCCTTCCAGCGTGTTGCCGCGGCCGAGCATTTGGCCGCCGTCACGGGTCAATGGTGACCAGCCGATGTTAGCGCGTTTTCCACTGTGATTCATCTGGAATAAATCAAAGGGAATACTGATGTAAAAGCCCTTGGTAAAGCTGCCCTCGCCGTATTCTTCAGCCGATAAGTTGGTTTTTGCTGCATAGGCACCGGCAATAATGCCGCTGTCGAATTTCTTTTCCATCTGCACCTGGACGCCGTTATCTTTAGCCAAAAAGCGTCCGGCGGCAACTTTAAAGCGCGTATCCGGCCAGAATTCCGGTTCATAGTAAGCGGTTAAATGGCCGGTCATTACTTCATAGTCACGAAAGCCAAACTGAGTTTCAAAACTGCGCTGCCTGGCGTAGTTAATGTCCAGCCCAACGGCCCAGTTACTGTCCAGTCGGCGGTACATCCATTCGCTGCCGATACCACCAAACATGCGTTCCAGATAGCCGCCGTAAACGGAGGCATACCAATTATCGCTTAACTGCTTGGCGTAGGTGGCCTGCAGGTTGGTCAGCCAGACATCGGACATGGTCGCGTATTCGCGCACAAAGGTTCTTACCCTCGGCACGTCGGTATTATTGCGCTCCTGCAGGTAATTAAAATCGTCGTAGTTACTGAGTAACTTAGTGCTGACAACACTATCTACGCGAAGGTTTTCCAGCGGCATCCAGTTAATGTAGGCATCCAGACGTAACTGATACATGTAAAAGTTTTCCGGCCCGCCAATGGACTGCTCTAAAAACGGCCGCGCGCCAATATTGGGCCAGCGGATTTTATGGTCCCGCTGCCACAGGGCAGTTTGTGGTTCGTCGTTAACTTCGACCAACTGGTAACTGTCTTCGTAGCGAGTGGTGATATCGGCGCGGTAAAAAGCCCGCTTATAGGTAGCGGCATCGACACTAACCTGCGCCAGCTGCATGCCCCGGGCGCTGTCGATAAAACGGTATTCGGTTACCGAAGCCGGCAGGTTATTGGCCAGAATGGCGCTGGCCCGGTCGATGCTCATGCGGTGATTCAGATACATGGTCTGATAGCCGTATACGTTAACGCTTTTGCCGTCATTACTGACCGTGATCTTGTTAACCCCAAAGCCGCTGTTCCAGTAAATCAAGCCCGCCAGCCGTGGTGCGTCCAGCTGCTCGATGTTAGTTTGTGGCGGCGCTGCAGGCTCGGCAATCGGTGGTGTATTTTTAACCTGGCTGATGTCATTAAAGTTGGCACGTAAATTAAAACCAAACATCAATGTATTACCGCGCTCGTAACTCATTTGCAAATTCAGGTTATCTGTCAGGCGGTAATGCAGACCATAATTCCAGTTAGAATCCTGCACTATCGGGGTGCCGGAAAAGTCGCTTTCGTAATCGTTACCGTCGTACTCAAGTTTTAAACTTAACGGTTGCCAGGGGGTCTGGTACTCGATACCACCGAAAACTGCGGCCGGGCCGCTGAACCAGTCATCCACCTGAAAGTCTCCGCCTTTGCCATAATCGGTCTGCCGCTGGCAAAATCTGTCGGCCGCTTCACAAAATGGATTGTCAATGTTGTCCTCACGGCCTAAATAGCCAAAACCCACACCTAAAGTAAAATCCACCGGACCAAAGCGTTTAGAGGCGGCAATGTACTCACCGGCAAAGCGCCCGGTGCCGGCCACATCGCGCAGACCCAGGCTCATTTCGGGTAACCATTGGGATTCTTCCAGCAGTCTGAGTTTGATGTCAACACCGCGATCTTTATAGGTTTGATCGCCGCTAAAATCGGGGATCGGGCTGTATTTACGGGTCCGTACGTCGTTATAGCGCAAGGTTGCTTCCAGCCAGGGAAACAGCTGCATCGACAGCCCCATGCGGCGGTATTCTTCGTTGTCGTAGTAAAAAGCGGTGAATTCGCCCTCGCGGTTCATGCGCGCTGTCGGCATTTGCATAAGGCCGGCACCACCGCTGTCGGCCTGGGTTGGCTGTTGGGCGAGAGCTGTCGTCGAGAGTAACATCAAGCCGACGCTTGCGGCTTTGGCGCAGGATTTTAAGTTTGGCTTGCGCCAGGGGCGCAAGTTACGGCTTAAGCGCAAGCTACGGGTTAAGCGCAAGTTACGGGTTTGGCGCGAGTTACGGGTTGGGCGCAAGCTGCTGGTGTACATCATTGCGCATCTCCGATGGCGAATTTAAGGATTTCGGCAATGTTACTGTTAAGCTTTTTGTAATCCTCTGCCAGCGCATGAATGTGCAATAAATGCACGGGCGCTAAGGTCACCGGCGTTGCACATTGTCCGGTGTACTTATTATGTAAAGGGTTACTCACGCGATGAGCGTAACACTGGGGGGTCTGATTGCGGTTATATAAGCCTGTGGGTACCTGAGCAATGTCGCCGTTAGGGGCCAGAGCAAAGGCCTGGGTATCCGCGGCGGCAGTGCTTTTGGCATCCAGTCCTAAATCGCGCACCGGCGGCAGGCCGGCCGCAAGCCGCAAATAAAAAGTGTTGCCATCGGCGACACTTAACAAAGGGTTTTGCTGCAAGACGGTGCGGGTACGATCGAGTTCGATGCCCATGTAAAACGCCGGAAAATAGCGTAAGTCGTTAAGCTGCCGACGCAGGTAGTCCGCCCCGGCGCGGTATTTATGGCGGCCGCGCTGCTGCCAGAAATCCGCCAGCCCGGCCAGCTGATCCGTGACTTGCTGTCTTTTTTCGGCAAACTGCTGGTTTAAAGTGTCACTACCTAACCGCGCGCGCGACCAGTTAATTTGCGCCAGCTGCTGAGGGTTAAGCGGTGCAATGGCATCGTCCAGTACCTGGCTTAAGCGGGTCGGCTGACTGTATTGCAGCGTTGTGTCGTTTTGCTGCAGCCCGGGGTACTGAACCACGACATTGATACGTTGCTGGGCGCTGACGGTGCTGGCCACCAGTGTCACTGCCAGCAGCAAAAGGCTGTGCCAGAAAAAACTTTTCATTGCGGGGCTTCTCCAGCGTTAAGATCGCGCACATAGGGTTTTATTTCTTCGCTGTGCGCCCGGGGGAAGCTCAGACTTAACTGTTGCTCGCTTTTGACCACCCGGTGGGTCTGCTGCTCTACCCAGTACCAATTGCTCCAACTGTGATCACCCGATGTCACGTGCTCCTGCCAGCGCTGTACGGATAATTGAGTGCCATCAGGGGCCCGCAGTGTTTCAATACTCCGGGGGCTGAATAGACTGTTAACCCGCAGGGTACGAGAATTTAGCCCGCTACCCAGCTGCACCTCTGCCGACCAGCGCTGCGCGCAATCACTGCCTCCTGCAGTAATACAGGCCAGCGGATCATGATCAAGATCGCTGACCCACTCAAGATCCTGTTGTTGACCCTGCGCGACCAGTCCCTGGGTTTGCACAATGCGGCCATTTTTAGTCACCATCACTTCCTGCGACCCGGAAAGCCATTTATACAGACCTTTGTCATCAAAACCCAGGCCCAGAGTGATACGGCTTTGCTCGCCCAGGGTAAGGTACTGTAACGGAAACGACTGCTCGGCAATTTCCTCAGCACTGAGGGTAACATCCGGCTTGCCGAAAACGGCATAGCCGATGGTTTCCTGCATCGAGTCGATGCGTGAACCACAGCCAGACAGCAGAACGATAAAGATTAAAGCCGATAAAAGTTGAGTAAGTGTTGCAGCCACAGTTGTTACGCTTATTTTGATTTTCGGGCAGTATAAACGAAAAGACCGCCCTTAGGTAAGGGCGGTCTTTTATCTTTTACCAGACTAATGATTAGTTAGTCGAAGTCGTTGTGCTAGTGCTTGTACTAGTGCTGGTGCTTGTTGCCGTGCTGGTTGTAGTGCCCGGCGGATCAGTTGGATCCGTAGGATCGGTCGGATCCGTTGGGTCTGTTGGATCAACACCACCATCATCGTCATCGCCGTCGGCAACAGCAGCAACCGCGACCGCAACGCCTACTGCTATGGCTGCGACTGACGCTGTTGACATAGCACCGATACCGGTAGCGCTAACGCCGCCAGCTTCTGCACCCGTTTGCGGAGCAGCGATTGCAGGCGCGCACGCCAACAACGCAGCAGCAAATAATGCTGTAAGTTTTTTCATAATTACACCTCAATGTGTATTCGTATTCTAGATTGGCCAATCACTCCGCGTCACTGCGGATGATTACCACCAACTGTAGCGCGGAGCCGGCTAATTTGCAAGCGGTTTTCTATCATTTAAGCATTGGCGCGACTTGCTTAGCGGCAGGCATTTATGTAAAAGTTATGTTAAAAATAAAGACAAGGATACTTTATGCGTTTTTTACCGCTAACCCTGGCTACCCTGTTATCTTTGCCTGCAGCAGCGCTCAGTTCAAATGCCTGGCCGGACGTGCATCAACTTATTGACGGGGGCAACTTAATCGCTGGCTCAACCCTTACCTTAGACGCGCAACAACTACAGATTGCCGAATCCAGCCGCCCTGATGACGGTTTTTTTGTCCTGCAGACCCTGCAGCAGGTTAATGGTAAAAACGCCTACCGCGGATTTATCCAGCAAGGCCCTGATGTGACCTTAACGGTACTGCAGCACCGCGACGGCTCGATGACCAAGATTTATCAGTCGGACGCCGGCACCGAAATAAAACAGGTCGCCGCTGGATTGCGTAAGGAACCTCTGCAACCCAGTAGCTCGCGTCCCCGACGCGATGATTTTAACGATGTACCAGAGGGCCAGGCGTGGCAGCCGAATGTGGCGGACACGGTTAATAATGAACCTATGCTGTCCCCTGCACCGGCCGATGAGCAGTTAACCCGGGTTGATACCCTGGTGCTGTTTGATCCCCGTCTGCCTGCCCGGGTTAACAGCATTGGTCGGCAGTTTGAAACGGACCTGGAGGGGGCAGAAAACCTGACCCGCACCATTTTTTCTAACTCTGAACTGACTTATGATCACCGGATTATCGGCACCCATGCGGTTAAGTTACCCAGCACCACCGACCGCTACATTAATTCACCCACCGACGATGTGCTGGATGAGCTGGTGCAAAGCGGCGAGGTTCAGCGCTTAAAAGATGTCTACGATGCGGACGTGGTGCATTACATCGGCATTACCGACCAGGTCTGCGGGCAGGCGTTTGTTTCCAGCGAGATTGACTTAAATAATGAATTTAACGCCACCTCCCTTGATTTTCATATCGCTTACACCAATTACGGCTGCCTTGGCAGCGGCGCTTTTGCCCACGAGCTGGGTCATAATTTAGGCCTGTATCACGACCGCTATACCCTGACCAATAACGAAGACGGTGCCGGCGAGTCGTTCGATAATCACATTCCTTATGGTTACATTGAACCTTCCGGTGCTTTTTATTCGACTATGGCGTACCAAAGCAGCTGCACCGATGTTTTTGACGGGGCTGCCTGCGAACCGGCGCCTGTTTTTTCTAATCCCGCTGTCATTATTGACGGTGAACCCGCCGGCGAGTCTGAGGCGGTGGTTGAAGCTGCAAATGCCAGCAGGGCTTTAGGGCTGACACTGCCCTGGGCCGCGGGTTATTCCAGCCACCAGGACTACGCACCGATGAGCCTGACCCCGGACGGCGACGGTGCTGCCACCTTAACCTGGACGGGCTGGTCAGATGAAACTCACCTTTTGTTAAACCGCGCCTGCAGTACCAACCGTTTTTTCAGCGCCTCGCAAATTGCTGCAGCGACTGAGGTCACGGGCAGGTCGGCTGAGGGGACTTTAATTGATACCAACCAGCTGCGGGCTTGTGTTTTAGCTCCGCAGCGTAATGCCGGTGAAGGCTACCGGCCGATTGGCGAATACCAGGCCAATCTTGACCAAAGCGGAGCTCAGCCGGCTTATCTGCTGACCCAGAGCAATGCGTTATGGGTGGAAGATGGCATTAACGAGTACGCGATTAACTTTATGGTTTCTGACGAGAGCCTGGCTAACGGCGACATTGCGCTGGCAACTTATACAGCGGCAGATGGCTCGCGCCCGGCGTTAACGGAGGGTATCGCACAGGCCAGCGAATGGTTTGATGTCAGTATCAGTGGCGATGGTGCGCAGCGCACGGCAACACTGACTCTGTTAAAAAGGCCTAATGAACTGACGGCTGAATTTACGGCTGATGACTTGCGCAACCCCTACCAGCTGCCCTTAGCGCTGGTAAATACTAACTTTAATGAGTACCAGGTTTCGTCGGTACTCTGGCTTGGCGATACACCCCGTGAGCCGCGGAAAAGCCCGGCCTACGGCTTTTTTGAACAGGGCGAGTTTTTACTGAACGAGCAGCCCTACGACATCAGGGTGTTGCTGAACAACCTGCCCACGGACGCTTCTGTGACTGTGGAGCAAACCGGTGATATCCGCCTGCCGGGCTTTTCTTATAACGTAACCGAGGGTGATGTGGCGACTCAGCGTCGCATTCAGGTTGAAGGCGATCCGGTGACCATTAGCAGTAACAGTGAGTGGAAAATGCTGGCCCGCTGGGGCGAGCGTGCGGATCAGCAGGTCACCTTGTCGCTGACCGGATACGCCGAAGACGGTAATCGGGTTCAGGACGTGCAGGTTTTATCGGAACTGGTGGAAGGCCAGGACATTTTACTGGAAGTGACCCTGGCGGATCTTGCCGATAACTCGTTTTGGGATACGCTGGAAATTCGCCGTTTGGTGGCCGGTGCCGAAGATGTGGTGTACGACACGCCCGAGTCGCAGCAGGATAACCGCTTTGTGTTTAATATCGGTCAGCTAGAGGCCGGGGATTATGAGTTTCAGGTGGTACTGGATTATGTCGACGGTGGCAAGATTGTCTATTCTCTGGATTTAAGTATCGCCGAAGGTGATGGTAATGGTTCGGTTAACCGGGCGCCGACGGTCAGCATTGACGGTTCGGTCAGCACCGTTGAGGTTGACGAAAGCTTTACGCTGTCGGCCTCCGCTTCAGACCCGGACGGCGATGCATTAACCTATCAATGGCAGCAAAGAGACGGCAGTGACTTGACCTTAACCGGTGTTGATACCAATGAGGTGACGATAACCGCGAACAGCGAAGGCTCGTACACGGTTGAGGTGATAGTAACCGACAGCGAGGGCGCCAGCGATACCGCCAGCTACTCGTTCACCGCCGAAGTCACACCCGCGCCGTTACCACCGGTCGAGGAGACAACCAGTGGCTCCAGCGGCGGTAGTGCCGGCTGGATGTTGTTGGTGTTGGCCGCACTTGGCTCGCTGCGCTCACTGCGACTTCTGTCGCGTCGGGACGCGACCTACTGCCCCACCCCGTACCGTGCGTCCTGACGCACGTGAATTTCTGCGACAAGTACCGTGCGTCCTGACGCACGTGGACCTCTGTCGCGTCGGGACGCGACCTACCTGCCCCATCCCGTACCGTGCGTCCTGACGCACGTGAATTTCTGTCGCGTCAGGACGCGACCTACCTGCCCCATCCCGTACCGTGCGTCCTGACGCACGTGAATTTCTGTCGCGTCAGGACGCGACCTACCTGCCCCATCCCGTACCGTGCGTCCTGACGCACGTGGATTTCTGCGACAAGTACCGTGCGTCCTGACGCACGTGGACCTCTGTCGCGTCAGGACGCGACCTACTGCCCCACCTCGTACCGTGCGTCCTGACGCACGTGAACTTCTCAGCGCCGCAAAAACCAGACTCATTAACGAGGTCATTATGAAACCACAACTATTGCTGCTTACTGTGTTAACTGCCGCGATTTTATCAGCTTGCGGGGGCAGCTCCGGCGGTGCCGATGACCCGGCGCCATCTGTTTCAGCACCCGAGCCGGAGCCTGCTTCGCTTGATTCCATCGGTACCGTGGAAGCGACTGAAACAGAACAAACCGAGATTCAGGTCAGCTGGGATACCGATGACGACCTCGAATTTACTGTGGCGCAGTCGCAGGGGCCGGAACTTGGTATTGAGACAACAGATAAAACTGTAAGGCTGTCGCTGCCGGAGGTTACTGCCAGTACTCATGCGCAGTTAACGATTGAGCTGATACAGGACGGGGAAGTTATCGACAGCCAGACAGTTGATGTTGCAATAAATAATGATAACTCTCGGCTTTATGCTGATAGTTACCACTCACTTAAGCTAAATGATCAAGCAGTACACGAGACTGATGCGTGGCGTGCTGCGCAACTCGGGCTTAATGTGTATGATATACAGCAGTTCGACCCACCTCGCAGTCATTGTTATCCCTCACCCACAGACTGCTTTGAATTCACTAATTTCTCCATGATGGTGGGTGACAATGTTCGCGGCGATTTTAATAACGATGACCTGGAGGATCTGGCGGTATCTATCAGCTATTCGCCTCACCGTGCGCAACGGGATTTAAACGAATACCCGGGCACTGTATTTATCTTTCAGGGCACGGAAAGCGGCGGCCTGGAATTAAACAACGAGATTATCCTAGAGCATGAAAAACTGGTCCGGCATCAGCCTTACCGAATGGCGGTGGCTGATTTTAACGGTGACGGTGCCGATGACCTGGTTGTCAGCGGCGGAGCACTGCCGGCCAGTGAAGAACAGCAAGCTGAAGGTGAGCTGTTTGTCGGAGAAGAGTTACCCATTATCTTACTCAGTAACGGCCAGGGTCAGTTGGTGGATGCCACCGACAAGCTGGATATGACCATTGGCGATGGCAGCTCAGCTTTTGGCCACAATTTAGCCGTAGGCGATATCAATAATGATGGTCATATGGATTTTTATGTGGGGATGTCTGTTGTTCTCAATAATGGCGACGGGACTTTTACCGAAGACAGTAACCGTTATTTTACCGAAAACTCGCAGTGGTCAACGCCGCTGGCTTCTGCCGCCGGTGATATGAACGGCGATGGCTTAACCGACCTGGCGATCCTGGACTATTCGCTTTTGTCTTTTGATGACTCACTGGGGCGCAGTCAAATTCTGTTAAGTAATCACTCTGGCGACTCGCTGGCACGTGACAACAGTCCGCAGGTTATCACCTTACCTGAAGGGTACTGGGGTAATGACATTACCCACACCAATTATGCCCTGATGGCTGACCTAATTGACGAGCACCCGGGCGATGAGCTGCTGGTTTCCCAGACGCGGCTGGATAAATACTACGATGGCCGTTATTTACGTTTGTTTGCAATAACCGATAAGGGCGACCTGGTTGAGGAGACGGAGCGGCTGATTAATAACAGTGATCGTCTGGGTCAACGCGCGGACAGCAATAATAATGGCGAGGGGACCTTTTATATCCTCGACTTTAATAAAGACGGTTTGGACGATATTGTCGATCTGACGGGTGGTGAGAGTAATTGTACGGACTTAACTCTTTGTTCGCCGGGCTTATCGGTATTTTATAATGACGGAAATGGCAATTATGTGTACCAGCGGCTTAGCGATGTACCCTACCTGATGTACAACGACCTCGTCGGCTATGACGATGGTTCACCACGCTCGCAGACCCTGGGGCTGGCCATGCCATGGGATAGTGGCAATCCGGTGGGCTATGATCTGTTAACCCGGCTGAAGACGCTACCGCAGGAGTACATGCGTCAAGGTGATAAACAGCAGGTTATTTGGTATTTACTCGAACAAAAAGAAAACGGCTTATAAGAAAAAACGGGGCCGGCAGAGTTAGTGCAGGCTCCCGTTTTTTAGACGAGTAGCGTGCGTCCTGACGCACGTGAATTTCTGTCGCGTCAGGACGCGACCTACCTGCCCCATCCCGTACCGTGCGTCCTGACGCACGTGGATTTCTGCGACAAGTACCGTGCGTCCTGACGCACGTGAATTTCTGTCGCGTCAGGACGCGACCTACCTGCCCCATCCCGTACCGTGCGTCCTGACGCACGTGAGTTTCTGTCGCGTCGGGACGCGACCTACAGTTCAGCTGCGATGAGGATTTCTGTCGCGTCGGGACGCGACCTACAGTTCTGCTTCCAGAACGTCGATATAGCTCTGATCGCGCCAGACACCTTCGACTTCGATAACGCTGCCGACTTCAATGGCTGCCAGAAACTCTTCAACTGTTACTTCAGTGTCGTTAACTTCCAGTTCTGCTTTTTCGGTAAAGCGTAACTCGTTGCCGTTAACCATAACTGAAGTGCCGTCGATGGATTCGACCGAGCCTTCAAATTCGGCTTTGCCGCGTTTATCGGCATTGCCGTTGTCGTCATCGTCGCCGTCTTCATCTTCGTCTTCGATTTCAACTTCGCGGGCGATAAGAATTTCGCCGTCATATTCACCTTCGACTTCCAGCTCGATGGGCGTTTCGCCGTCGAATAAGGCGACAAATTCATCCAGTGTCAGCTCCCCGGCGTCGTTTTCAAACTCCGTCTGCTCGTCAAAAGTAACTTCCACGCCGGCAACGGTCATGCCTTCCGCGCTCACTTCTGAAACAACGCCTTTGACTTCGCCTTCCAGATCTTCCTGCTCAGAGCGTTTGACTTTAACAGCCAGATTATCGCCGTTGTCATTTACTACCGACAGCACTTTTAACCAGTCGTTAACAGCAATATCAGCGTAATTAAACTGCCGTGCGCCCTGCCCCGAGGTATCCAGGTACGAGGTGTTGTCATCGACCACAAAGGTTACGCCGTTAAGAGTAAAGCTTTGGTTGTCGGCATCAATGGCTTCTACCTGACCTTCTGATTTCTGACGGGCATTTTTCGCAATAAACTCGATTTCTTCTGCGTTCAGCTGGTCACCTTCGGCTTGTGCTTCGACTTTAACGCGTACGCCGTTGGCTAAGCGCGAGGCCGGGCCATCGTCAAACTCGGTGTCGTCAGTCACAGTAAAGGTATAGCGGTTAACCTTAAAGGTGCCGTCAGTTTCATTATATTCGCTGACCAGACCGGCAATTTTTACTTCATCGGCCTCGCCAAGCTCGGCTAACGCATCGTCTTTGTTTTCGATTTCGGTAGCAACCAGGGTTGAGGTTTCCGCATCATAAGCTTCACGTTCACCTTCGACTTTAACGAACAAGCCATCGGCCAGGTCTTCTGTTGCCATGTCATCGAAAGTGGCGCTGCTGTAATCAACAACCAGATCATTTAACTGGAATGTCTGAGCACTGGTGTCAAGGGCGCTGATGGTGCCTTTGATGCTGAATTCGTCTTCGTCAGCTTCTAACTCGATGCGGGTGGCGTAAAAGTCACCGTCTTCGTTCAGATAGCCGCTGACTTCAACAATATCGTTGATGCTTAAGGTGCTGCTGTCAGTTTCGTCAAACTCGGTCAGGTCATTAAAGACCACCTGCTGACCCAGGATTTCAATGACACCGGCTTCCAGATCAATAAAGCTGACCGGGCCCTGCAGGTGTTCTTCGTAACGGATCTCGGTGGCTTCCGGGTCTTCGCCATTGTCGCTTGATGAAGCTGCCAGCGAAACTACCATGCCGACCTGCAGGCCACTTTCTTCAGCGGCAGGGTTGTTGCCAATGGCAATGTTGGCGTTTTCTGAGCGGTAGCGCTGGCCGTTTACGTAAACGCTGCCAAACCCGCTGATCGTGCCTTCGGTGTAAACGGTGGTTTCGCTACCGGTTGGGTCACCGCCCCCGGTTGCCGGTGGATTGCTGTCCGGCGAGTCTGAGCCGCCGCATGCGGCCAGAGTAGTGGATACCGTTAGTGCAATAAGTGATTTTGTAAAACGCATAGTTACCTCCTGATGCGATAATAAAGTAGCGTGCGTCCTGACGCACGTATCTTGTTAGTCCGTGCCGCAGGTCGCAAGTCGCGTCAGGACGCGACCTACTGAGGGTCCGCCCGTAGCGTGCGTCCTGACGCACGTATCTTGCGCCCGTCTCGTACCGTGCATCCTGACGCACGCTCCTTGTAGGTTATCTATACAAATATAGCAGAGATAATAGTGTGGCGAACATCTTTACGTTGCCTTTACGTACCATGCCGGGGATCTTTTATTGTCGCGTCAGGACGCGACCTACCGAGGCCCGCCCGTACCGTGCGTCCCGACGCACGCATCATGCGCCCGCCCGTACCGTGCGTCCCGTACCGTGCGTCCCGACGCACGTATCATGCACCCGACCCGTAGCGTGCGTCCTGACGCACGTTAGCGCACGCTAAACCTCTTTTATTCATTAAAACTTGTAGGTAAGCCCAATGCGAAACTCGTTGTCAATGTCGTTAAAGTTTCCGCGAAAACCCACATCGGCGGCGAAGTTGCGGTCAAAGTTATAGCGGACTTTAGCGCCAACCGATGCATACCCGTCTAATGCGGTATCGTAGCTGGCATCGAACATGGCACTGACCTGGCCGGTTACCGGCATTACGGTTCCTACGCCAAGGTAAACACCGCTGTCGTCATCCAGGCCAAAGTCGTAATGGCTTACGCCGCCTTTCAGAAATATCGGGTTGTTATCGATAAGGTACTGCGCGCCTGCGCGGATGCCCACATCACCGATATCGAAAGCCTCGGCTTCGAATACCCAGTTGCGGTCAAACTGGCTTGAGGCCTTAATGTAAAAGTTTGAATCGCCAAAGTCGTTGTAACCACCGCTGACGTAGGTGCGGTCTTCGGCCTGCGCCGTGGCGGCGATACTTAATGCTAAGACGGCTGTTAATCCAATTAACGTTTTCATGGTGCTGACTCCTTTTGTGATTCGTAGAGGCATTATCACCCTTTCCACACAATAAGCGAGGAGTAGCGGTGTAAAGATTTCGAAAGTAGCAGTCGCGTCAGGACGCGACCTACCGAGGCTCCCCGTACCGTGCGTCCCGACGCACGCATCACACACCACCCTGTACCGTGCGTCCTGACGCACGTTTCCCGATTTTGTCTTACACCCAAATAGAATTCCCTTTTAAGGTTTGCCTGCTTAACTCAAGGCATGAAAAATGTACGTCGTTATTTTAAAGAAAGTTATTACTGCTTCATTACGGTCACCACACAAAATCGGCGACCGCTACTGACGCGGGCGGATGTCATGTTGGCGTTACGTAACGCAGTAAGAAAGACAATGCAGACGCATCCGTTTGAGATTCAGGCGTGGGTGGTGCTGCCCGATCATATGCATTTATTGATCGGGGTTGAAGATGCTCGCTTTGACGAACGGATAAAACGCATAAAATCATTTACTACAAAGGCTTTGCCGGAGTTTAGCTCTGTTAATCAAAACAATCGTTCGAAGCGCAAACGGGTTCAGGGGACGCTCTGGCATAACCGTTTTTATGATCACATGATCCGCAATGAAAAGGAGCTGTACATGTATTCGTTGTACTGTTGCTTTAATCCGGTTAAACACGGTTACGCGGAAAATGCTATGGACTGGCCTTATTCTACGTTACGTAAATATATTGCCAACGGTCGCTACCCCGACAGCTGGCGGTTCATTAACGAGGCATGGACCATAGATTGCTTCGCTTCATACGACCCGTAGCGTGCGTCCTGACGCACGAGGCGTTGATGCGATCGTAGCGTGCGTCCTGACGCACGGACCGCATTGTCGCGTCAGGACGCGACCTACAGTAGCGTCCGGGCGTTGCGGAAGAGGCGCATCCAGGGGCTGTTTTCGCCCCATTGGTCGGGGTGCCAGCTGTTGGCTACGGTGCGGAATACGCGTTCAGGGTGTGGCATCATGGCGGTGAATCGGCCGTCACTGTTGGTTACCGCGGTAATGCCGTTGGGGCTGCCGTTCGGGTTACAGGGGTAACTTTCGGTTACTTCGCCCCAGTTGTTGAGGTAGCGCAGCGCCACCTGGCCGTTGTTCTCCAGCTGGCTTTGCTGTGCCGCGTTGGCAAACTCGGCCCGGCCTTCACCGTGGGAGACAGCAATTGGCATACGCGAGCCGGCCATACCATTAAAGAAGGCCGATTTTGATTCCGCTACCTCAACCAGGCTGAAGCGGGCTTCGAAGCGTTCGCTGCGGTTGGTTACAAAACGCGGCCAATGCTCTGCTCCGGGGATGAGCGCTTTTAACGTAGTCAGCATCTGACAACCGTTACAAACCCCTAACGCCAGAGTGTCTTTACGGTTAAAAAAGGCTTCGAACTGTTCCCGTGCGCGGGGATTGAACAAAATGGATTTAGCCCAGCCTTCACCGGCACCCAGCACGTCTCCGTACGAGAAACCACCGCATGCTGCCAGTGCCTGCATGTCATTTAGATCAATCCGCCCGGCCAGAATATCACTCATGTGGACATCTACGGCGTCAAAGCCGGCACGATCCCAGGCGGCAGCCATTTCATAATGAGAGTTAACGCCCTGTTCACGTAAGATTGCGACTTTGGGGGCCGCCCCTTTGCTGATATAGGGTGCTGCGACGTCTTCGTGGACATCAAAGCTCAGGTCAGCGTGCAGGCCGGGGTTATCGGCCCGTTGTTTTAACTGAAACTCTTCGTCTGCACAAACCGGGTTATCCCGCAGCCGCTGCATCTGATGCGTGGTTTCGCCCCAGAGTGTGCGGAAGTGGGTACGCGAGCCGCTCAGAACCTGCTCGCCGTTCAGACTGAAGACCAGCTCGTCTTTTTCCGTTGGCTCGCCGATGTTGTGAACGATATCGCCAAGGCCTGCCTGCTGGTAGGCTTCGAGGACATGCTCGAGTTGCTCGTCGGTTACCTGGAGTACGGCGCCGAGTTCTTCGTTGAAGAGTTGGGCGATGGGGTGGCTCGCGTCAGGACGCGAGGTACTGGTTTCCGAGGTACTGGTGTCCGGGCGCGAGGTGTCGGGCAGGTTGATGGCGGCGCCGCAGTGGCCGGCGAAGGCCATTTCGGCGACGGTGGTGAACAGTCCGCCGTCGGAGCGATCGTGATAGGCCAGTAAGCGCCCTTCAGCGACGAGCTGCTGTGTGGTCTCGAAAAACGCTTTAAATTGTCCGACATCATCCAGGTCCGGGGTTTCGGTGCCAAACTGCTGGAACACCTGCGCCAGCGATGAGGCGCCTAAGCGTTGTTTACCGGCACCCAGGTCAATCAGCAGCAAATGTGTGCGGCCTTTGTCCAGCCGCAACTGTGGGGTCAGAGTATTGCGGATATCATTGACCCGGGCAAAAGCGGTGATCACCAGCGACAGCGGCGCGGTTACCGCTTTGCTATCGCCCAGGGTATCGTCCTGCCACTGAGTTTTCATCGACATCGAGTCTTTACCCACCGGAATGGTGATACCAAGGGCCGGACAGAGCTCTTCGCCGACAGCTTTAACGGCTTCGTATAAGCCGGCGTCTTCACCGGGGTGGCCGGCCGCGGCCATCCAGTTGGCAGACATTTTAACGCGCTTAAGCTCACCGACATCAGCAGCGGCCAGATTAGTCAGAGCCTCGGCAACCGCCATGCGGGCCGAAGCTCCATAATTAAGCAGCGCCAGCGGTGTACGCTCGCCCATTGCCATGGCTTCGCCGTGATAGGTGTCGTAGCTTTGCGCGGTAACGGCAACATCTGCCACGGGGATCTGCCAGGGGCCGACCATCTGGTCGCGGTTGACCAGGCCAGTAACGCTGCGATCGCCGATGGTGATCAAAAAGGTTTTCTCGGCAATGCTGGGCAACCGCATCAAGCGCTCCGCGGCTTCCTGAACCGAAATGCCGGCAAAGTTAAGCGCTTCGCCTTCGGCTTGTTGACTTTGCACGTCGCGATGCATTTTCGGCGGTTTACCCAGTAATACATCCAGTGGCATATCAATTGGCTGGTTATTGAATTTGGCATCGTTAAGCAATATGGTCAGCTCTTCGGTGGCCTCGCCGATAACTGCATATTCAGCGCGCTCGCGGGCACAAATTTGCTCAAAGGTGGCCAAATTTTCCGGCGCAATCGCCATCACGTAACGCTCCTGCGACTCATTACACCAGACTTCGAGCGGCGTCATGCCCGGTTCGTCGTTAGGAATATCGCGCAGCTCAAAGCGGCCGCCGCGGCCACCATCGCCAACCAGTTCCGGCATCGCATTGGAAAGCCCGCCAGCCCCGACATCGTGGATAAAGGCGATGGGGTTGTCTGCGCCCAGCTGCCAGCAGCGATCGATGACTTCCTGACAGCGACGCTCCATTTCGGGGTTTTCGCGCTGCACCGAGGCGAAGTCCAGGTCTTCATTGGATTCGCCACTGGCCATCGACGAGGCTGCACCGCCGCCAAGGCCGATATTCATGGCTGGACCACCCAGTACAACCAGCTTAGCGCCCACCGGGATATCGCTCTTTTGGACATGGGCTTCACGGATATTGCCCAGACCACCGGCGATCATAATCGGCTTGTGGTAGCCGCGTGTTTCACGGCCATTGTGGCTGTTGACAGTCTGCTCGAAGGTGCGGAAGTAACCGGTCAGAGCCGGACGACCAAATTCGTTGTTAAAGGCGGCTCCGCCCAGCGGTCCTTCCAGCATAATGTCCAGCGCCGTGACAATGCGATCCGGCTTGCCGTAGTTTTCTTCCCAGGGTTGTTTAAACTCAGGAATATTCAGATTCGAAACGCTGAAGCCCACTAGCCCGGCTTTTGGCTTGGAACCGACGCCGGTAGCGCCCTCGTCCCGAATTTCACCACCGGAACCGGTAGCGGCCCCAGGGTACGGTGAAATGGCTGTGGGATGATTATGGGTCTCGACTTTCATCAAAATGTGGATGGGTTCGTGAGAATATCCATACGTAGCTTGCGTCCCTGACGCAAGATCGATCGGTGCCGGATAAAAACGCCCGGCGTCGAAGCCCTCCATGACGGCGGCATTGTCTTTGTATGCTGACAGTACGTAGTCCGGCACCACTTCATAGGTGTTTTTGATCATTTTAAACAGCGATTTGGGCTGTTTGGTACCGTCGATGGTCCAGTCGGCGTTAAATATTTTATGCCGGCAATGCTCGGAGTTGGCCTGGGCAAACATGTACAGCTCGATGTCGTTAGGGTTACGCCCGAGCTTGTTAAAGTTTTCTACTAAATAATCAATTTCATCATCGGCCAGCGCCAGTCCCAGCGAGGTGTTCGCATCGACCAGTGCTGCGCGGCCATGGGCCAGAATATCAACACTGGAGAGTGGCTTTGGTTGTTGCTGCTGAAACAGTTTTTCGGCGTCCTGTTCATGGTACAGCACCGACTCGGTCATCCGGTCATGCAGCAGTGCTGCGGCCTGTTCCAGTTCATCGTCGGACAAATTGCCCTGCACAAAATAAGCTATTCCGCGCTCGATGCGATGAACGTTGGTTAAATCACAGTTGTGCGCAATATCGGTGGCCTTAGAGGCCCAGGGGCTGATGGTACCAAGGCGCGGCGTGATCAGCAGGTAGTGCGTGTCCTGCTGTGCTGCGTCTTCGCTGCGATGATTGTCAGCATCCGGTCCGTAAGTCAGCAGTTTGGACAGCGTGTCGCGTTGCGCGTCAGACAGCGGTGAGTGTAAATTCACAAAGTGCCGATATTCGGCCGACAGGCCGCTGACGGGCAATCCAGCTTGTTTTAACTGGGCAAGTTTTTTGGTGATTTTAAAAGCCGAAAGGGCTGCCGCGCCGTAAAATATTTCCACGTTCCTGTCTCCAAACGCCGGTGGGGTTTTGCGCGGGGATTATACAGTAGCGTGCGTCCTGACGCACGTCATAATGTTCTCGCGTCAGGACGCGAGCTACAACACACCGCCCGTAGCGTGCGTCCTGACGCACGTCATAGCACGATATAATACCCTCGCGTCAGGACGCGAGGTACAACACACCCGTAGCGTGCGTCCTGACGCACGGAACACGTCATAATACCCTCGCGTCAGGACGCGAGCTACAACACACCCGTAGCGTGCGTCCTGACGCACGTCATAGCACGTCATAATACCCTCGCGTCAGGACGCGAGCTACAACACACCCGTAGCGTGCGTCCTGACGCACGGAACACGTCATAATACCCTCGCGTCAGGACGCGAGCTACAACACACACCCGTAGCGTGCGTCCCGACGCACGGAACACGTCATAATATCCTCGCGTCAGGACGCGAGCTACAGGGCGAGGTCGCGGTAGCTGAAATGGGCGGTGACTTGTTTTTGCATCCAGTCGAGCATGACGAAACAGCGTGATTCGCCGTCGAGTTTGATTATTTTGGCCATAAAGCCTTTGAAGGGGCCGGCTTTAATTTCCACCTCGTCACCCACGGCCGGTGCCTGCTCTTCCGGGCGGTTATCCAGCTGCTTAAGTTGCTCTATAAAGGTGCCGGGGATCTGTGGAATATTATCGCCAAAGCGCAATACCGATGCCACGCCGTAGGTGCTGCGCAGTTTATAAAATTGCTCCATCAGATCATCAGGGTGTACAAACACATAGCCGGGGAACATGGCTTCTACCACTTTTTTGCGGCTTCCGCGCTGAATTTTTTCTACGGTGAGTTTCGGGCAATAGGCTTCAAACCCCTGGTTTTCCAGGTTTTGTACAGCCCGGATTTCCTGTTTAGGTTTGGTTTTTAATACGTACCAAGCATCGCTGTCCATATGGTGCTCCGTTTATTTACCGTGCGTCCTGACGCACGGAACACGTCATAATATCCTCGCGTCAGGACGCGAGCTACAATACACCACCCGTAGCGTGCGTCCCGACGCACGGAACACGACATAATATTCTCGCGTCAGGACGCGAGCTACAACACACCACTCGTAGCGTGCGTCCCGACGCACGTCTACAACACACCACCCGTAGCGTGCGTCCCGACGCACGGAACACGACATAATATCCTCGCGTCAGGACGCGAGCTACAACACACCACCCGACGCACGTTATAGGGCCGGGGGTTCTCGCGTCAGGACTCGAGCTACTGGCACTTGGGTTTGCCGTCTTTTTGCACTATGCGGAACCATTTTTCCCGCCGTTCTGTGATGCGTCTTTTACGCTTGTTGATTACTGCGCGGCGGCGGGCGTCATTTGCGGTTTTGCGGATGCGGCGCATAGCGGGCTCCTGATTGATGTACTGAATTGCATTGTGCCGCAGCTTGCCGGCATGGCGCAAGTATAAGATCGTTAAAGGCTAAAGTCGCGTCAGGGACGCGGCCTACAAACGGCCCTGCTCGTCCAGCCATTTTAAGGTATCGTAAAAACGCCGGATATTACCGACATAAGTAACCGGCTCGTTGCCGCGGGCAAAACCGTAGCGTGTCTGACGATAAAACTGCTTTTGTCGCAGTAGCGGCAGACGCTGCTTAACATCCAGCCAGCGATCGGGGTTGCCGCCCTGGCGTTCGGTTAACACCCGCGCGTCTTCCAGGTGACCAAAACCAATATTATAGGCGGCCAGTGCAAACCAGGTGCGGTCGGGATCGGGTATCCGCGCCGGTATCTTACGCAGCATACGCTCCAGGTAGCGGGCGCCGCCGCGGATCGACTGTTCCGGATCCAGCCGACTGGTTACCCCCATGGCTTTTGCCGTCGGCAGGGTCAGCATCATCATACCGCGAACTCCGGTTGGCGAGCGGGCGCGCGGATTCCACAGGGATTCCTGATAAGCAATAGCGGCTAACAGACGCCAGTCAAGGGGTCCTGCGTACTCCTGAAACCAGTCGCGGTAGCGCGGCAGCTGATCTTCGACGGCCTGAATAAATAAGCTGGTGGTGACATAATTAAACTGTTTTACATGGCCAAAATGCTGTTCTTTAATGTAGGCCAGCTGACCATTCGTGCGGATATCGCCGAAAAACTCCACCACCGCCGTATACAAGGTATCATCCTGACTTTGCTGCAGCGCCCAGCCCACCTGCTGCCGCTGCTTAACCGTAAAAGCGATGCTCAAGTCCGGATAAGCCCGGCGCTGGACTTCCAGCTGATTACTGTCGGCAATGGTGTAATCAATTTCTTCGCTGACCACCATGCGCATTAATTCGACCGCATCGTGATCGCGGGTAGCGCGCCAGCGCAGGGTCGGGATACTCTCGCCCAGGCTTTGCAGATACTGATGATGCGAACTGCCTTCAACCACCACAATTTCACCGTCGGTGACCTGTTGCAGATCCCGGGGCCGCGAACGTGACCCTTGCTTAAATACCAGCTTCTGACTGATCACATCGTACGCCGGGCTAAACCGGTATAACGCGTCACGGGTCGCGGTGCGATCCAGTCCGGCGGCAATCAGGTCAATCTGCCCCCGCCGCAACAAAATGAACAGGTCGTTGACATCAAACCGCGGCACCATCTCCAGGCGCACGTCCAGCCGCTGGGCAAATTCGTTAGCCAGCTCAAACTCAAAACCCTGCTCCTGGTCGTGATCAAAATAATAACTGGTGGGGTTTAGCAGGGTACCTACCCGCAACACCTGCCGCTCCTGCACCACACTCAGGTGATCCGGGCGTTGCTGGGGGCTGCAGCTGGCTAACAGAGACAGGGCAAAAACAACAAAGGCAAAGCGCACAAGCAGGTTCGGCATACCGCTCTCTTGGTTAATTCGATAGCGCCATTCTACGTGGGCCTTTTTTGAAAGCCAAGCATTAAGCAAGTTCGGGTTGATGCACAAAAAAGCCCTGCAGATAATCCACCTTTAAGCTAAGCAGTCGCTCGAAGATGTCTCTATCACTGACAAACTCGGCAATGGTTTTGATCTTTAGGTTATGGGCCATCTGCACAATGCTCTGGGTAACCAGGAAACTTTGCGGGTTATCAACGATGGAGCTGATAATGGAGCCGTCGATTTTAATGTACTCCGGCTGCAGTTTAACCAGATAAACAAAGTTAGAGTAGCCGCTGCCAAAGTCGTCGATGGCAATCGCTGCCCCTAAGCGCCGCACCCGCTGAATAAAGGCGCTGACCCGCTGAAAGTCGTTAATCGCTTCGGATTCGGTGATTTCAAAAATGATTTTTTCGCCGCCATGGCGTTGCAGCTGCTGTTCTATAAAATCGACGGTATCGCTGTCAAGAATGTCCTGAATACTGAGATTAACCGAAACACGACTTTTTCTGGCAGCCGCAAAATCCAGTGCGAAGCCAAGCATGGTACGGGTAAGCTGTGTGTAGTAGCGGGTTTTTTTCAAATCCTCAATAAATTCGCCGGGTGACACAATGCGGCCGTCTTTTAATTGCAGCCGCGCCAGCGCTTCGTATTTTTCAGTGACTAATGCGCCCGGCTCAGTGCCGCTACTGATCTTCTGAAAACAAGCCAGTACCCGCCTGTCGCGCAGTGCTTCTTTAATCTGCTCGAGCCAGTAAAAGGTATCATCACGACTGTTGCCGTCATTTTTTATCACCACCGAACGGCCATAAAATTTTTCTTTTGAATCGGCCACGGCACTTTCTGCATAAGCCAACGCGCGGGTCGCTGACACGCCGACCCCGACGGTTACCTGAATATCGCAGTCGATATCGCGGAACAGCATGTCGTAATGCTCCAGCTGGTATTTGAGCTGCTCAGCAGCCAGGCAAAACTGCTCTGGCGGGCAGGCCTGCAAAGGCCGGATGCCAAAACAGGCGCCACTTAGCCGGTAAGCCCGAACCGCCAGCGGCGGGGTCAGCCGGCTGAACAGCTGCGCCAGCTTTTTAATGTAACTGTCGCCGGCCTCAATACCCCAGTAATCGTTAAATAATTTAAAATTACGTAAATCAAAGACCGCTGCGCTGTCCAGCTGATATTTTTCTAAGTCCGCCAGCAGCGCCACCCGGTTCGGCAGTCCGGTTAACTGATCGGTGCGTTGTTCCCGCACTTTGGTCCTTGCCTTAATAATATCCGTGACATCGGTGCGGATGCTTAAGTACTGAGTGATATCGCCGGCGGCGTTGGTTATCGGCAGGATCACACTTTTTACGTAGTAGGCCTGGCCGTCTTTGCGGCGATTTTTTAACAGCCCGCGCCAGGGCTTATTGCTGCTGATGGTCCGCCAGAGGGAAGCAAATACCCGATCGGGTGTATCCGGGTGGCGGAGGATATTGTGGTTGTTACCCAGCAGCTCAGCCCGGGAATAGCCGCTGACCTTTTCGAACTGTTCGTTGACATAGGTGATCACGCCATTTTTATCGCTCAGCGAGATAATGGCGCTGTAATTTAAGGCATCCAACAGTGGTTGCACTACCTGGCTGACATCTGCCGCCAGGCCGTGTTCAGAGGCGGTTAGCGGTTTCATGACCGGTGCCCTGTTTTGATTCCCAAAAGTGCGTGGTTAATTTGTCCAGCTGGTTGGCTACTGCCACCGTCTGGTGGCTGACTTTGCGACTTGACTGTACCGCCTGCAGATTTTCATGTGTGTGCTCTTTGATGTCATTAAAGCTTTGCTCGGCACTGGCACAGGCCTGCTGCTGCTGCGATACCGCACTGACTACCCGATCAGTCATGCTGGAGATTTGCTTTATTGCAGTGACAATTTCTTCCAGTTGGTCGGCCGCTTCGTTACTGTGGCCGCCGCTTATCTGCGCCATCTGCTCGCCTTGCTGCATGGTGCTGACCGCCTGTTTGACTGAGTCCTGCAACTCGTCGATGACGTGCCGGATTTGCTCCGTTGATTGCTGAGTGCGGTTAGCCAGCGAGCGCACCTCATCGGCAACGACCGCAAAGCCACGGCCTGATTCACCGGCCCGGGCGGCTTCAATGGCGGCATTCAGTGCCAGCAGATTGGTTTGCTCGGCAATGGCTAAAATCACATCAAGGATTTTTTCGATATCCTGACTGCGCTGTGACACGGTACCTGCCACCGCCGCGGCTTTTTGAATTTGTTCCGTTAACTGGCCAATGGAGGAAGCCGTATCACTTATTAGTGTTTTACCTTTACTGACCTGCTGCTGACCCTGCTGCGAAGCTGTCTGAGTTTCCTGACTGCTGGCTGCAATTTCATCCACCCCCTGACTAATTTGCGTAACCGCGGTCGCAATTGATTCAATCTGCTGAGCTTGTTTCTTGGTACCGGTTTCTGACTGCATCACCGCACTACTTAAGCAGGAGGCACTGTCTGATAGATCTTCAGAGGTATCGTGAATGCGGCCAATGAGGGCTGAGTTTTCAGATTCTAATTTTTTAATTGCCAGCAATAAGGTGCCGGCATCGTTGTTCATGCCGGTATAAACATAGCGGGCCAGCTTATCGTCACTGATTTTACGGGCTTGACGGATGGCTTTTTGATAAGGCTGCCAGCTGATACCGGTGGCAGTCAGCGAGAAACCGAAAGCGAGGACCCAGGCGACGAGCTGCAACATCGGCGCGGCACCGAGCAGCGTTGCAAGCAAAGGTAGCAAATAAGGTAAGGTGGCACTGAACAGCAATTGATAGCGAGTGGCCAGTTTAGTGTTCCAGGCTGACAACGGTTTACCGTTATTAATTTTACGGTAGGCCTGAATCGCGCGCTGCACGAAATCTGGTCTGGCCTTGCGGCGTACCGACTGATATTCAGTCACTTTACCGTTGGTTTTTATCGGCGTTACATAAGCATCAACCCAGTAATAATCGCCGTTTTTACAACGATTTTTGACCATCCCCATCCAGGACTGCTGATTTTTTAAGTCCTGCCACATGCCTTTGAAGGCGGCGGCCGGCATGTCAGGATGGCGGACAATGTTGTGGCCATGACCCAGCAGCTCATCACGCTGGTAACCACTGATGTCGACAAAATCCTGATTAACATAGGTAATCTGCCCTTTTAGATTCGTGGTCGATAAAAGATTGGCACGCTCTGAAAAGGTCTGCTCTTTGTCCGTGACTGACTTATTTTGTCCCATAAAAAAACCTCAGCGCTTAGGGGAAGCCCGACAATGTCGGTAACACCCATATTAGATGAGGTTTTATGTTGTAAAAACGTTAAATGTTAACTAACGATGACAACTTTGATCTGCGTCAATTCGCCGCACCCGGGCGGCCAGGCCAAAGCTTTTTTGTTACGACATTGACTACATCGATTCCAGCGCCCAGTTTACGTATAAATCAACGCCGGTTCGCAGCGCATCTTCATCGGCATAAAAATACGGCGAGTGATTGGATGGCGCCTCGTCCATATCCTGGTCCGGTGGTGTCACACCAAGGAAAACGAACATCCCGGGTATTTCCAGAGCGTAGTACGAAAAGTCCTCAGCGCCGGTGACCAGCGGCACTTCTTTTACCTTGTCAGCACCGGCTATGGTTTTGGTAATCGGCAGCATTTCGTCCACCAACTCCGGATTGTTGACGGTTACCGGATAACCCAAATCAATCTCCACCTCGGCTTCTGCGCCGTTAGCGGCAGCCACATGCCTGGCGGTGTGCTCCAGTTGGTCATGAATATCCGCACGGATGTCCATATCAAAGTTACGGATGGTACCAATCAGCGTCACATCGTCAGGGATGATGTTGTTACGAACACCCCCTTCAACAATACCAAAAGACAGCACCGCCGGCGCTTTGGTGATGTTGGTCTGGCGACTGACAATGGTCTGTGCACTGTTGATAATCTGTGCTGAAGTGACGATGGGGTCTACCCCGTTCCAGGGTGTTGAACCATGGGTCTGACGGCCCTTAACCGTAATTTCAAAGCTGTCGGAGGATGCCATTAACGGGCCTTTACGGTAGCCAACATGGCCGGTCGGAAAGCCACCCCAGACATGGATGCCAAATACCCGCTCAGGGCTGTAGCCCGGGAATGCATCGCTGAACAGGCCTTCGGCCAGCATCAGCTCAGCGCCGCCTTCTTCATCCTCTGGCGCACCCTCTTCAGCCGGCTGAAAAATAAACAGCACATTGCCGTTAAGTTCATCTTTCATGTTCACCAGTTTTTCGGCGGCGCCCATCAGCATCGCCACATGGGTGTCGTGGCCACAGGCGTGCATAACGCCCACTTCGTTACCCCGGTAGGTTGCTTTTACCGTCGACTTAAAAGGTACATCCGTTTGTTCGGTAACCGGTAAGGCGTCCATGTCGGCGCGCAGGGCAATGGTCGGGCCATCGCCGTTTCCTTTTAACAGGGCAGCTACGCCGGTGTGGGCAATGCCGGTTTTAACTTCCAGCCCCAGTGATTTAAGGTGCTGGGTAATGTATTTGGCCGTTTCGTATTCACGGTTGCTCAGTTCCGGGTTGGCGTGTAAATGGCGGCGCCATTCAATAACTTTGCTTTCCAGATTATCGTCGATTACCGCAGGCGACTGCTGTGCCTGGGCTGTGGGCAGGCTGAGTGTGGTCGCTGCCGCCACCGCCATCGCTAACATCAATTTTTTCATGTTGTTCTCCGTAGGATGTTTCCTGACCATCTTATGTAGCTTGCCCCCCCGACGCAAGCAAGATGTTACAACGTAGCTTGCGTCCTGACGCAAGGAAAATCCTGACGCGACACACGGGCGACCTACCGGCGGGCGCGGAAAAACTGGCGTAAGATGTCGCCGCAGGCTTCGGCCAGAATGCCACCCTGCACATCGACTTTGTGGTTCATGGTCCGGTGGTTTAATACGTCTATTGCGGTACCCGTTGCCCCGGTGCGGGGATCGGTGGCACCAAACACCAGTCGCTTTACCCGTGCATGAGTAATCAGTCCCGCACACATCGCGCAGGGCTCGAGCGTCACATACAGGGTGGCATCGACCAGCCGGTAATTATTAATGGCCCGGCCGGCCGCCCGGATGGCCTGGGCTTCGGCGTGGGCCGAGGCATCGGATAGCGTAATAACCTGATTATAACCTTCGCCGATGATTTCACCGTTCAACACCAGCACGGCGCCGACCGGCACCTCACCGTTTTCAGCCGCCTGCGCCGCCAAATCCAGCGCCCGCAGCATGTAATAGTCGTCGTTGTTCACATCTTCTTTTTCAGTCATCTTTTGGTCACTCAAATGCGGTCTTTATTACAACATTAAATTCAGCAATTTGCGCTCTTAGCGCTTGATTGCGTTCAGCGACAAAATCCACCAGTTCCACTAGCTTTTGCTGCTCTGCTTCGTTCAGGGTTTCTGCCGCAAGCTCAAGCGTTCCGCAGTGGTTGTCGACAAGCCCGGTCAGCCGATTGATACGGCGTTTTAAATAATCAAAATTTATACCCAGTTCGTCCGCCATCGACAGCAGATCGTAGGCGGTCAGCTGGTCCTGATTAAAGTTATCACCAATGGCCATCGCCAGACTGGTGTCCAGTGAGTCATTCTGCAGTGCTTCAAAACCCACCGATACCATGTCATAAAAAGGTGTTAGTCGCGGCCCTTCCTTGCCGTAGTAAAAACTAACGTTCTTACCATGGGCATCGCTGTTGCCAATAATTATATTAAAAAGAACCCAGTCAATAAGTTGCTGCCGAGCCAATGCCGGTACGCTCGTTATGGCTAAAAACTGATACAGCTTTTTAATCGATACCCCGTCGCGGATGGCCGCCACATCACGACCACTACCAAAGTTTTGCTCATATTTATAATCCGGCGACATATTCAGCGCCTGACAGCCATCAATAACATGCCGCTTAGCCACTTTATGCTCGGTAACCTGACGGTCAAAGCGTTTCACTAATAATGCTGGGTATACACCGAAATGCTGGATTTCAACCTCCGCGGTCGGCAGGCCCACTGCTCTCGCCAGCCGCATACAATAATATTCATTCAACACGATTGAGGGATACTGCTCTGACGCAAACTTTAAAATGTGCGTACTGGCGTATTGTCCGTCAGCCAAATAAAGCGATCCGTCCGCGCGGCATAATACGTTGAGTTTGTTCTGCACACCGGCCAGCGATAACCGATACTTGTCGTCCCAAACTGCCAACGACCGATTGTGCCGCAGTCGTTCTATAATTTCATACTGATTGACTTGCCGTAGTGCGCTCTCTGATTGTTGTTGCACCTGCTCCTGGGCAAACGTTAACGCACCCGCCGTGTCCGCACCAATTGTCGCCAATATGCCGTAGAGGTTATTTTTTGACAGATGCTCGGTAGCCAGTAAAGTTTCAAAGGCACCACCTTCTGGAAATAAATTACGGATGAAGTTGGTTGTCGCTAGCGCCCGACAAGGCTGGTCAAACGGTAAGTGCGGTGACAGCGAAAAACCCTGCTGTTGCCAGCTTTGGTCGTAGTGCAACTGACAAGTGCCGGGTTTCTGAAAGATAACGTCGCCAACGCGTTGTGCGCCAGCCCAAACCGTCAGCCGTGGCTGGTTAACAGGTTTGCTATCAATACCAGCCATCATTTCGACCCGCTGGTGATTCTTGTTGTTCGTTAATAAAAAGCTTGATGCCAAGCCCTTCGAGCACTTTGAACACGGTCTCGATACGCACATTTGGCAAGCCTTTTTCAACGTTATTGTAGGCTTGTTTAGAAAGCCCACAAAGGCTTGCAGCGTCTTCCAGTGTCATACCAAGGCTCGCTCTTTTATAGCGCACATAGTTTGCTATCTGCGACACGGAGAGCGGCTGATTAAGATCCGGTTTGGTTGGAATGATAATTCGCTTTGCCATTTTAAATCCTAGGTTAAAAGGATTATTT
This sequence comes from Idiomarina seosinensis, assembly GCF_044797955.1. Classification (GTDB taxonomy): domain Bacteria; phylum Pseudomonadota; class Gammaproteobacteria; order Enterobacterales; family Alteromonadaceae; genus Idiomarina; species Idiomarina seosinensis_A. The sequence continues at coordinate 503,657 of NZ_CP085211.1, read as the reverse complement.
AACGAGATAGCTCGATTTTTAAATAAATCCTAGTTAGCTAGGATATTAGGAGGCAGGGCCTCTTTTGTCAATTTAATCCTGGGGTTGTGGGATCAGAGTAGCTTGCGTCAAAGACGCAAGCTACAGCATGGCTCCGGTAATGGCGTAAGCTATGGTGGCACCGGCACCGGCCAACAATGCATAGGGCAGCTGCGTCCAGACGTGATCGATATGTTCAGTGCCGCTGGCCATGGAGGCAATGATGGTGGTATCGGATATCGGCGAGGCGTGGTCACCAAAAATGCCACCGGAAATCGCTGCGGCAATAAACGGCGCCGCCGGCAGCCCCAGGCTCATGGCAATGGGTATGGCCAGCGGCAGCATAATGGCAAAGGTACCCCAGCTGGACCCAATAGAAAATCCGGTAATGGCCGCCAGCACAAAAATAAGTGGTAACAGCATCCAGATACTGACTGAGCCATCTAACGCAGCCGCTAAAAACTCCCCTGTACCCAGCTCTCGGGTTAACCCGCCCAGGGTAATGGATAACCACAGGATCACCGCCAGCGGCAGAATATTCCAGGCCCCCTGCAGCGCATATTGAATGACTTTAGCCGCCCCGGCAGACCCGGTTGCAAGGGTACCGATAACTGCCAGGCCCAGCGCAGTGTAAATGGCAATAAAGACACTTAAGGTGCCGTCACCCTCAACCAGTACACCGTTACCGGTAACCAGCAGCATCAGCGGCACCATTACAATCAGTGACACTAAGCTGGCCAGCACCACCCAGGTACCTGAGCTTAACTTACTCTGATCCGGCTGCGGACCGGGCTTATTGGCGCCGTTATTGTCTGCGACTCGACTTGGCTCTGTGTTTGGGACAGCATTGCGCTCAAAGGTTTTCATCGGGCCAATATTCCAGTCAAACCAGGCGACCAGAAGCGCTAACAACACTGCAAAAATGGCGTAAAAATTAAACGCCAGCGACTGAATAAACACCCATAAGGGTTGCTGCACGCCCTGGTCGGCAATCAGGGTTAAATTAAATGCGCCCCAGGCATTCAGCGGGATTAAAATGCAGATAGCGGCACAGGTGGAGTCAACAATATACGCCAGCTTTTCGCGCGAAATGCCCAGCCGGTCATATACCGGCCGCGATGTGGTGCCGGATATCATGATGGTGACGTTGGATTCGATAAACACCACGACACCCAGCACCCAGGTCATCATCCGCGCCTGGCGTTTGGATTCGACCCATTGCTTTTGCTCGAGTTTGTTAACGAACTGACGAAAGGTACCGCCTTTTTCCAGCACACCAAATAACGCACCGATGCCTAAGGTAAAAAACCACACCAGCATGTTGCCGGGGTCGACCAGGGTAGTACCACTACTGAGCAAAACACCCTGCCCCGTAGCACTGGGCGAAGGCCAGAATAACAACAGATTGGCAAGAATAATGCCGCCAATCAGCGCCAGCAAAACTTTACGGGTGATGATGGCAAAAACGATCGCCAGTAATGAGGGCAGTAGGCTGGTCCAGCTAAGTTCCATGGGTGTGTTCTGCGTTTTTTACAAATGACCGCAGATTAGCTGACTTTATCAGGGGAGTCTATAGCGCCGGCCGCCGACCGCGTGTTTAGCGCCAGAGAATTAGCGCAAAAAAAAGCCTGGTCCGGACTTAACTCCGAACCAGGCTTTTCATCGATTGGATGCCTTAAAACTTGTAGCTTACACCCAGTTTGATTTGCCAGGTTGATTCACTTGCCCGGTAGCTGGTCGGTGCGAAGTCATCGAAACCACCAAATACTGGCGAGTAAACGTACTGAGTTGTTTCCGGGTCAATCGCCCAGTCAACCATGGTCTGAGTAGTATCTGCGAACGGAATAATGTGTTTTTGTGCGCTTTCTTCATCAATCAGCGCTAACACGTTTTTCACGTCAATGTAGAAACTACCGCGGTGGTCGTTTAACAACCCTGGGATTTCCTGCTCGTAGCGGAAGTCAATGTTGGTATTCCACGGACCACGGCTGCCGTTACGCGGCGTGTACCCACCGGCATATCCGTCAACACCAGCTGCTTCGGCCAGTTCCATGAAGCTTTCATAGGTCATGCCGCCTTCGTAGCGAACTGCCGGGTCGTTAGGACCACTCGGAATGTACGCCAGGTACTGGTCAGAGTCGTCAAACGATGTTTGGTCACCCAACCACTGGTCTCTGAAAGAACTTAAAGCCCAGCTGTAAGGACGCCCTGACACACGCTCGTAGAACAGGTTGAATTTAGACTGATAACCGTCAAAGAACTCGGTTTTGTATTGTGCCGTCAGCACAAAGCGGTGTTCAATCTCATATCCGGCCGTTGCTGGTTGCGGGTTTTGACGATCCAACACAGTGACGTACTGGTAGTTCGACTCAGCACGTGATGAACCACCGTTAACCGCTTCTTCGATGTCCTGATTAGTGTAGCTGGCATTAAAGCTCAGGCCGTTATTCCAGGCTTTACCGATGCTACCGGTAAAGATGTTACTTTCACCGCCGTAGCCGTTGGTCAACATGATGTCGTAACGGTTTACGCCGTTAAAGTCACCCGGAGCTGATGGCGTAAAGTTATCCAGCGGATCATCGACTGCGTAAATGATACGGCCACCGTCCGGAGTAGTAACTACGTTGCCGTCTTCATCCAATAATGGTGTACGGCCTAAGTCAACCCACTGAACGTCTGACTGCTTACGTGTGCGAATAAATTCAACACTGGCAAACCAGTCTTTACCCAGCATACCCAGGTCGCCGCTGTAGTCCAGCGCTAAGCTGTAACGCCATTCGTTTGGCAGCTCAAAGTTCGGGTCAATTGGTGTAGTGTTACCGTCACCTGCCTGCAGGGTATTTTGAACCGCTTCAGGAACTGACGTGATATCAACGTTTTCCAGATATACTGATGGATCCAGCTGACGCAGGTCAGAGTTGACTATGGTCACGCCGTCATTTGAATAAGCGTTGGCGATCCAGACATTAGGACGACCACCTGCGTAACGACCAAAGCCACCACGTAAGCGATAATTGTCGTTCAGATCCCACTTAAAGCCTGCGCGTGGCAACAAGATGCTTTCGCCATCCAGGTTTTCAGTGTTCGGGAAGCCGTAACGCGCTTCAAAGTTCTCGTTATAGGTTGGAGTGTCATCAGCAGACTGTCTTTCGTAACGCAAACCGGCGGTCACTTCAAGATTCCAGGTTGGCGTCCAGGTATCTTCGATGTAGATGGCGGTGCCACCATTAGTGAACGATGCTGCACCGTCTGAGGACACATTGGTGTAGGCATTACGGTAGCGGAAATCTGACGCCGTACGGTTGCGGAAGTCTTCGATTGAGTCGAATTCCCAGATGCCGCGCGAGTCATTAACGAACAGGTTAAATACGTCGATTTCTTCCCATTCAAAACCAAAACCGATGGCATGGTCGCCGGTCAGGTATTCACCGTTAAACTGAATTTCGGTGGTGGTGTTGTTCAGCTCGTTAGCATGACGGTAACGGTCAGGACCCAGTTCAACAAAACCGTCAGAGGTTTGCACTGTCACGTCGCCAAAACCCAGACCCAGCAGTGGTGCCTGTGCGGTTTCAACATCTTTGTAAGAGATCTTAACGTCAGTTGCTAAGTTAGCATTCCAGTTTGAAAACACCTGCAACGCATAAGCGCTCATATCTTCGCTTTTATCGTACCAGCCACTGGATAAGGTAATGGCGTCACGACCACCGGTATTGTTATTGGTGTTGTTACTTTCTGCTGTCTGATAAGTCAACGATGCGCGATGCTCATTGCTGATGTTCCAGTCCAGTTTCAGCAGGAATTTCTCGTCTTCTTCTTCTGGACGTGCGTCCCAGACACCCGGTTCAACGCCGTAGACGTTACGGGCCACTTCAGATACTTCGTCGATTTCTGCTTCGGTCACACTGGCAACCTGGTTAGCTGCCGCGCCGACCGGACCGCGGGCGATACCTTTTGGCTCTTCGTAGGTTTCGTACGAAGCGAAGAAGAACAATTTATCTTTAATGATTGGGCCGCCCAGTGCACCACCCCAGGTTTTCTCTGTAAAATCCAGCTCTGGTGCTGTAGCGTCTTCATCATAACGGTTAGCTTCCGGGTCACCGGCCAGGCTGTCGCTAGCGTATTCGTAGAACAGTTCGCCTTCGAATTCGTTGGTACCGGACTTAGTAACGGCGTTTATTTTCGCGCCACTAAAACCACCATTTTTGGCAGAGAAAGGAACAACGTCGATTGACAGTTCCTGGATAGCTGACAATGAAATCGGCGAGCGCTGCGTTGGGTAACCGTTGCCATTAAGTCCGAAGTCATCGTTCTGACCGATGCCATCAACAGTGATTGAGTTGTAGCGAGGGTTGGAACCGGCTACCGTTAGTGATGAATCTTCATCAGACAAGCTTACAGCCAGCGGGTTCTGGCGAAGGATGCTTTTTAAATCACGGTTAAATGCAGGCATTGATTCGATGTTTTCTTCACCGAAAGAACTTGAAGAGCCGGTATTTAAGCTCGCCATGTTAATGGCCTGGCCGGTGACTTCAAGGCGTTCCATCGTCTCACCTTCAAGCTGAGCCTGCAGACGGTAGGTATCACCTAACTTGATAAAGATGTCAGAGTAGACAGCGTCGCGGTAAGTGTCGGAGTCCAGCACGACCCGGTAAGGTCCGCCTACACGCAAACCGTTAGCAATAAAGTTGCCGTTCTCATCAGTGGACACCCGCACTGTTGATCCAGACGGCATGTGTTCAATAATGATATCAGTAGAAGTCGCCGGGTTACCCTGAGGACCTACAACCGAACCACGCATAGCAGACGCTGTATCCTGCGCTAAAACAGGTGCAGACAGAGTCGCACTAATTGCCGCTGCCAGTGCAGCACGTTTAAATTGGCTTGAAAAACGCATATCTTTTTCCTTTACAGAGGGTGGAAGCCATTTGATGAAGAATTTATACAAAAGAAGTGTGACAATTTGATGAACATGTAGCGCAGAAGGGAACTTTTTTCGATCAGGAAATAATCTGTATTGGAGTTATTTGCTGACCGATGCCAGGCACCACGGCATAGCTGCTGATTGGCAACAGGAAAGCTGATGACCAAACACGCGGCGCGTGGGTTTGAACAAGTGGATGTTCTGATTAAGCTGGCTGATTTCATTGCGCTCTGGATTACACTTTTGGAACATTTGTGTTTCAGATATGTGACATATTTTAGTCAATTAACTCGCGCTTGCCTAGCACCTTATGAACCATTATTGTAAAAAACTGTCATAGCGGTTCCTCAACAGGCGTAATCATGGGCTTTATGCGTTCTTTTATTTTTTTTATTGTTGTATTTTTTATGCTTTCTAATGCTTCTTTTGCGACCGATCGCGTCCGTATTGCGACATTTAATGTCAGTATGGATGCCAGTAATTATGTCGAATATGAACAGTTACCCAAGGTGACTGAGTCGCCGGTGCCGGAAAAACTGGCGCAGGGACATGAGCAAATTGCCGGCATTGCCGAAATTCTGCAGCGTGTGCGGCCGGATATTGTGCTGTTAAATGAGTTTGATTATGTCGACCGGCAACGGGGCATTGAGGTTTTTTTAAAGGACTTTTTGGGTCAGTCACAAAACGGCCTGGCACCCATTGATTACCCTCATGTTTACATGGCGCCGGTAAATACCGGTGTTCCGTCGCCCTTTGATCTTAACCGCGATGGCGAAGCGACGGGCCGCGGCAATGACGCCTGGGGCTTTGGCTGGTATCCGGGCCAGTACGGTATGGTGATTTTGTCGCGCTATCCGTTATTAGCAGAACAGGCCCGCACCTTTCAGCATTTTTTGTGGCAGGACATGCCCGGCCACCATGTGCCCAAAGTACCGGCTGAAAACGGTGAGCTAACGGACGAGCCTTGGTACTCCGATGAGGTGATGGCGCAGTTTCCGCTAAGCTCGAAGTCACACTGGGACGTGCCGGTGAAGATTGGTGATAAAACCATCCATCTGCTGGCCACCCACCCCACACCACCGGGTTTTGATGGTCCGGAAAACCGTAACGGGATGAAGAATTTTGACGAAATCCGTTTGTTTCGGGATTACCTAACGCCGGGCCTGGACAATTATTTGTACGACGATAATGGCGTGCGCGGAGGCTTGGCCGGGGATGCTTCGTTTGTGGTGTTGGGAGATTTAAATGCCGGCCCGGATCGTGGCGGTGTTGAAGGTGCCATTGAGCAACTGCTGGAGCACCCGCGGGTTAATGATGTCAAACCAATGAGTCAGGGCGCTGTGCAGCATAGTCCGGAGCAGGATGATGCGAAGTATCATACTGCTGCCTGGCGTAACCGGGTCGACTATGTGCTACCCTCCGACGATTTGATTGTTAAGGATGCCGGCGTGTTCTGGCCAACTGAAGGCGAGCCAGGCTACCGATTAATGGCCAAGCGCGGCGCCTCCTCAGATCACCGTCTGGTGTGGATCGATATCCAATTGTAGGTCGCGTCCTGACGCGACTTTGGATCTTGCGTCAGGATGTAGGTCGCGTCCTGACGCGACTTTGGGTCTTGCGTCAGGATGTAGGTCGCGTCCTGACGCGACTTTGGATCTTGCGTCAGGACGCAAGCTACGGTCAGGACGCAAGCTACGTCAGGGTGATGGGATTATTTTATGGATGTTTATTCGGTTTCGAAGCTGAACAACGATATTCGGCGGACGCTGGAGCAAGGCTTTGGTAATGTCTGGCTGGTGGGTGAGGTATCGAATTTTGCGGCGCCGGGTTCCGGCCACTGGTACTTTACTTTAAAAGACGAAAAGGCGCAGATCCGCTGTGCTATGTTCCGGGGCAATAATCAGCGGGCTAAGGTGCGCCCGCAAAACGGTGTGCAGGTGCTGGTGCGCGCGCGGGTGACCGTTTATGCACCGCGCGGGGATTATCAGCTGCTGGTCGAGCATATTGAAGATGCCGGCCAGGGGCTGTTGCAGCAGCGCTTTGAAGAGTTAAAGGTTAAGTTAGCCGCCGAAGGCCTGTTCGCTAACGAACGCAAGCGCCCGCTGCCTGCCGATATTCGCCGGGTTGGCGTGGTCACATCCCCCACCGGGGCTGCGATCCAGGATATTCTGGCGGTAATGAAACGCCGCGATCCTCAGGTTGAAGTGGTTATTTACCCCAGTTCAGTACAGGGCGAGTCGGCGATCCCGCAGTTGCAGCATATGCTGCGCAGTGCCTTTAACCGTAATGAGGTGGACGTACTGATTGTCGGCCGTGGCGGCGGCTCCATTGAAGACTTATGGTGCTTTAATGACGAGCAGGTCGCCCGGCTGCTGCTGGATGCGCCGATGCCGGTTATCAGCGCTGTCGGTCACGAGATTGACTTTACCATCTGCGATTTTGTTGCCGATCTGCGCGCACCTACCCCCTCTTCTGCCGCCGAGGTGGTCACCAAAGATCGCAGTCAGAGCGCGCAACAAATCAGTGCTTTGCAGCAGCGTCTGGTTCTGGCTCAGCAACGTAAATTAAAGGCGGCTTTGCAACAATGGCAGCACTTACAGCTGCGTCTGCAACAGCAACACCCTCAGCGCCAGCTGCAACAACAGTCACAACGCTCGGATGAGCTGCAGGCGCGGGCCGTGCGCGCGCTGACAAGCCAACTGCAGCAACTGAAGCAACGTCACCAGTACTTGCTGGGCCGCTTGCAGGCTCTGCATCCGGAAAAAGAATTGCTGCGCTATCAAAACCGTTTAAACGAGGCTCAACAGCGCTTAACGCCGGCGATTAACCGGTTACTGAAACAAAAAGGTGAGCAACAACGAGCGTTAATGCAGGCACTGAATATTGTCAGTCCGCTGAATACCCTGGACCGCGGCTATGCCATAGTCCGTGACAGCGCTGGCAACGTCATCCGCGACAGCCAGCAGGCCCCTAAAGGAACGGAATTAAGCGTCAAACTGGCGAAAGGTGAGCTCAAAGCACGAAGTGAATGATGTCAGGTTTTGTGGCTCGCGTCCTGGGGCGACTACCGCGCGTGCGCCGGGGCGCACGCTACGGTCAATTTGGTAATTATTCCCACTCAATCGTCGCCGGCGGTTTGCCGGAGATATCGTAAGTTACCCGCGAGATGCCGTCCACTTCGTTGATGATACGGTTGGAGACTTTTTCCAGCAGCTCGTAAGGTAAATGAGCCCAGCGGGCCGTCATAAAGTCGATGGTTTCGACGGCGCGCAACGAGATAACCCAGTCGTATTTCCGCTGATCACCCATGACACCGACTGAGCGCACCGGCAGGAATACCGCAAAGGCCTGGCTGACTTTATGATACCAGTCGGCTTTGTGCAGCTCGTCGATAAAAATTGCATCGGCGCGGCGCAGCAGATCGCAGTATTCTTTTTTGATCTCGCCCAGTACCCGCACGCCCAGCCCGGGTCCCGGAAACGGGTGGCGGTAGAGCATATTGTACGGCAGGCCAAGCTCCAGCCCGATTTTGCGAACTTCGTCTTTAAACAATTCCCGCAGCGGCTCCACCAGCCCCAGTTTCATGTCCTCGGGCAAGCCGCCGACATTATGGTGTGACTTAATGACATGGGCTTTACCGGTTTTCGAGCCGGCTGACTCAATCACATCGGGATAAATTGTACCCTGAGCTAACCAGTCTACTTCGGTCAGTCGCGCAGCCTGCTCGTCAAAAATTTCGATAAAGGTGTTGCCGATCAGTTTACGTTTCTTTTCCGGATCGTTTTCGCCCTGCAGTGCGTCGAGGAAGCGATCTTCGGCGCGTACGGGCAGAATGTTGAGACCGTAGTGGTCGCCGAACATCTCCATCACTTGCTCGGCTTCGTTCAGGCGCAGCAGCCCGTTATCGACAAAAATACAGGTTAACTGTTCGCCGATGGCGCGGTGCAGCAACATCGCCGTGACCGAGGAGTCAACGCCGCCGGATAGGCCCAGGATGACCTTATCTTTACCAACCTGCTGACGAATGCGATCGACCGCATCATCAATAATTTTTGCCGGCGTCCACTGTTTTTCACACTGACAAATGGTGCTGACGAAGTGCTCCAGCATCCGCAGCCCCTGGCGGGTATGGGTGACTTCCGGGTGAAATTGCACACCGTAAAACTGTCGTTGCTCGTCGGCAATAATGGCGTAAGGGCAATAAGAAGTTTTCGCCACAGTGTGAAAGCCTTCCGGGATGGCATCCACCTTGTCGCCATGGCTCATCCACACATCCAGCAGCGGCGCGCCGGAATCACTGACGGCATCTTCAATGGCTTCAAACAGCGGACTTTCGGCCACCATTTCGATTTGCGCGTAACCGAATTCACGCTCCAGCGAGCCCTGTACTGAACCGCCCAGCTGATGAGCCATAGTCTGCATACCGTAACAGACGCCCAGTATCGGTACGCCCGCTTCAAACACATACTGCGGCGCGCGCGGTGAATTCGGCTGGGTGACGCTTTCCGGACCACCGGAAAGAATGATGCCTTTGGGATCAAAGTCTTTAATGTCCTGCTCGTCTACGTCCCAGGCCCATAACTCACAGTACACGCCAATTTCACGAATGCGCCGGGCAATCAGCTGGGTATACTGTGAACCGAAATCTAAAATCAGTATTCGGTGGTCATGAATGTCTCTGCTCATCTAAGGTTCCGTTATTCTGTTTAAAGGCTAAAAGCGCTATTACGAACTGCGGTAGTTCGGTGCTTCTTTGGTAATTTGCACATCGTGAACATGGGATTCGCCCATCCCGGCAGCCGTCACTTTGACAAACTGCGGCTTAGTGCGCAGCTGTTCGATATTGGCACAGCCGGTCAGACCCATAGCTGAGCGCACACCACCCATCTGCTGATGAATAATGGCAGCAATAGGGCCTTTGTAGGCGATACGTCCCTCGATACCCTCAGGCACCAGCTTTTCTGCATCATTGGATTTCTGGAAGTAACGGTCTGAGGAGCCATTGCGCTGATTCATGGCGCCTAAGCTACCCATGCCACGATACGATTTATAATAACGACCCTGGTAAAGCTCGACCTCGCCCGGCGATTCTTCGGTACCGGCCAGCATGCTGCCCACCATCACACAACTGGCACCAGCGACCAGCGCTTTAGCGATATCGCCGGAAAAACGGATGCCGCCGTCGGCAATAACCGGTATACCGGTGCCGGCCAGGGCATCAACAGCGTCACTGATGGCGGTTATTTGTGGCACACCACAACCTGTGACAATGCGGGTGGTGCAAATTGAACCCGGGCCAATGCCTACCTTAACCGCGTCAACACCGGCTTCTGCCAGTGCTTTGGCGCCGGCGCCAGTGGCAACATTACCGGCAATGATTTGCAGCTCAGGAAAGTCTTTACGAGTTTGTGCGACCCGGTCGATAACGCCCTGGGAGTGACCGTGTGAGGTATCGATTAGCAGCACGTCGACGCCAGCTTCGACCAGCAGCCGAATACGCTCTTCGGTACCGGCACCTACGCCGACTGCTGCGCCTACACGCAGCGAACCCAGTTCATCTTTACAGGCGTGAGGCTTGTTTTCAGCTTTTTCGAAGTCTTTCAGGGTGATCATGCCGGTCAGCTTATAGGCATCATCAACAACCAGGATTTTTTCGATACGATGCTGGTGCATCAACTGCAGAATTTCTTCGCTTTCGGCACTGTGATGCACGGTTACCAGGCGGTCTTTGCCGGTCATGATGTGTTTGACCGTTTTAGCGTCATCGTCTTCGAAGCGGGTGTCACGACCGGTGACAATGCCCACTAAGTCGCCATTTTTTTCAACCACCGGGAAGCCCTGAAACCCATGTTCAGCCGTTAATGCCTTAATTTCACCAATGGTGGTGTCGGGATTAATGGTCACCGGATCGGCGACAATGCCACTTTCAAACTTTTTTACTTTACGAACGTGTGCAGCCTGCTGCTCGGCAGTCATATTTTTGTGGATGAAGCCAATACCGCCTTCTTGTGCCAGCGCTATCGCTAAGGGAGCTTCGGTTACCGTATCCATGGCGGCTGAAACCAGCGGCACATTAAGACTGATAGAACGGGTCAATTGGGTTTTTAAATCCGCTTGATGGGGCAGGACAGAAGAATGTCCGGGGACTAATAAAACGTCGTCAAAGGTCAGGGCTTCCTGGGCGATTCGCAGCATTGCAACACTCCGTAACGGGATTCATGTTGCGCGTGGATTATACATAAAGTCATAATTTCACGCAAGTGAAATTATGGGTGGTGTGCTCGCTGCGCTCGCGGCCGTGTCGCCCTGCGGGCGGGTTTGGTTCCAGCTCGCTGCGCTTGCTGAAGGCTATGTACCAGAAAACCTGCTAGTGCGGCTTGTGTATAGCCGCAACCGCCGAAGGCTGGTTGCACACGGCCCGCCCGAAGGGCGACACGGCCGTGAGCGAAGCGAGCACCTAACCAACTTCTTTTAGCCATCTAAATGTCTTGACGTCTTTCGGTCCGACCTGCTATTTTCGATTCATAGCATTTTGGAGGTTGTTATGGTTTTGCCAATTGGTCGGCCGTTTTATGTCAATACAGAACATGGGCGCGTTAAAGGCTTTCGTTATGCGCCGGAGAGTGGTCGTGCGGATGCCCCGGTGATCGTGGTGCAGGGCGGTATTAGTGCTACCGGCGAGCTGTGGAAGCTAGATGGCAGTGGCTGGTGGCAGGATTTATATCCGCTGTTTGCCGACAACGATGATATTCAGGTCTTGAGTTTCGATTATCTCGGCGGTCTGGGTGGCTCGGCCTTGCCTGCCCGCTGTCTGAGCGTCGCTGAACACAGTGAGGCCTATCAGCAGGCCTTAACACAGCTGGGCATCCGCCGGCTGGCGGGTTGGCTGGGTGGATCCTTTGGCGGCATTCTGGGCCTGCAGGCAGCCGCCACTGGCAGGGGCCCGGTGATTGAGCGGCTGGCGGTGTTAGGCGCAGCGCACAAACCGGCGATTCAGTCGACCGTGCTGCGGGCTTTTCAGCAGCTGCTGTTGCAGAACGCCGATAATGAGCAACAGGGCGTGGTACTGGCACGGGCACTGGCAATGCTGACCTACCGCAGTGCCGATGAATTTGAACAGCGCTTCGCCAGCGGCGACGAGGCACTGCAATACGTATTAGCACAGGGTGAACGCTTACTTCGGCGACACGGCAAACAGGCCAGTCACATTTTTACCCAACTGACTCCTGCCCTCAGTGATTATCAGGTCCAGGCCGACAAAATTTCGTGTCCGGTTCAGCTGGTGCATTTTAGCGGCGACACCATTGCCCCGCCCGCACTGGTTAACAGCCTCAGCCAGCAGTTAGTCAACTGCCGCTGCGTGCTATCGGTTCAGACCCATTACGGCCATGACGGATTTATAAAAAATGTCGCTGACTATCAGCCGACACTAACACAGTTTTTCAAACACCTGACAACAGACAAACAGTATGATGTGGAGCATGCCCTATGAAAGATGAGACCCTCGCCATTCACCATGGCTATCAGACCGACCCCACCACTAAAGCGGTGACTACCCCCATTTATCAGTCCGTGGCGTATGAGTTTGATGACGCCCAACACGGCGCTGACCTGTTTGATTTATCGGTACCGGGTAATATTTACACGCGTATTATGAACCCCACCAACGATGTGCTGGAGCAACGAGTGGCCGAACTCGAGCACGGTGTCGCGGCTCTGGCAGTTGCCTCGGGCATGGCAGCGATTGAGTACGCAATCATTACGCTGGCAAGTAACGGCGACAACATCGTCACTACCCCACAACTTTACGGCGGAACTTATACCCTGTTCCGCCATATGCTGCCGGGCTTTGGTATTGATGTGCGATTTGCCGAAGACGACAGCCCCGAGGCTATCGCTGCGCTTATTGATGAGCGCACCAAAGCGGTCTATTGCGAAACCATTGGAAATCCGGCGGGCAACATCGCCGATCTGCAGGGGCTGGCAGCTGTGGCTCACGAGGCCGGTGTGCCGCTGGTGGTCGATAATACTGTTGCCAGTCCAGCCCTTTGCAAGCCGATTGATTTTGGCGCCGACATTGTTGTGCACTCATTAACAAAATACATTGGCGGCCATGGTAATTCAGTCGGCGGGCTGATTGTCGACTCCGGTAACTTTGACTGGCTCCGGCACAGTGATCGCTTTGCCCAGTTCAGCAGCCCGGAGCCCGCTTATCACGGTATTATCTACACTGAAACTTTTGCAGCAGCTGCCTTTATCGCCCGGGCGCGCACCGTGGCACTACGTAATACCGGTGCGGCGTTATCACCTTTTAACGCCTTTTTATTACTGCAGGGTCTGGAAACACTGAATCTGCGGGTTGAGCGGCATTGTGAGAACGTCCGCAAAGTGGTTGCTTACTTACAAGAGCATCCGCAAGTTGACTGGGTTAACTTTGCCGGGCTGCCCGACCATAAAGATTATGCATTATGTAAGAAGTATATTAAGGGCGGCGTGCCTGCATCGCTGCTGACCTTTGGTATTAAAGGCGGCTACGACGCCGGCATTGCCTTTTACGATCGTTTAAAACTGTTTAAACGTCTGGTGAATATTGGTGATGCCAAGAGCCTGGCCTGCCATCCGGCTTCGACCACCCACCGGCAGCTGACTGAAGAGGAACAGGCCCGGGTCGGCGTTAAACCGGAGGCCATTCGTCTGTGTGTTGGTATTGAACACATCGACGATATTCTCGCCGATTTAAAACAGGCTCTGTAGCTTGCGCCTCTGGCGCAAGTTATTTCTGCTCCTGTCTGTGCATATGCACATCCATCTGCGGGAACGGAATACCGATGCCTTCTTCGTCCAGACGGTCTTTAATGCGCTCCAGCAGATCCCAACGGGTCGGCCAGTAATCTGCGGTCTTAGTCCAGGGCCGCACATTAAAGTCAACAGAGGAGCTGTTTAGGGCAGTAACCGTGACTACCGGGGCCGGATCTTCAAGCACCCGCTCGTCTTTTTCCAGCTCTTCCATCAGCACTTTTTTGGTATGCTGCAGATTCGCGCTGTAGCTTACCCCGATGACCAAATCAATACGGCGCGTATCCTCACGGTTGTAATTAACGATGGGGCTGCCGATGACTTGCGAGTTCGGTACGTAGACGCGCTTACGGTCCGGTGATACCAGTATGGTCTGAAAAATATTAATTTCTTCTACGGTACCGGCAGTGCCGCCGCATTCAACGTATTCCCCTGCTCGTAGCGGCCGGAACATAATCAGCAACACCCCTGAGGCGATGTTGGACAGCGACCCCTGCAGCGCCAGACCGATGGCTAAACCAGCCGCACCCAAAATGGCAATAAATGAAGTGGTCTGGACACCAACCTGGCTTAACGCGACCAGCAGCGCCGAGATAAAAATAACCGCTTTCACAATCGCCGATAAAAAGCTGATAACGGCGCCATCAACTTCTTTTTTCTCCATCCCGCGACGCATTAATTTGGTGAAGAAGTTTGAAATAAGCTTGGCAACCACCATCACCAGAATCGCGATAAACACTTTTATCGCGTATTCGATTAACATGCCCTGATTGTTGTTAATCCAGTCCAGTATGACCTGCATGAAAACATCCTTTTGTAACAGATTGTCGTTTTAGGTTACCTCAGCCTGGCTTGCAGCCGCAACCCTAAAGGCTGAAGGGGTAGCGGCCCTGATTATCGGGCCGGCCCAGAAAAGTGAACAACTCGGCCAGCGCCGCGGGGGTCTCCGGCCCGGGTTTTACTGTCCCTGCCGCAGCCACGCTGGAGCTGTTTATCGCCCCCTCCAGGGTCAGGCCCAGACTGTTATTGCCGTTCATTTGCAGACTAACCAGGCCGGGCTGCTGGCAGCCCAACTGTAGCGGAAAATCCCCCAGCGACTGCCAGACATTGTTCACCTGCACCTGAATATTAATACCACGAGCGTTACCCTGTAAGTCATCACACCAATGGTTCACGCTTGGCTCACTCAGCGCAAACTGATCAACCGCCAGCGTCCAGTTACCGCGGGTTTTCAGGGGCAGGCGAATATCCGTTAACTGCATCAGCGGTGCCAGGGTGCCGCTGGCCCTGAGATCCTGCAGGTTCAGTTGATTAAAACCCAGACTAATCTGCGAAGCAAAGGCCACAGGATTATTCTGCGCAGGCAGCTCCACCCGGGCCTGCAGCTGCCCGCCGAACAGCGCCCACAGATCCCAGTCCCAGCTTAAGTCCTGCAGCAACATTTGCTGCACCTGCACCCGCCCCAGGCTGCCCTGCCACAGGCTACCCTGTGCCTGAGCGATGGAAACGCCGGCCGGCAGAGGGATCCAGTACAGTACTTTTGCCGGCATCATAACCAGCAACGCCAACAAATAAACGGCTAACCAGGCTGCTACGGCTTTCATCCCTGCTCCACCACCAGCAACTGACGCACCCGCACTTGCCCCGGTGCTTCCAGGCGCGCGATATCCAGTGTGGTTATACTCATCTGGTACTGGTTTTCTAACTGCGCAATAAAGTTCAGCACCTGGTTAAAACCGGCTTCGTCAATACTGACCAGCATGCCCTGCCCCTGTGGCTGCAGCCGCGCTAAGTTAATATCCTGCGCCTGGGCAGCCTGGTTTAGCCGCTGCGACAGCGACCCGCCGGCACTGGCGGTATCGTCCTGGCTGGATTTAAGCGCCTGATAACGGGCTAAACTTTGCTGCACCCAGTTTAACTGTTGCTGTTGCGCCTGCAGACGCTGATTAGCTTCAGTACGAAGCTGCTGGCTGGGCTGCCAGATCACAAAATACAACAGTGCCAGCAGCAGCACTGCAGCTAATGCACTTAACAGGCGTTGCTCGCGTTGGTTAAATTGCTGCCAGCGCTGTTGTGCCTGCTGCACGACAGGCTG
Source organism: Idiomarina seosinensis (assembly GCF_044797955.1). Lineage (GTDB taxonomy): Bacteria > Pseudomonadota > Gammaproteobacteria > Enterobacterales > Alteromonadaceae > Idiomarina > Idiomarina seosinensis_A. The sequence goes on along the minus strand of NZ_CP085211.1, from coordinate 487,827 downwards.
CGACTGCAACTGCTGTTGCCAGTGTTTCAGTTGCTTCATGAACGACCTCCTGCTGCCACCGTAATTGAGCCGGCAACCTGATTGCCGCGGTTATTAAGCGCGCCCTGCTCGACCTGTAAGCCGGCTTGGCGGGCGAGACGCTGAAACTGCTCAAACTGGCTGAAATTATTCGCCAGGGCCTGTAACCGCAGTTCGCCGTCCTGATAGCGCATTAACTCCAGTCGCATGCCCTGCTGCTGTGAAAATACCGGTTGCAACGTCTGCAGCAGCGCCAGTACCGACTGCTGCTGCTCGTCGCTGGCACCGGCGGCCTGCAACTGGCGCTGCAGCTGAACGCGAAGGTTAACAATGCGGGTCTGATCCGGAAAAGCCTGACGGTATTGCTGCTCAGCCTGCGCTTTCAGCTGCTCTGCCTGGTTATTTAGCTGATAACCACGCAGCAGATTAGCGCCGACCGCCACGACAAAAGCGACACCGGCAGCGATTGCCAGCGGCTTCCAGTTTAGCTGACTCTGCTGGCGGCTTTTAACGGCGTAACGACCACGGCGCACATCCAGCACCGGCTCAGATAATGCAAAGGCACTGAGGGGCTGTTCGATATCAGCGCTTTGCAGCGGCGCCGGGGGGTTATCCCAGTTCAGTTCGCCATAATGGCGGATAGTTTCCGGTTGCCCGCTCTCTGCCGCTAATAAAGGCCCGACGGCCTCCAGCTGACTGTGTTCAATGGTTAAGCCCTGCCAGGGTGCCGTTCTGATAATCACTGCATCGCCGGCCAGAAGGGCACTCCAGTGACCCGGCTGGTAAGGTAACAGCAGTGTTTCAGGACACCAGTGGTCGGCCTCAATTTGCGCTTCGCTCAGCCATTGCTGCCACTGTTGCATGCGCTCATGAGCAATAACCGCCACCGGAACGGCGCTGGTACTTTTACCAATGGACTGTGGCCAGCTAAAGTGCAATGTCTCAATATCACTGGCTAATTCATCTTCCAGCGCATAGGGGATCACGCGTTCCAGGTGGCGGCGGGTTCCCGCCGGTAGCTCCACCTGTTTTAACAGCACATCCTGCCCCGGCAACAAGAGGGTGGTGACGCAGCGTCTGGCCTGCTGTTGCAATTCGTCAAGCTGCTCCGGCGAACTTAACTGGCCACTGGCAATCACCTGTTGTTGCTGGCTGTGCCAGATAAACCAGGGCACAGGTGACGATGCCGCTGACGTACTGCTGGCCGGCAGGCGAATGTAAAGTTTTTCCTGCATCTATTATTCCCCCATAGCCCGGTAAATAACCCGCGCCGAATCCGGTGTTACCTGTAAAATTGAGCGCGCACGAATATCGACATCGCCCCATTGAATAAATGCCAGTAGCTGAAAATACTGACTGCTGACCACCAGTTCCTGCAACAGACCGTCCTCGCCGTCGCTGATACCCGCCAGCGGTCCTTCTGATAATGCCTCTTCGCGCTCAGCATACCCGCTTTGCGGGCGGCCTGCCAAGATCTGCGCGGCGCTGCTTAAGTCCAGTTGGCCGCCACTGATGGCAACCAACAGAGCGCCGTGTTCAGGATCCAGTGTATTGATATTCACCTTTAACTGCCGGTTGCCCGGAATAACGCACACCAAAGGTTTAATCCGTTCAATAATCTGCGGCGTAAAGCCGCGAATCTGACGCAGTTCGCTGATATCCACCAGCGCGCTGTTAGCTGCCTGATAAGGGTGCGCGCGGGACTCATAATCGGCATCTTCAGCGCCGTACTGCGATAACCGTGTGTCCTCGTCAATCCAGTCAATCAGCGCGTCCGTCAGCTGCTGTGCCTGGTAGCTATCAATCTCGGCCGCCGTTAATAACAGCCGAAACTGCTGCCGGCGTTTTTCGCCCTGCAACTCCTCATCACCCTCCGGCACCAGGCTGTTGAGATTAAAACAACTGCGTAAATCTCTGATTTGCGCGCCTATTTGGCCGCCCTCAACAGGGAAGGGCCCCTGGCGCTGCGCCCAGTTTTGCTCTAAGTGAACCACTCCGTCGCTGCGCTCCAGCTCGATACTTAACACCTCGGCGAGTACCTCTTCGGCGCTTAACCACATCCAGTAACTTTGCTCAGCCTGCTGTAAGTTGGCGCTGCGGCTGACCTGACGCTGAAGGGTGGACCCCAGATTCACAGCAATCACCGAGACCAGCGCAATAACCAGCATCACAGTAATCATGGCCGCGCCCTGTTGTCTGGCTGTGCGCTTATTCATCAGTTGCTGCCAAATCTGTTGTTGACCCTGTTGTCAGCAAAACGCGCTGAATTTCGCCAAATGCCCGGGTTTGCAGAGTCACCTCAACCGCTGCCGGTAAATCGCCGCGGGTCTGCCAGCTGCCCTGCCAGCCTTCATTAAGCCCCTGGTTGGCCGCGGCCTGCTGCGACTGCCGGTAAAAACGCACCTGCAGTGACTGCACTCCCTGCAGTAGATCCTGCACCACCGGCTGATCGGAGCGGTCATTAACATAAGCAAAGCTCAGCCGTTGTAATGTCTCATCCTGTACCCGATAAATGACCGGCTGCAGCTCTGCCCGCGGTAACAACAAACCGGGGTTGTCGTAGCCGCTTTTTACCAGTGCCAGCAGGCCACTGTCGGAATCGGCAAAGTCAGCATCATTGGTGATGTACTGATGCACCACCTCGACCCCACGCGGGCGGGTTGGCTTTATTACCGCCTGACGAATGTCCTGCTGCATCATTAGCAAGCCAAACTGCAATTGCTGCAGTTGTTCACGGGCCTGCTTTGACTGCTGCTCGGTTTTTGCCATCTGATCCAACACGGTGAAACTGGCGATACCAATGAGCGCAAAAATAGCCATAGTCACCAGCACCTCGACCAGGGTAAAGGCACGCTGATTTGCTTTAATTAGCGCCGCGCTCATGACTCACCTGCAGCTGAGTCAGGCCGGCGCAGATAACGGGTCAGGCGACTGAGCTCCTGCTCGCCGTCCGCGGCAGAAACAATAATGGTAACCGCTACCACATTGGGGGTTACTGTCTCGCTGACCTGCTGCTGCCACTGCCAGGACTGTTCGGCCAAAGTCGTGCGACCGCTGGCCTCATCGGCTACCGGCCACTGTTGCGCCAGCGTTAATTCGGCCAGACGATTTGATGCCACGTACTGAGCAAAGGTTTTTTGCTGTAAGATACTTAAACTGCCAAGATGACTACTGGCAGCGTTTACCGCTGCCAGAGCAGCCATACCAAACAGCGCAATGGCGACCATGACTTCAATTAAGGTAAAACCGCGCTGGTGGCAACGGCCGGGCAGAAAACTAACGCGCTGCATTTTCAACGTCCTGTACCCGAACCTGCCGGGGGGTATCTGCCACCAACCAGCGCTGTCCGTCAAGCTCATCGCGGCTGCTTATCTGTAAGCGAAAAGCGGTCATCTCGCCACTTGGCAAAATCATAACCTGCGGCTGCCACGAGACGGATTCCTCGCCGTCCTGCGGCTTATCCTCGCTTTCAAACAAAGGTTCGCTGTCCGCTCCCTGCAGCGCTAAAAAATCACTGGCTGTGGGCTGCAGCTGCCAGCGCATCGAGTCAGCAAACTGCCGTTCGCGCATTCCCCGCTGATTAAATGGCTGCCACTGCTGATCCTGCCAGCGGACAAAACGATAGCCTTGCTCGTCAAAATGCAAACCCAGCGGTTGCTGCCGCACCATGGCGTGCTCGCGGGCGTACTGCAGCTGCTCTTTTAAAGTAATTGCAAGATTCTGTGGCGAGCTCTGTGAGCCCGACGAGCCAGGTGCCACAAACATCACCGAGGTGGCCATCAGGCCTATAATGGCCATCACCAGCATCAGTTCTATCAGAGTAAAACCCTGTTCTGTAAGGCCACCGCGTTGCATTGCTTAGTTGTTCTGTTGCTCCTGACCAATCATCCAGCTGCCGAAATCATCATCGGTGCCCGGTTGTCCGTCAGGCCCGGCAGAAAAAATATCGATATCATCGTGCTCGCCGGGGTTAAGTAACAGGTAGTCGTTACCGTAAGGGTCCTGAGGTAAGCGCTTGATATAGCCCCCGTTGCGGTAGTTGCGCGGCTGTGGCTCACTGTTCGGCCGATTGACCAGCGCCTGCAGGCCCTGCTCGGTGGTCGGAAACATGCCGTTATCCAGATGGTATTGCGCCAGCGCATTTTCTAACGCCACAATGTCGGTGGTGACTTTCTGCTTGTTAGCCTGATCCTGACTGCCCAGTACGTTAGGCAAAATCATGGTGGCCAAAATACCAATGATGGCGATTACCACCATGACCTCGACCAGCGAGAAGCCTTTGGCCGCGTTTGTTTTGTACATCATAGTTACAGTCCTACACTTTGATTAAGTTGTAATATCGGTTGAATAATCGCCAGCACAATAAAAAAGACAATGCCGGCCATGGTCACAATTAATACCGGTTCGAAAACTTTCAGGCTGACCTGCACCAGGCTTTCGAATTCACGGTCCTGGTTGTCGGCGGTGCGGCGCAGCATCTGCTCCAGTTCGCCGGACTTTTCGCCTGCTGATATCATATGCAGCATCATTGGCGGAAACAGCCGGGTTTGCTGTAGCGCCGCGCGCAGAGACGAGCCCTCGCGGACCCGGGTTGCCGCCTCATCAATGGCTTCGCGCATGGCCAGGTTACCAATCACCGTGGAGGTTATTTTCAGGCCATCCAGTAAGGGTACCGACGATGACGTCAGGATACTTAAGGTACGGGCAAAACGTGCCGTATTAACGCCTCTTATCACCTTACCCAGCAACGGCAGTTTCAGCAGCTGCCGATGATAGCTGAGCCGGTGGCTGGTTTTGCGTAACCATTGCTTAAAACCCAGTAAGGCAATGACGATAATGCCCAGTAAAGCCAGTCCCCAGTTTTGTAAAAATTCAGAAAGGGTGATCATAAAACGGGTGGTCGGCGGCAGTGTCTGACCCATACTGGCAAAGTTATCGACAATCTGCGGCACAATAGACACCAGCAAAAAAACCACGATGCCAATAGCAACCAGCGTCAGCATCAGCGGATAAATCAGCGCCTGAGTCAGCTGGCTTTTCATGTGTTGACGCTGCTCGGTATAGTCGGCCAGTTCGCTCAATACTTGATCCAAATGGCCGGACTTTTCCCCTGCCGCTACCATCGCCGTGTAAAGGTGATCAAATACCCCGGGAAACTCGGCCATGGCCTCGGCCAGCCCATAGCCTTCAACCACCTTACTGCGCACCGACATTAACAGCTTTTTTAAACGTGGCTTATCGGTTTGATCAGCAACCGCCAGTAAGCACTGTTCGATGGGCAGGGCCGAGCTGACTAAGGTCGACAACTGGCGGGTAATCAGTGCCAGATCCTGGGATTTAACACTGCGCACGCCGCCCCAGCGTGGGGTGGCAGCGCCCGGTTTACGTTCTTTATCGGCGGCCGGCTCGACTTCCAGCGGCATTAAGCCCTGTTCGCGCAATTGCTGGCGTACCTGCCGTAGGGTATCGGCTTCGACTACACCCCGCTTTTTTCGTCCTTTAGCGTCTACCGCCTGATATGCATATGCAGCCAACGCCTGTTACTCCTCGCGGGTTACCCGCAATACTTCTTCTAAGGTGGTGACACCGGCCAGCACTTTTTGCAGGCCATCCTGACGAATACTGGGTGTTGAGTTACGCAGATACTTTTCAATCGCCTGTTCGCCATGACCGTTGTGTACCAGCTCGCGCACCTGCTCATCCACCACCAGCAGCTCATGAATACCGGTACGGCCGCGATAACCGCTCTGATTGCATTGCTCACAGCCGGTGGCCCTATAAATCCACAGTTCCTGCTCGCTCACGCCCAGCATTCGCCGCTCTTCAGTGTCAGCCTGGTGCGCCTGTTTACAGGCCGGACATAAGGTCCGTACCAGCCGCTGCGCCAGTACCCCTAATAGACTGGACGATAACAGAAAAGGTTCCACGCCCATGTCTTCCAGCCGCGAAATAGCACCCGCGGCGGTATTGGTGTGCAACGTCGACAGCACTAAATGCCCGGTTAATGATGCCTGAACGGCAATTTGTGCGGTTTCAACGTCGCGGATCTCACCCACCATAACAACATCGGGATCCTGGCGTAGAATAGCCCGCAGACCGCGGGCAAAAGTCATGTCCACACGCGGATTCACCTGGGTCTGGCCAATCCCGGCAATGTCATACTCAATGGGGTCTTCGACCGTCAGGATGTTACGATCGGCCGAGTTAATTTCGGTAATGCCGGCATACAGTGTGGTCGATTTACCCGAGCCGGTGGGACCGGTTACCAGAATAATCCCGTGTGGCTTGTGGATAAGCTGAGAGAATATATCGCGATTTGCCTGAGTCATCCCCAGCTGTTCCAGGTTAAGGCGCGCGTTGTTTTTATCCAGCAACCGCAGCACCACCCGTTCGCCATGGCTGGACGGCATGGTCGACACCCGCACATCGACGGCCCGGCCGGCAATCAGCAGCGAAATGCGGCCATCCTGAGGCACCCGTTTTTCCGCAATATCCAGCTGTGCCATGACTTTGATACGAGAAATCAGCAGCGATGACAGCTTACGGTTGGGTTTCAGTACTTCGCGTAACACCCCGTCAATACGAAAGCGGATAGCCAGCTGCTTTTCGAAGGTTTCGATGTGAATATCCGAAGCCCCTTCTTTGATGGCTTCGCTGAGCATAGCGTTAATTAGCTTGATGATGGGCGCGTCGTCTTCACTTTCCAGCAAATCTTCGGTCTGTGGCAGTTCATCGGCCAGCGAAGATAAATCCGATTCGTTGCCGATATCTTCCATCAGCTGTTTTGCTTCTGATGAATCGCGCTGATAAGCCTGTGTCAGCAACGTTTCGAACTCAGCGGCCGGGTGCTGTTGCAGGGTAAAGGGTTGTTGCAGGGCGCGCCGCACCTCCAGCAAGGTCTGCGCTGACACATCATTGCGGCAGTGCAGCGTCGGATACTCGCCGTGCTCGACAATCACGCCAAAGCGTTTGGCAAAGCCAAACGGCAGCCGCTGGGTGGCAATCGCCTGCACATCAGTCATCACCCTGGCCCCCGCTGGCCGGCTGTTTATCCTGCAGGTATTCGTCAAAGCTGGGCGGCAGCGTCAGCTGGCCGTTCCACTCGGGCATTACCGGGGTTTCTTTAGTCGGCATTAAATCAACACCGCGGGCTCTGCGATCCAGCTGCAGTGCGCGCATGTAGTTGTATTTTTGTTTACTGATTTGCGACAATTTGGTGCCGTCACGGACAATGGTTGGCCGGATAAAGACCATAAGATTGCGTTTTTGGGTCGAGGTTGAGGTCGAGCTGAATAGTTTTCCCAGCACCGGGATGTCGCCCAGAAATGGAATTTTTGATACCGATTCCTGCACATCTTCGTCAATCAGTCCACCCAGCACAATGGTTTCACCGTCGTTGGCCATCACGGTGGTTTTCAGTTCACGTTTGTTGACAATAACATCAACCGAGGTGGCCCCGCTGAGACTGGAGACTTCCTGTTCAATCAGCATCTGCACCGCATCGCCTTCATTAATTTGCGGTGTCACTTTTAGCTTGATACCCACTTCTTTGCGGTCCACGGTCTGAAACGGGTTTTGGTTATCGCCGCCCAGTGTCGAACCGGTAATGGTGGGGACTTCCTGACCGACCAAAAAGCTGGCTTCTTCATTATCCACCGTAACAATGCTGGGAGTCGCCAGAATGTTAGAGTTGGTATCCTGTGAAACCGCCTGCACCACCGCAGCCCAGTCATTTTCGATGGTGCCAAACATCATGCCGTTAACATTACCCAGTAGATTGGCCAGCAATTCAACATTGCCGCGTTCTTCGGGGTTGGTGGTGGTAACCGGATCGCCGTCATCGTTAATGCGGGTGACAGAAGTGCCTTCGCGCGGCCGTGCCTGGTAGGCGCCGGCGGCCAGACTGCCGATAGGTACCTGATTGCCGGTGTTGTACTGCACCAGGCCGCCATCTTCGCTGATCCACTGGATACCGAAGTCGACATTGTCACCTTCGAGAACCTCGACAATGATGGCTTCAACCTGCACCTGGGCGCGGCGAATATCCAGATCGCGGATAACATTTTCTAATGACGCCAGCATGTCCGGTTCAGCGGTTATAACCACCGCATTAGTCGGCGCGTGCGGGCTGATACTGACTGTGCTGTTATTGCCGGCGCGGCGATTTGCGGAAGTGTTCGAGCCCTGTTGCTGTTCGACTTCGGCCTGAATCGAGCGGCTGACGTTTTCCAGTACTTCGACCATTTCTTCGGTGCGGGCGTATTTAAGATAATAAACCCGGGTGTTACCCTCGGTTTTTAAGTCCTGATCCAGTTGACGGATTAACTGGGTTACCCGGGCACGGGCGCGCGGTTCTCCACTGACAATAACGCTGTTACTGCGCTCGTCGGCAACAATTTTGGGAATCAACAGACTGGGCGTGCCGTCCTGGGTGCTTTTTTCGAACAGGTTTTGCGCAATGCGCACAAGCTCGTTGGCTGAGGCGTATTCCAGGTCGATGATATCAACGTCCTGGTCGCCGGCCTGATCGACCCGTTCAATGATCTGTACCAGCCGGCTGATGGTTTCGGCCCGGCCGGTCATCATAATGACATTGGACGGGTCATAACTGACCACCATGCCACCGCCGGTCTGATCGTTCAGTTGCCGCAACAGCGGCGCCAATTCGCGCACTGACACGTTTTCGACCGCCACCACCCGGGTGATCATCATATCGCCGCGTTCCTGCTGCTCGCCGGTCACCACCGGAATTGGCGATTGCTGTGCGTCTTTGTCACGGATCACTTTCAGCACCCCGGAATCCATCTCGACGACTGCAAAACCGTAAACTTCCAGTACGTTAAGAAAAAACTGGTAATATTGCTGTTGATTCATGACATCGTAACTGCGCACGTCAATTTTACCGCGCACGTTAGGGTCAATAATGATGGTTTTTTCGAGGTTGCGCCCCACCACCTGAATAAATTCGTTGATGTCGGTGTTTTTGAAACTGGCGGCGTATTCTTCTGCCAGCGATGGCGGCGTGTAACTTAAGGTTGCCGCGCCAACACTTAAACTAAGCGCGCTGAGCCATACTTTAAGAGCTCTTAATTTAACTGCCATATTAATTATCCTGTGATTGTGGGAGCTCTAAACTAAGCTCTACCGGTTGGCCCTGACGTATCACCTGAATACTGACTTCTGTCAGTGCATTTAATTCCCGGCTTATCTGCATCGCCTGTTCGGCATCTGTTAAATCATAACCGTTAATGGCCACGGCCAAATCTCCTGCCTGAAAGCCGGCCTGATTAAACAGTGCCGGGTTAGTGCCCGGCTGCAGGCGGTAACCGATTAGCTTACCTTGCTCCAATGCCGGACTGATAGCAACATAATCCGTTAATGCCTGCGGATCCTCGGTTACCTGTGCAACAGAAGGCAGCGACGGTTGTTCGCTGCTGCTGTTATTGGCTTCATCGACAACCAGTGACAGCGCCGGCCGATCTTCACCAATATCCTCCAGCTGCAGGGTCTCAAGGCGGCCATTGTTGTCGAGGATAACGCGATCCGCGTATATCGTCTGTACGGTCACCGAACTGCCGGCAATGGCATCACCAGCGACGTAGGTTTGCTGCTGAGCACCCTGCTCGATAATAGCCGCAGAGCGGTTGGGATTTGTGCTGGCAGCAACCCCGACTAAGCGCAGGTTAAGAGACGTTTTAGGGGCCTGACGCGGTGCTGGATTCTGGCCCCGTGGCGCGCTGCCAAATAAGTTAAGCTGTTGCAGCCCGCTGATATCCGCTGTGCGGCCCTGGCCGGCAGCCGGTTGATTAGCCGTCACCGCCGGCAATGACTGCGGCGCAGCTGGTTCGGCAACAACCAGCCACCAGCTAACCCGGGCCACCAGCACGGCGATAAGCACCCATAATAACAAGGTCAACAGCTTAATTAACTGGGCAGGCAGGCGCTTATTAGCCATACCGGAGCGTTTGAAACGAGGTAACTTAGGCAATTTGGGTCACTTTATCATTAGAGTTTTGCTAGACTGTTTTATTAGCTTGTGCAGTCTAACTTAGGCTGCGCCGTTCAACAAAGCATTAACAGTATTTTATGGTAATTCGATTGCAAAATTATGACAACCGCTAACTCAGTAAGACTCGACAAATGGCTTTGGGCTGCACGTTTTTACAAAACTCGTGCCCTTGCCCGCGAGATGATACAGGCGGGTAAAGTGCAGTACGACGGTCAGCGCGCTAAGCCTTCGAAAATGGTACAGGTCGGCGCGCTGCTGACGGTACGCCAGGGCTTTGACGACAAAAAAGTGGAAGTGCTGGAGCTGAGTGAACAGCGCCGGGGCGCGCCCCAGGCACAGCAGCTTTACCGCGAGACCGAAGAGAGTGTCAAAAAACGTGAGCAAAATGCTGAAGCAAGAAAGCTTAACGCGCTGTATAATCCGCACCCCGATGGCCGCCCTGACAAAAAACAACGGCGCCAACTGATACGAATGAAAGACGGTGGTGATACATGACTGAGCAGACGCTGAATTATCCGACGGACCAGCTGGTGCGTTTTATCTTTGCTGAGCACGATGTGCGCGGTGAATTGGTGCAACTAACCAGCAGTTACCAGAGCCTGATCCGCGGTCACCAATACCCACCGGCTGTGCAACAGGTGTTAGGCGAAATGATGGCTGCGGTTTCACTGCTTACCGCGACCCTTAAATTCGAAAGCCGGATTGCGGTGCAACTGCAGGGCGACGGACCGCTGAATTTTATTGCCGTTAACGGTAATCATAATCAGGAGCTGCGCGGCATTGCCCGCTTACGTGACGAGCTGCACTCCAGCGAATTGCGGCAGATGATTGGCAAGGGCCAGTTAGTCATCACCTTAGAGCCAGACGCCGGTGAACGCTATCAGGGGGTTACCAGCGCCGATGCCGATTCGATTGCACAGATGCTGGAAAATTACTTTATGCAGTCTGAACAGCTGGCCACCAGCATCTGGCTGCACGCCGACGGCGAGCATGCCGCCGGTATGCTGCTGCAGCGCTTACCCGCCTCTGGTAAAGACAGCCGCGGCTTTGAGCACTTAACGACACTGACCGGTACGGTCACCGAAAAAGAGCTTTACACGCTGCCTGCTGAGCAAATCCTGTACCGGTTGTATCATGAAGAAAAAGTGCAGCTGTATCCGCCTCAACCGGTCGCTTTTGTCTGCGGTTGTTCGCGACAACGAACCTTAGAGGCGCTGGCCAGTGTGCCCGTTGAGGAAATCAAAGAGATTTTGGCGCAGGACGGCGAAGTGGTGATGACCTGTGATTACTGCCTGACCGAATACCATTTCGCCAACGCGGATTTCTCGTAACGTGCGTCCTGACGCACGTTTCATGATGCCTGACGCCTGTTTCATGTCGCGTCAGGACGCGACCTACTTTTTCTTAATGAATTTCATCAGCCGTTTGCGCTTGCGCTGCTGGGACAGGGTCAGCTGATTTTTGCGGCCTTCGTAGGGATTTGATGGCTCGCGGTACTCAATTTTTATCGGCGTTCCCATAACGCCCAGGGCTTTGCGGAAGTAGTTAATCAGATAGCGTTGATAGGAGCCCGGTAATTTACTGACCTGGTTGCCGTGAATAACCACCCGCGGCGGGTTATAGCCACCGGCGTGCGCGTACTTCAGTTTTACCCGACGCCCACCAACCAGCGGCGGCTGATGCTCATCCTGGGCCATTTCCATGATCTTGGTCAGCTTAGAAGTACCGACGCGCTGTGTGGCGCTGGTGTAGGCTTCTTCGACACTTTCAAATAAGTGGCCAACGCCGGTGCCGTGTAAGGCGGAGATAAAGTGCAGTCGGGCAAAGTCGACAAAACCCAGCCGCCGGTCCAGCTCGCGTTTAATTTCTTCTTTATGATCGCTTTCCAGCCCATCCCATTTGTTTACCGCGATAACAATAGAGCGGCCGGCATTCAGCGCAAACCCAATCAGGTTAAGATCCTGGTCGGTGATGGTTTCGCGGGCGTCAATAACAACCAGCACCACATTAGCTTCTTCAATAGCCTGCAGGGTTTTCACCACCGAAAATTTTTCCACCGCTTCATCAATGCGACCGCGGCGGCGCACGCCGGCGGTATCGATCAAGATATACTCGCGTTCGTCGCGCTGCATCGGGATATAAACCGAGTCCCGGGTGGTGCCCGGTAAATCGTAGACAACCACCCGCTCTTCGCCAAGGATACGGTTAGTTAGTGTTGACTTACCGACATTGGGCCGGCCGACAATGGCCAGTTTCAAGGGCAGGGCATCGTAATCAATTTGGTCATGGTCAAGATCTTCAGGCGCTGGTTCGTCGCGCACGATCACATCCGGATACTCGTCGGCCAGTGGCTTAAAGCAGCTTTCCAGTAGCTGCTCGACCCCACGCCCGTGGGCCGCTGCAATACCATAAAGATCGCCCAGTGCCAGCGAGTAAAAGTCAGCCATTGCCGATTGCGCATCTATGCCGTCAATCTTGTTACAGACCATGTAAACTTTCTTCTGCTGTTGCTGTTTACGCAGATGTTCCGCAATAGCCTGATCACCCACGGTGACACCGTCCCGGGCGTCCACTAAAAACAACACCACATCGGCTTCGTCAATGGCCTGTAATGATTGCTTGGCCATCACTTCATCGATACCTTCTTCATCGCCGTGGATACCACCGGTATCCACCACAATGAACTGATAACCATCGTAATTGGCCTGACCGTATTTACGGTCCCGGGTCAGTCCGGGAAAGTCTGCTACCAGTGCATCACGGCTACGGGTTAAGCGATTAAATAATGTGGATTTACCCACATTCGGGCGCCCTACCAGGGCGACGACTGGTAACATTCGTATTAATTTCCTGCAGTTAATTGGATGGCAATCAAATCGCCATCACGGGTTTGGGTATAAAGCGTTTCGCCATCGATCACCGGCTGTGCATAGAGGCCGTTTCCGCCCACATCCAGGCGGCCGGCAATACTGCCGTCAGCTGCCTCGAACCAGTGCAGGTAGCCTTCAAAATCACCACTGACAACGTAACCGTCATGCCAGGCAGGGCCTGTCAGCTGGCGTCCGAATAACTGATTATTGCTCCACAATTCGATACCGCCGTCCTGATTGAGGGCGTACAGGTGACTGCGGTGGTCGGTTAAATAAATTCGGTTACCACGCACCAGTAAGTTTTCAAAGGCGCTGTAATCGCGCTTCCAGCGAACTTCTCCACTGCGCAGCTCAAGGGCCGCAAGCTCGCCGTTATAAGCAATCATGTAAACCGTGGTGCCGACCACAACCGGGTTAGCATCAATATCTGCCAGTGCTTCAAGTTCGGTAGCGCCCGAAGGAGAGCCGACAGCCTGGGTCCAGGCCTGCTGTCCGTTATTAGCAATCAGGATTGAAGCGGTACCGTTGCTGTCACCGACGATCACTCCACCACTGGCGATGGTAGGGGCCGAAGAGCCACGCAAGGTCAGCGTTGGTGTCTGGTATTCATATTGCCATTGTTCTTCACCGTCTTCGGCGTCATAGCTGATGACCTTACCGCCGGTTGTATGCACAACCACCCGGCCTTCACCCACCGCCGGGTTTGCATTAACTTCGTTGCCTACTTCGGTGTGCCAGACCAGCTCGCCAGTTTCAGCGTCTAAGGCAACCAGGTCACCATTTTCGGTACCCAGATAAACCTTGTTATAACTGGCAACCAGTCCACCGGAAATACGAGCCGGAAACGGGCTTGAGAAAATACCACTGAACCAGTTTTGATCAGACGCTTCGTTAATATTGATCAGCTGATGCAAGTCGACTTCCCAGACGGCATCGCCGCTGTTTTTGTCCAGCGCCATCACCACACCCTGGCGATCAGCCGCATAAACTTTGTCGTAGGCCACAACGGGGTTAAGCCGCGAGAAGTAATCGCCAACCCCATCACCGACATCGGTTCGCCATTTGACTTGCGGTGTAACACTTTGGTTAATGGGTTGTAGCGGTGCGATTTTTATTTCTTCATCGTCGTCACTAAACAGAGAACAGCCACTGAGCGCGGCGGTCAGAGCCAACAGAGTGACAACGTGAGTCGATTTTTTTAACGCTTGTAATACCTGCATTATGATGTGGCCAGACTGTTCAGTTTTAATTCAAGGGCCGGTGTCATCGCTTCGCCCTCCGCTGCTAATGCACGCTGATAGGCTTCGCGCGCTGCTTCATTATCGCCCCGTTCGGCAAAAATATCGCCTTCCAGCTCGGCCGCTGCCGCCTGGTAAGACTGTGGCAGGCTGGTCTGAATAGTCTGTAAAGCCGCATCATATTGCTGTTGTGCTAACAGTACGCGAGTCAGACGAATGCGCGCCACCGCCAGTAAATTGTTATCGCTGCTGCCGTCAATGACTTGCTGCAGAGCTGTCACTGCGGTCGCCAAATCGCCCGCACCAGCCGCATGCTCAGCTAACTGTAAGGAAGCCAGATGGCCGTAATACGAGCCGTCCTGCTGGTCGATAAACTGCTGCGCATTGTTGACTGCGTTGGCGTTTTCCTGAGCAAGTTGGGTGGCAATCTGTTGATAACCCGCAGAAGCTTCATTTTGCGCTTCTATCTGCGCGTTACCGTAATAACGCCAGCCAAAAAACAATCCAAAACCGATAACCGCGCCTGCGATAATCCCTTTGCCGTGCTCGTCCCAAAACTCTTTTAACCGTTCAACTTGTTGTTCTTCGTTCTGATCCACAGGATCACCTCTTACGCTTGTGTCAGTGGTCGCAGGGTTTCAATTAATTCTGCGTGACTTAATGTTTGCTGTTCAGCATCGCTGCGTAACGGTTTAACCGTAATCTGCTGCTCTGCCAATTCGTTATCACCGATAATCAGCGCCAGCTCGGCACCGGATTTATCCGCTTTTTTCATTTGTTTTTTCATGGCGCCGCCGCCGCAATGCACAACCAGGCGCAATTCAGGCAGTGCGTCCCGCAGTTTTTCGGCAATCGCCGGTGCTTTTAGTTCCGCAGCCTGCCCCAGCGGCATCAAATAAGCATCGACCACGCGCCGCGGTGACAGCTTGTGCTGTTCCTGTAACAGCAGGACCAGACGTTCAATGCCCATAGCAAAACCGACAGCCGGCGTCGCTTTACCGCCCAACTGCTCCACCAGCCCGTCATAACGGCCACCGGCACACACTGTACCCTGAGCACCCAGAGCCGTAGTAACCCACTCAAACACAGTGCGGTTATAATAGTCCAGTCCGCGTACCAGTCGTTCGTTTAAGGTGTAGCTGACTCCCGCTTCGCTCAGGCGCTGACATAATTGTTCAAAATGCTGGCGTGACTCTTCATCCCAGTAGTCCGACAGCCTTGGTGCATCGGCCAGCAGTTGCTGTGTAGCCGGATCCTTGCTGTCAAGAATTCGCAGCGGATTACTGCTGAGCCGGCGCTGACTGTCTTCATCCAGCTGCTCACGATACTGCACTAAATAATCGTGCAGCGCTTCGCGGTAGCGGTTGCGCGCTTCATTAGAGCCTAACGAATTAAGCTGCAGCTCGACTTGGTCACCGATACCAAACGCCTTCCAGAGCCGCGCCGACAGCAATATCACCTCGGCGTCCGCATCGGCCTCGGTTAAGCCGAACACTTCAATACCGAACTGATGAAACTGCCGGTAACGGCCCTTTTGTGGCCGCTCATAACGAAACATCGGCCCCATATACCACAGTCGCTGAATCTGATTATACAGTAACCCGTGCTGATTACCCGCCCGCACACAACTGGCAGTGCCTTCCGGACGCAGTGTCAGACTGTCACCATTGCGGTCATCAAAGGTGTACATTTCTTTTTCGACAATATCGGTCACTTCGCCAATGGAACGCTTGAACAGCGCGGTGCTCTCCAGTACCGGCATCCGAATTTCGCTGTAACCATAACTGGCTGCTACCTGACGGATAACAGACTCAACCTGCTGCCAGGCCGGACTTTGCTCTGGTAACAGGTCGTTCATACCTCTAATTGCCTGAATGGATTTGGCCACGGGTCGAAATTCCCTTCACTGACTGATAAAAAGCCCGCTGTTTCGTCAGCGAGCTTAGAAAATGAACGCGTATTATAAGGATTTTATTAAGGCGGGTAAAACCTGAAGCTAAATTTCTTTTACCTCAATCTTGTGCTTTTCTAAAAAAGCCACCCGATCCCGGATTTGTTGTTCCAGCTGGTCAACTAAGTCTTTGTTATCCAGTCTTAATTTTTGTCGCTCACCGCCAATGTACAAGCCACTTTTATTTTTTGCTCCGGCCAGACCGACTTCGGCAATTAAGGCTTCGCCGGGGCCATTAACCACACAACCGATAACCGAAACATCCATCGCTACGGTAATATCTTCCAGCCGTTGCTCCAGTTCATTGACAGTGCCTATCACGTCAAACTCCTGTCGTGAGCAGCTGGGGCAGGCAATAAAGTTAATGCCGCGAGAGCGGATACGCAGTGATTTGAGAATATCAAAACCGACTTTGATTTCTTCAACCGGGTCGGCTGCCAGCGATACCCGCAGCGTGTCACCAATGCCTTCAGCCAGTAACATCCCCAGCCCAATGGAAGATTTTACTGCGCCACTGCGCTTACCGCCGGCTTCGGTGATACCCAGATGCAGCGGTTGTTCAATTTGCCGGGCCAGCTGGCGATAGGACTCGACAGCCAGAAACACATCGGAGGCTTTTACACTGACTTTAAAATCCTGAAAATCATACCGGTCAAGAATATCAACATGACGCATAGCCGACTCGACCAGAGCCGCCGGCGTGGGTTCGCCGTATTTTTCCTGTATTTCTTTTTCCAGCGAGCCGCCGTTGACACCAATACGAATGGGGATCTGTTTATCACGCGCCGCATCGACCACCGCTTTAATGCGGTCTTCATGGCCAATGTTACCGGGGTTAATGCGCAAACAGTCAGCGCCGTACTCTGCCACTTTAAGTGCGATGCGGTAGTCAAAGTGAATATCCGTAACCAGGGGTACCGGGCTTTCGGCCTTAATGGCTTTAAACGCCTCGGCGGCGTCCATAGTCGGCACCGAAACCCGGACAATATCAGCACCGGCAGCGGCCAGCGCATTGATCTGCCGCAGCGTTGCCGGCACGTCGGTGGTTTCGGTATTGGTCATTGACTGCACCGCAATCGGTGCACCATTGCCTATCGGCACGTTGCCCACGTAAATTCGACGGGACGGTCTGCGCTTAATGGGACTTTCGTACATCATAGCCAAATAATTCCTGACGCGTTATTTACCAATTAATTGCCGGAGGGAATGGTAAAACGTGCGACCCGGGCCTTTCTGAATTCACTTAAATCAATCGGACTACCCTGATAAGTGATTTCAACGGCTTCGGGCCGACAGATGGTAACCGCAAAAGGCTCCTCACCCTCTATCGGCATTGTGTAGCCGGCAGCTTTTACGCCCACGGCGCGTGTTTCACCAGCTGCATCGTCAACTTTAACCCAGCACTCTTCACTAAATTCGAATACCAGATCGGCTTGTGCCGCTGGTGAGGGCTCGTTAACTTCGGCCAGTTCACTGGCGCTGTCCTGGGTGCCGGTGACGGTAATCGGTTGTTCATCGGCTACCGTGGGAGTTGCTGAGCTTTCTTCCGCACTGCCTGGCGCATTTTCCCCGCTGCTTTCTTCAGCCTCGGCTTCGGCTTCGGCCGCCGGCGAAGGTTCATTAACCTGCTCCAGCACAGTTTCCGGCATTTCGGTGTCGGTCACCGTTGGTGGGGCCTCTTCTGCCGGTGGCGTTGTTTCACTGTCAGTCACTGAGGTACTGACATCGCCGGCCTCTACCTCCGACTCTAACACCTGATCCTGGTCGTCGGTGGGTTGCTGAGCAATATTCATCACTTGCTCGTCATCGCCAGCCGGCTGCGCGGTGGTTTGTTGCGTCGCTTCGCTGTCCTCAGTCATCGCCTTGTCAAAGCTGAAGTCACTGTCCTGCCACCACCAGATAACCAGACCGATAACAACAATAATTACCGCGTAGGTGATCAGCATCAGTCGATTATCGCTTTCTTCGTGCTTAACCCGACGGGAAAAACTTTGCATAACCGAGGTATCGGGTTCTTTATTACCGCTGGCCCGATAGGCGGCAAAAATTGGCTGCTCATCGATTTCCAGCAGCTTTGCGTAGGAACGCAGATAGCCTTTAACGAAAGTCGGGGTCGAGAATGAGTCGTAATCATCGGCTTCAAGCAGCTCGATAATCTGCACTCTTAGCCGCAGATTGTCTGCTACCTCTCGTTGACTTAAGCCTTTTTCTTCCCGCGCTTCTTTTAATATTTCACCAGCGCCTTTAACAGGTTCTTGCTGCTGTTCTGCAGTTGTTTCTGTTGGTGTTGGGGTTACCGCATCGTCAGCTGGTTGTTCGGGTTTGTTATCAGCAGTCATGGTAATTGGGTATTTCCCTGTTGGTTAACTATCCCCGCCCGTTTAGGCTTAACGGCGGGATAAGCACTGGGCCCGGCTGACAGCAACCTGCTGCTGCAGCTGTTCCGCTTGTGCGAACAGCTGTAGCGCTTGTTCTGTATTGCCGGCCAGACAAAGTGCGATAGCGTAGTTATAGTACATTGCGCCGCTTATAGGTTGCCATGATAACGCTTGTTGGTAAAGTAGCAACGCCGAATTGACCTTTTCTTTACGCAAATACCATTGACCCAGTGCGATGATGACGGCTTCGGAGCGCGGGGCATCCTGATAGGCTTTATTCAGTTGTTCGCGGGCCCGCTGAAGTTGCCCGCGCTTCATGTATTCCACCCCCAGCGTGAGGCGGGTTTGTCCTGCTTCACTTAGCTGCTGAGCCGGGCTTGTTGCACACCCGCTTAGCAGTAAGCCTGCTAACAGTATCCAGTTTTTCATCGACTATCCTTGTCGGGCGCGGACAGCCGCGCTATTTCAATCGCCTTTACCGGCTAGCTTTCTTTAACACCAATCTCGCTGCCGCGGGCTGCCTGCTGACGTTTTAAAATACGTTTGGTGCGATCGACAACCTCGCCGACCAGCTGACCACAAGCTGCATCGATATCATCACCGCGGGTTTTCCGTACCATAACAGTGAAGCCCTTCTCCATCAGTACTTTTGCGAAGCGATCGATACGCGAATTACTGGAACGGCCATAGCCGGAGCCGGGGAATGGGTTAAAGGGGATTAGATTAATTTTACTAGGGGTATCTTTTAAGGTGCGCGCCAGTGCATGAGCCTGGTCAGTGGAATCGTTAACATGATCCAGCATCACGTACTCTACGGTCACTTTATGTTGCGCTTTAGACTGCTCAACATAGCGCCGGCTGGCGGCCAGAAATTCTTCAATATTGTATTTTTTATTAATCGGGACGATTTCGTTTCGTAACTCATCATCGGGTGCGTGTAACGAAATGGCTAACATCACGTCCAGCTGTTCGGCTAGTTTGTCCAGTGCCGGTACAACACCGGATGTACTGACGGTTACCCGCCGCTTCGACAAACCAAAACCGTAGTCATCCAGCATTAACTGCAGCGCCGGCACCACGTTGTTCAGATTAAGCAAAGGCTCGCCCATGCCCATCATCACAACGTTAGTCACGGGTTTAATACCGGTTTTACCATAGGCACCCAGTAGCTGGTTAACCCGCCATACCTGGCCAATGATTTCGGCCACATTCAGGTTGCGGTTAAAACCCTGAGCACCGGTGGAACAGAAAGTACATTCCAGCGCACAACCCACCTGCGAAGAAACACAAAGGGTGGCGCGGTCACGCTCAGGGATCCAGACGGTCTCGACGTCCTGGCCGTCAAACAGAGTCATCGAAAATTTGATGGTGCCGTCCGACGACTGCTGCTGCTCGCGAATTTCCGGCGCCCGAACCTCAGCTAACTGCTTAAGTTTTTGACGTAACGTTTTGTTGAGATTCGTCATCTCATCAAAGTCATCAACGCAAAAATGATAAAGCCACTTCATGACCTGATCGGCGCGAAAGGGTTTTTCACCGATATCACGGAAAAACTCCTTCATTTGCTCACGATTGAGATTAAGAAGGTTAACTTTTTTGTCGATGGTATTAGTCATAAAACTCCTGTTCGGGCCTTGCTGCCGGACCGAAAATTAACGGGTGCGTGAACAGATTTCTTCGTCGCTGAAGAAGTACGCGATTTCGCGTGCTGCTGATTCAACTGCATCAGAGCCGTGAACCGCATTTTCGTCGATGGTTTCAGCATAGTCAGCACGTAAGGTTCCTGCTGCTGCTTCGGCCGGGTTAGTAGCACCCATGATTTCACGGTTTTTCAATACAGCGTTTTCGCCTTCCAGGACCTGTACAACGATAGGGCCAGAGGTCATGAACTCTACCAGAGCTGAAAAGAAAGGACGCTCTTTGTGTTCTGCGTAAAAACCTTCTGCCTGCTCCTGGCTCAGGTGCATCATTTTAGCCGCTACAATGCGCAGACCAGAAGTCTCAAAACGCTGGTAGATTGCGCCGACCAGGTTTTTTGCTACAGCGTCAGGTTTAATAATTGATAAAGTACGTTCTAAGGCCATCAGATATTCTCCAGAAAAGTGATTATTCAGTGATTCTTTTGCTCGCGCGGATTATACGGCAGATTGTTGCGAAAATCGAATCGCGATTGATTGTTTTTACGTATTACCTAAGCTAGGATGGCATAATCACATTTAGCCATATAGACGTCTATAAGACACAGGAGAAGTATCAATGGCACAAGCAACCTTAGGTGGCGGCTGTTTCTGGTGTATCGAATCAGCTTTTTTACAGGTAACCGGCGTAACCGATGTACAACCGGGCTATACCGGCGGAGAAACCACTAACCCTAGTTATGAAGCGGTTTGCCGCGGAGATACCGGCCATGCAGAAGTTGCCCGGATTAGCTATGATCCTGAGCAGATCTCATACCGCCAAATCTTAGAAATCTTTTTTACTTTGCACGACCCGACGCAACTGAACCGCCAGGGCCACGATGTCGGCACTCAGTATCGCAGCGCAATTTTCTACCACAACGAGGAACAAAAGCAGCAGGCAAAGGAAATTATCGCCGAATTAAGCCAGGACCAGGCTTTTGCCGATCCTATAGTCACTGAAGTCAGTCCGCTGGAGACCTTTTATCCGGCCGAGGATTATCACAAAAATTATTATGAGCGAAATCCCGGCAACCCTTACTGCCAGGCTGTCATCTCACCTAAGCTGGCTAAGTTTCGCCGCACCTTCAGCAGCCTGCTGAAGTAAGCGCCCGGGTCAGGACGACGCAGGTTTCAGCCTGGCGTATACCTTAGCAACGTGCTGCACTGCATGGTCGACCTCTGCTTCAGAGGTCTGCCGACCGAAGCTAAAACGCAGCGACGCGTGCGCGAGGGAGTCACTTAAACCGAGCTCGCGCAGTACATAGGAGGGTTCAACACTGGCTGACGTGCAGGCTGAACCCGATGACACCGCCAAATCCTTAAGGGACATTAACAGGACTTCGCCTTCAACACCGGCAAATCGCAAATTAATAATATGAGGAACGCGGTGCTGGTCACTGCCGTTCAGCTCGATGCCTTGTTCGGCCAGCAACGGCGGCAGGAATTTGGCCCGCAGCTGTTCAAAATAGTCAGCGTCCTGCTGCATACGCTCGCCGGCAACTGCGGCCGCTTCGCCCAGACCAACGATTTGATGGGTCGCCAGCGTACCCGAGCGCATGCCACGTTCGTGACCACCGCCATGCATCTGAGCGACCAGCCGGGTTCGTGGCTGGCGCCGAACATACAATGCACCAATACCTTTAGGTCCGTACATTTTATGCGCTGACAGCGATAATAAGTCGACCGGCAAGCGGCTCATATTTAAGGGAAGTTTGCCGACGCTTTGTGCTGCGTCAACATGAAATAGTGTGTCGTGCTGGCGGCAGAGATGGCCAACAGCCTCGATGTCCTGCACGACTCCCAGCTCGTTATTCACGTGCATTACACTGACCAGTATAGTGTCCGGACGCAACGCGGCACGCAATTCACCGATATCGATACGGCCGTCAGAGTCAACGCCCAGCGTGGTCACCTCAAAACCTTCTTTAACCAGCTGAGCTGCCGGATCAAGCACCGCTTTATGCTCAGTACTGACCGTTATGATGTGTTTACCCTGGTCTTGTAAAAAATGCGCCACACCTTTTAACGCCAGATTATCCGACTCGGTCGCTCCCGAGGTAAAAACGATTTCACGGGGGTCTGCATGGAGTAAATCAGCGACCTGATTACGGGCGATATCCACCGCCTCTTCTGCCTGCCAGCCGTAGCGATGTGAACGCGAAGCAGGATTGGCGAACACTCCATCAGCTGTCAAAAATTGCATCATACGCTCAGCGACCCGCTCGTCTACTGGCGTTGTTGCGGCATAATCCAGATAGATAGGCAGTTTCACTTTGCGATAGCTCCTTGCTGACAGCTGGTGGTTAAATCAAATCCAGTTCGATCTTATCCGTTTTTTGATTTTTCTGGCGTTGGGCAATAGTTTGATCAGCGGTTAATTCAGCCAGGCTGATGCCATTAAGAAACTGAGCAATGCGATCACTTAAGCCTTCCCACAGGAAATGGGTCAAGCACCGGCTACCGCCCTGGCAGTTGCCTTTCCCCTGACAGCGGGTAGCATCAATGGATTCATCCACGGCATCAATAACCGCGCCGACCGATATGGCAGACGGGTCTTTACCCAGCCGGTAACCCCCGCCGGGGCCGCGCACACTATCCACCAGACCACGTTTGCGCAGACGGGCAAACAACTGCTCAAGGTAAGACAGCGAAATCCCCTGGCGATCGGATATATCTGCCAGTGGCACCGGTGTTTGCTGCGCATGCATCGCCACGTCCAG
The DNA here is from genome assembly GCF_044797955.1 of Idiomarina seosinensis. GTDB lineage: Bacteria > Pseudomonadota > Gammaproteobacteria > Enterobacterales > Alteromonadaceae > Idiomarina > Idiomarina seosinensis_A. The sequence continues at coordinate 464,964 of NZ_CP085211.1, read as the reverse complement.
CATAGCGGTTACCGCGTAGCGTCCCTTTGAGGTCAGGCGCATAGAACTATTCCTTATCGGTTAGCTTGAGGCTCAAGTGTACTTACCCGAGTAAAATAGTCAAGTATTAGCGCTAACGCCCGGGTTTGTTAATTGAGGCTAAGATACCACGTAAAATGTTCAGCTCGCTCTCTTCCGGCCGTGCCCGGTTAAACAGCCGTCGCAGCTTGGTCATTACCTGGCCGGGATGCTTTTTAACGATAAAGCCGGTGTCATAAAGAGTCTGTTCTAAATGCCCGTAAAACAGCTCGAGTTCTTTGCCGCGCGGGTAATTGGCGGTGTCTTCTGCGGCCGGATACAGGGTTTGTTCATTTTCGGCTTCCAACTGCTGCATACGCAGTTCATAGCAGACCGTCTGCACGGCCATAGCCAGGTTCAGCGAGCCATAATCAGGGTTGGTGGGGATGTGCAGGTGAAACTGGCTTAACTGCAGCTCTTCATTAGTCAGACCGCTATTTTCACGTCCAAAAACAATGGCCACCGGATATTGGGGTGCCTCTGCCAGAACTTTGCCGGCTGCTTTACGTGGGCCCAGCAAAGGCCAGTCGAGCGTGCGGTTGCGGGCGCTGGTGGCCAGCACCAGGCCACAATCGGCAATCGCTTCTTGCAGGGTATTAACCGTTGTTGCCGCCGCGAGTATATCTGTGGCGCCGGCTGCCAAAGCTGAAGCGTGACTGTCCGGGGCCTGCACCGGATCAACCAGGGTTAGATGCTTAAGTCCCATGGTCTTCATAGCCCGGGCTACAGAGCCGATATTGCCCGTATGCGACGTGTTAACTAAGACGATACGAATGGCATCAAATACGTTTTTGTCCATGATAAATACTGCTTTATGATAAATTTCGGGGCTGAATAAAAGTTGTGCATGATAACCTATTACTGGTATCATCCGCGACCGAAAAATCGTTCTTTGACAGCACAGGTAATTTGAATATGCATCCGATGTTAAACATTGCGGTGCGCGCAGCGCGTGCAGCCGGCAAAATTTTAGTAAAACAGTTTGATCAAGGCCAGCCCATCGATGCGGTCTCCAAAGGCCCAAATGACTGGGTTTCAGAGATGGATAAAGCCGCTGAGCACGCGATCATCAGCGCCATTCGCAAATCCTACCCCGACCACGGTATTATTGCCGAAGAGAGCGGGCAGCAAGAAGGCTCTGATAAAGACTTTCAATGGGTTATTGATCCTCTGGACGGCACGACAAATTACCTGCGCGGCATTCCTCACTTCTCTATTTCTATTGCCCTGTTGTACAAAGGCTCTGTGCAGCAGGCGGTTGTCTATGATCCTGTTCGCGAAGAGCTATACACCGCCACTCGCGGTGCCGGCGCTCAGTTAAATGGCCGCCGCCTGCGCATCGACCCGAAGGTTGAGCTGAAAGGTTCGATCCTGGCTACCGGTTTCCCATTTAAAATGAAGCACAAGCTACCCGAATATCAGCAGATGTTTAATAATTTATTTGAGCACTGTGCCGATATGCGGCGCACCGGTTCGGCTGCTCTTGACTTAGCTTATGTGGCTGCCGGCCGGGTTGATGGCTTTTTCGAAATGGGCTTAAAACCCTGGGACATGCTGGCAGGCGAATTATTGATCCGCGAAGCCGGCGGAATTATCAGCGACTTTCAGGGTGGCCACAATTACGTACAAAGTGGTCATGTCGCCGCGGGCGCGCCAAAAGTGCTGAAGCAGATGCTGCCGCTGATGCGTCTGTAGGTTAACTGGCGAGGGCCTGCCCGCTGCGGCAAGCCCTCGTTACTGCCAGATTATCTTAACTTAGATCGATTTGCTCCAAATCGAGGTCATAACAATAATCCATCTCGGCCAGTTCTTCACGCAATTGGTATTTTTCTTTAAGTTGTTCGATTTCCCGCCATTTGCGTTTCGTTGCGCGTCCTTTTGATGACTTTTCACTGACTTGCTGAAGCTCTTCTGAATGATCCATACTTGCCTCTCAGTTTTTTGTAATTATAAATCGAGCGCATGTAAGGCACTTGTTACTTTTTATATTAACAAATTACTCACAATGCATGATTTACCACAACAAGCAGCAGATTAAAAGCTTTTTGTTACAACCTTGTTGCAAAACAATAACCAATCCATGACGATTATCAGTCTAAATTAAGCGCTCCAACTAACCGGTGTCCGCCCAACGCTCTGCAAATAATCATTGGCTTTGCGAAAATGATGTGCGTCGAAAAAGCCGCGGTGGGCTGAAAGAGGAGACGGGTGAACGGTTTTTAGTACACAATGTTTATTGTCATCGATCAGCCGCTCTTTTTTTTGTGCATGCGCCCCCCAGAGTAAAAACACAATATTCTCATGCTGGTCAGCGAGCCGTTTTATCAGCGTATCGGTAAAGGTCTCCCAACCCCAGTTGGCGTGACTGTGCGCTTTGCCCTGCTCTACCGTAAGCACGGTATTGAGCAGCAAAACTCCCTGCACCGCCCAGCGCGTCAAATCGCCATTCTGTGGTGGCGAACTGTCCGGATAATCAAGCTGAATAGCTTTTAAAATATTCCGCAACGACGGCGGCAGCTTTACCCCATCGGGTACTGAAAAACTCAAACCATGAGCCTGACCGGGGCCATGGTAAGGGTCCTGCCCCAGAATCACGACTTTAACCTGATCCGGCTCAATGAGCTTTAAAGCGTTAAAAACATGCTCCGGAGCGGGGTAAACAATACTCTGCTGGCGCGCCTGCTCGACCTGCTGCAGCAACTGAATAAAGTAAGGTTTTTGTTTTTCGTCGGCCAGTAAAGCAGACCAGTCACTCATACCAGGCTTCCTGTTCGTCAAATAATGCGCTAAAGGAAGAAAAAATATATCATTATTAGTGTCACTTTTTAATGGAAACCCGGTTATGGCCCAATTGCCAAAAATCAGCGTGTATTTGATCACAAAAAATGAAGGTCGCCACTTAGATGAAGTATTGGCCAGCGTAGCAGGCGCTGACGAAATCGTGCTGGTGGACTCCGGCTCGACTGACAATACTCTGGCAGTCGCCGAGCAGCACAGTGCCCGTATTATTCATCAGCCATGGCTGGGCTATGCCCGCCAAAAAGCCTATGCCCTGGAACAATGCCAAAACGACTGGGTGATCAATTTAGACGGCGATGAGGTCCTGCCGCAGGGCGCCTTTGAGGAAATCCGGCAACGGATTGCGCAAGACGATGTTAACGGCCTGTATCTGGCCCATGATGACATCTTTATGGGTCACTCGCTGCCCGGCCATCGTCACCACCGTTTCCGCCGCGTGTACCGCAAGTCTAAGGCAAAATGGAATACCTCGTTAAAAGTACACGAGCACATTGAAGTCGAACCGCCACTGGCGCACTTACCCATAGATGTTAAACATTACGGCTATGATTCAGCCCATGGTTACATGGATAAGCTGAATAAATACTCGCTGTTAAAAGCAAAACAGCGGGAAGAACAAGGCAGGAGCTGCAGCCTGGCCCGGGTGCTGCTGATATTCCCGCTGATGTTTATTAAGTTTTATTTTATCCGGCGCATGTTCCTGGCCGGCTGGCGGGGCTTTATTAAAGCCAACATTGACGCTTTTCACTTTTTTCTTACCGAAGCCAAGTTGTACGAGCGCCAGCACCGCCGCAAGCGTGGCGACCCGGTGGAAAAATCAGAACGCTAAGCGGCGTCAGGAAAGCATAAAAAAAAGCGGCGGTTTTATTGGCAAAACCGCCGCTTTAACCGTGCCGGGAATTAATCCTCGTCGCGGTACTTATCAAACCAATGCAGGATGTACGCTACTTTGTTCATCAGGTTACTGGGTTTTGCATAGATACCGTGTCCTGAATCCTGTATCCGCACCATGGCGGTTTCTACGCCAGCCAGTTTCAGGGCCTGATAGTACTGCTCAGTTTCTGACATTGGAGTACGGTAGTCGTTTTCACCGGTCAGCAACATAGTCGGCGTTGTCACGTTGCCAACGTAGCTAATGGGTGAATACTTCATGTAATGCTCCATGTTATCCCACGGCAGACCCGGGAACCAGTACTGATAGAAGTAGTTATACATATCGGCTGTCAGCACAAAGCTGTACCAGTTAATTACGGGCTTAGCTACAACTGCGGCTTTAAAGCGATCGGTATGACCGACTATCCAGGCTGTGAGTACGCCGCCGCCACTGCCGCCGGTTACGTAAAGCTCCTGCTCGTCGATAAAGCCTTTTTCGATAACCGCATCGACACCGTCCATCAGGTCATCATAGTCATGGCTGGGATAGTTCTGGCTAATTTCATTAGCAAACTCTTCTCCATAACTGGTGCTGCCGCGCGGGTTAGTGTACAGCACCACGTAACCGGCCGCTGCGAATAACTGAATCTCGGCGGCAAAACGCGGACCATAGTTAGTATGCGGGCCACCATGAATTTCCAGCATTAATGGATATTTTTTACCGGGATCAAAGTCTGGTGGATAAGCAACCCAGCCCTGTAAATCAAGACCGTCAACGCTGGACTCGTAATTAAGCTCTTCGACCCGCGCCAGTTGTTTATGGCCTAAGGCATCTTCATTCAGATAAGTGAGCTGCTCGGTCTCACCGTCATCCCACAATGCCAGCTCAGCCGGACGCAACGGGTTGGATAAGGTGTAAAGTACCCGGTCATCTTCGGCCACAGAAAAGTCGCCGCCGCCATAAGGACGGCTATAGGACAATCCTCCGACACGATCGGTCAGCGTATCCATATCCCCGTCGAGGTCTGTGCGGGCCAGGTAGCCGACACCGTGATCATCATAGCTAAAGTAAATACTGTCGCTGTCATTATCCCACTCAAAGCCGGTCACTCCGCGATCAAGATCAGCGGTTAGCACACGCTTATCAGAGCCGTCGGCATTCATTATGTGAAGGCGGGTAATTTGAAAGCTTTTACCGCTGTCGTCATTGCCTAAATAGGCAATGTATTCGCCATTGGGCGATACTGAAGGAGAGCTATCAGGGCCTTTGCGGGTTGTCACCTGAGTGATCTCGCCGTTATTGACACTTACCTGATAAATTTCACTATTGGTTGGCTGCCGGAATGCATCTTCACGGCGATTAGCCGAAAATAAGATCGACTCACCGTCGCCGGTCCAGGTCAGGCTGCCGCCGTGGTTATAATCTCCCTCAGTCAGCTGACGCGGAGAGCCGCCTTTTGCCGGCACCACATAAATGTGTGAGTAACCGTCGCGGGCATAACCGCCGCCGTCATAACGGTAGTTGTCTTTGTCGATGTATTTCGGTGCTTCTGTCCATTCGGCGCCTTTGGGCTTGCCGGGCAATGATACCGGGTTCGGCTTGGCATCAGGAGTAAACATCGAAAAGGCAATCTGCTCGCCGTCCGGTGACCAGCTCAGATTAGAAGGCGACTGGGTCAGCGCAGTAACTGCCGCATGTTGGCCACTGTCGACCCAATAGATGTGAATTTGCGGACTACCGGTAGCGCTCGAGACGAAGGCCAGACGCTTACCGTCGGGTGACCAGACCGGCTGACTTTCATTGGCTTTATCGCCGGTCAGCGGACGCATATCGCCGTCGGGCATAACCTGCCATAACTGACCCAGTTTGCGGTCGTTGTTAATATCCATCGACTGGCGTACAAAAACGCTCCAGTCGCCGGATGGATGAATGGTCGGTGATGCTGCGTATTCCAGCGTAAAGACGTCTTCAAGCTGAAAATATTGTTGATGATCGTCGGCCACTGCTGATGCGGACAGCAACAAGCCCGCGAGCACCGATAAAGTATGTTTCATGCTAGCCCCTTTTTTGACAGGAAAGTCACAACGTTACAGAGAGTTCTTACTAGTTGTAAACTGCTGCTGCGCAATTGACAAGCAATTGCGACAGAATCACACGGGGCTACGATTACTGTGCCAACGGCACTATTTTTTTTCTTCCGCTTCGAGTTGCTGGATCTTCTGCCACAGCTCATCAGCCTGCTGACTGATCATCGAACTACCACGGATATCGCCGTTTCGTTGCATCTTCATGGCTTTTTCCTGCAGGGCCTGCAAGTCTTTACGCAATTTTTTGGTGGGGTCTTTTTTGAACAAACCGAACATCGGGCAACTCCTGGTTGTATTAATAACTTAGGAGTACGCAGCGCAATTTGTTTTAGATTAAAAACAAAACAGGCTGCAACCAGTGCAGCCTGTTTGTTGGTTCATCCTGGCGCTTAATTAAAAGGCGTAAGAGAAGCTGATAGAAGCAAAATCACGATCGGTAGTCGCATCGTAGTCGCTGCCATCATAAGTGGTGTAGCCTAAGCTGACTTTATAGGTTGACAGATAATCAGCGGTGACATTGATACCCAGTGATTTCCGGTCTTCGATAAAGTTACTGTTTGGTGAGTAGCCTTCGACGTCATGGTTAAACTGGATAACAGGCGTCAGGCTCCAGCCCTGCCAAAAACTTAAATACTCAAACTGGAAGCGGGTACGATAACCCCAGGAGTTTTCAGTAACAAAGCCTTCGCAGTTACCCGCTGCAGCCGGACCCACTTCATTGGGCAGTAGACATTTACCGAATAAAGGTAAGCGGCCATAGCGCTGCTCTTCCAGACCCGGCAAATCATGTACCTGGTTCATCGCCAGTTCGCCGACGAAGGTCATCCGGTCCGAGCCCCACAAACGGTCAACAAAGCGAACAAAGCTGGCCTGTGCCTGACTGACATCAAGTCGGTCATAGCCATGAGCCAGACCGCCTAAATCGGTGCTTCTGACCCGGTCAGAAAAACTGCTGGGGACGTTTGGACGCAGACCAGCGGTTAAAATTTCGGTGGTGTTAATTTGTACCGGCGCATCAGCACGATAGCTGTACTCACCGCCCACAGACCAGAGTCCCAGGTTGGTACTGAAACTTGCGCCCATGACTTTATAATCTTCCGGGTACTCAATCACCAGACGCGGCCCGTCTATAGGATAACCGTTAGGTGTTGAATAGGTGTAGTTAGGGTTAGTCCGGTCTTCCGCCGACATGTACTGTTCCGGATCCACGGTCCAATTATAGGCAGAAATAATCGGCGTATTATTGTGCAGATTCAGATAATAAAGACCGAATTCAGCATCCAGATCGAGTGAGTAGTAGCGGAAGTTAACACCCCACTGGCCACTATCAGAAGCATCCAGCACCGGATTGCTGCCAATGTACGCGCCGGAGGCAACTGACTGATAATCGCTCAGATAACTGTCCGGATCACCAGGGATCAGTTGCGGGTTCAGTGTTACTTTGCCACAGCCGGGGCCGCCGATAATATCAACACTGGAGAAATAGGTTCCGCAACCGTCCAGCTTGGTATTATCCCACTCGTACTGATAAAAAGCCTCGACATTCAGACTTTCTGTCAGACCCATGTTAACACTGACCATACCGACCGGTAACAAGGCTTCTTTGATTTCTGCACCAGGACGACGGGCCGCGTTAACGTCCAGCGGGTTAATGTCGTTGATACCGTTAAAAACAAAGGTGCTTTCACCCCAACTTAATACTTGCCGGCCAAGCCGCAAACTGGTGGGGATATCGCCCATTTCAAAGTTAGCCCATACAAAGGCATCCAGCACTTCGAAGCCACTGGCCTGAGAATAATCATCAAAAATATTATCGTTGAGGGTGGTGTTGGGCAGATAATTATTGCCCGCGTGACCATGGGACATTTCTTCTTCCGAAACCACATAGTCATACCAGTAATTAAAGCGGAAGAAAGCGCCGTAGTCGCCCCCATCAATACTGAGGTCGTGCACGCCCTTAAACACAGAGCTGACCAGGTCGCCTTTATCAAAGTTCAGGTTACCGTCATCGCCAACACTGGATTTAGCTGTACCGCCGTCCCGGTTACCGGGATGGAGCAAATGCAGAGCGGGATCTTCCATTCGCCATGCCGCACCGTAAGAGATGATGGAGTCAAATTTTACGTCAAACTCACCCACTTCAAAATCAGCAGCCTGAGCCGGCACAGCAAAGGTCAGCGCGATGGCCGACGCCAGAGGTAATTTTTTAAGCATAGTTGTTCTTCTTTTCATTGTGAGCCACCTAATATTTTTTAGCTTTTACGGCGGTTATGACTGAATCATGTCCGATGAGTTAAAATTATGCAAGTGTATCGAAGCGAAAAGTGAGGAAAATGACGCCACCGGGCATCAACTTGTTGGTCACGGCGGCGTCAGGGCAATGTAGCTGTGGGTTTAAAGCTTTTGGTTCAATTCCGGTAAGATTTCAAAAAGATCGCCGACCAGACCATAATCAGCCACCTGAAAAATCGGTGCTTCTTCGTCCTTGTTGATGGCGACAATAATTTTTGAATCTTTCATGCCGGCCAGATGCTGAATTGCACCACTGATTCCCACCGCAATGTACAACTGCGGGGCGACAATTTTGCCGGTTTGCCCGACTTGCATGTCATTGGGTACAAAGCCCGCGTCAACTGCCGCGCGCGATGCGCCAACTGCGGCCCCCAGTTTATCGGCGATATCCTCCAGCAATTTGAAGTTCTCACCATTTTGCATACCGCGTCCACCGGAAATAACAATCTCTGCGGCCGTCAGGTCCGGACGCTCAGACTCCGCCAGCTGTTCACCGACAAACTGCGCCTGATCGTTATCAATGACCGTATCAATGGCTTCTACCGAGCCACTGCCGCCTTCCTCGCTGACGGCATCAAATGCCGTGGCGCGCACGGTGATGACTTTTATCGCGTCTTCTGCCTTTACGGTGGCGATGGCATTACCTGCATAGATCGGCCGTTTAAAGGTATCGGCGCTTTCCACTGCAATGATGTCAGAAATTTGTGCAACATCCAGTAAGGCGGCGACACGGGGCATAAAGTTTTTACCCGTGGTGGTTGCCGGTGCTACCACATGGCTGTAATTTTTGCCAAGATCAGCAACCAGCTGGCCGACATTTTCCGCCAGCTGATGTTCATAAGCGGCGTTATCGGCCAAAAGCACCTTGCTGACACCCTCGGCTTTTGCGAGGTTTTCAGCAACCGTAGAGCAACCCATGCCGGCGACTAAAACATCGATATCACCACCGATTTGCCGGGCTGCTGCAAGCGTTTTCAGGGTTGATGGGTCAACACCGTTATTGTCGTGTTCTGCAACTACTAAAATGCTCATAGGACTTTCGCCTCGTTTTTCAGTTTCTCAACTAGTTCGTCGACATCAGCGACTTTTACGCCGGCGCTGCGCTCGGCCGGGGACTCGACTTTCAGCAGCTTAACCGTGCGCTGCACTGAAACACCCAGCTCATCGGTACTGATGGTTTCCAGGGGTTTGCGCTTGGCTTTCATAATATTGGGTAGTGAGGCATAGCGCGGCTCGTTTAAGCGCAGGTCAGTGGTGACAATAGCCGGCAGGTTTAGCTTAACGGTCTGTAAGCCACCGTCGATTTCACGGGTAACATTAATAAAGCCATCGCCGACTTCGACCTTAGAGGCAAAAGTCCCCTGCGGCATACCGGTCAGTGCTCCCAGCATTTGCCCGGTTTGGTTATTGTCTGAGTCAATTGACTGCTTGCCGAGGATAACCATATCCGGGCCTTCTTTTTCGACCACACCTTTAAGAATTTTGGCCACTGCCAGAGAGTCCGGCATCTCGTCGGTTTCGACCTGCACAGCGCGATCGGCTCCCAACGCTAAAGCAGTCCGTAATTGTTCCTGCACAGCTTTAGGACCAATAGAAACAACCACCACTTCATCAGCCGTGCCGGCTTCTTTTAAGCGCACGGCTTCTTCAACGGCTATTTCGCAAAATGGGTTTAGCGCCATTTTTACGTTAGCCAGATCGACATCAGACTGATCTGGCTTTACGCGAACCTTGACGTTGTAGTCAATCACGCGTTTGACCGCGACAAGTATCTTCATGTTAATTTCCTTTTGTTGGAACTTTTTACCAGTAACTTTTTATTCTGTGCCTTGAGCTCCTGGCTATTATCCTTAACTCGCATCCATCTAACAAGTTGTGCGATAATTTACTTCAGCATCTGTAAGGGAGAGTTTACGCCATGAACTGGGAACAGCAATATCGCCGTTTGGTCATTTTGTCGCGCGAACTCCCGCCATTTCCGTCGGCACTAAAAGACGAAGCCCATCGGGTTAGCGGCTGTGAAGCTCAGGTTTGGTTGTACGTAGACAGCAGCAATCCGGATGCAGTGGTGTTGCGTTTCGACAGCGGCTCGCGCATTGTCAAAGGCTTATTAGCCCTGATCCAGCAACGCCTGGATGGCCAGCCCCGCACTGCCATTAAAAATTTTGATATTGACGGGCTGTTTCGCGAACAAGGCTTGCACGGCCACCTGACGCCATCACGCGCTAATGGCCTTGCTCAGGTTGCCCGGGCGTTAAAAGAACGGGTTTAAACCCGGCGCTTAAGCTGATTTATTTAGCCGGCGCAACAACACGGCGACGGCCTGCATCGCGAAGGAGCAGGTAACCACCATGGCAGCACCAAAGCCGCTGGCACAATTCATCGGCATTGCATCGCCGCCGGGTTTCTGCAGAGTTACTTCGCCCTCGCCCTCTCCTGCGGTTACCGGGTAGCGCAGCTGCTCTTCAGAATAGATGCAGTCAATACCCCATTTGCGCTTAGGATTTTTTGAAAAGCCATAATGGCGACGGCAGTCAGAACGCACTTTCGCCAGCAAAGGGTCCTGTTTGGCGCGGGATAAATCAGCGACCTGTATCCGGGTTGGATCAATCTGCCCACCGGCACCGCCACAACACACTAAGGGCAGTTTTCGCCGCTTACACCAGGCCACTAAGGCCGCTTTCGTCTTAACGCTGTCGATCGCATCCAGCACCGCATCAACATTTGCCAGGTGCTGCTCGAAGTTATCCGGCAGCAAAAAATCATCAATAACGGTAACCTGGCAGTGCGGGTTAATGGCTTTTACCCGGGCCGCCAGCACCTCGCTTTTTAGCTGGCCAAGAGTATTAAAGTCAGCGGGTAACTGCCGGTTGATGTTGCTGACGCAAACATCATCCAGATCTATTAGGGTCAGCTGGCCAATACCGGTGCGCGCCAGCGCTTCAACTGCCCAGGAACCGACGCCGCCGAGGCCGGCCACGGCCACATGTTTTTTCTGAAAGTGCGTCAGCGCCTGGCGCCCGTATACTCGCTGGGTGCCGGCGAGGGCCTGACTGGATGGTAGTTGTTCACTGCTCACGGCGTCTTACCTGTTATACGGCAAATGGATACTGGATGGGCGCATGGCTTTGATAACCACTGACCTTAAAGTCGTCCTTACTGACCCAGTTTTCAATATCCTGTAACGAGTCAATCTGCGGATTAATGCTCAACTGCGGACTCGGGTAAGGCTCACGCTCCAGCTGCTGCATCATCAGTGGCAGCTGATTTTCATAAATGTGCGCGTTGACAATTTTATGATAGGCCTTGCCGGGCTTGTGACCGGTAATACGGGCGACCAGAGCCAATAAAACAAAGCACTGAATTTGATTGAAATTCAGTCCTAAAGGCACATCGCAGCTGCGCTGATAGGAGGTCAGATACAGGGTATCCCCTAACAACGAAAAGTTGTGCGTATGCATGCAGGGGCGCAGACAGCCCAGCTCAAACTCACCGGGATTGTAAAAGGTGATGATTTCAGCGCGATCATCTATTCCGCGACGCAGATTTTCTACCACCTTGTGCAGCTGATCCAGTTGATTACCATCGGGTTTTTGCCAGGCGCGCCCCTGTACTCCATACACCCGCCCCATGTCGTCTTCGCCACGCCGATGAGGGTTATTAAGCCAGGCCTGGTTTTCATTAGCATTGGCATTCCAGGTATTGCAGCCAATGGCGCGGAACTGGGCGGCACTGTCATAACCACGCAGATAACCGAGCAATTCAGCAATCGCCGCTTTGTAAAAACTTTTGCGGGTGGTTATCAACGGAAATTCATTGGCGCCGACATCGTATTCCAGGTCGGCGTTAATGACGGTTAAACAGCGGATACCGGTACGTTCATTTTGCAGCCACTGGCCCTGCTCGACAATCCGCCGGCATAATTGCAGATAAGCTTGTTCCGGGCGATTAATCATGGCTGTTGAACCTGCGGTTTCTTAGTGGCATTGATCATTAGTGCCGCGCCGATAACAATCATCGGCAGGCTCAACCACTGACCCATCGATAGCCCCAGCGATAATACGCCCAGGTGTGCATCGGGCTCGCGGAAAAACTCAACCGTGAAGCGGGCGACCCCGTAGCCCAGTAAAAACAAGCCGCTAATAGCGCCCAGCCCGCGAGGCTTCTGTTGAAACCACCACAACAGAATAAATAATAACAGGCCTTCGAGTAAGGCTTCATACAGTTGTGACGGGTGTCTCGGCACCGGCCCGCCGCTGGGGAATACAATTGCCCAGGGAACATCCGTCACCCGGCCCCATAGCTCGCCATTCATAAAGTTACCCAAGCGGCCGAACAACAACCCCATCGGTACCAGTGGCGCGACAAAATCGCCGACCTGCAGCAATGGCCGCTTTTTAACCCGGGCATACGCGTAGATGGCAATAATGACACCCAGTAACCCGCCGTGGAAGGACATGCCGCCATCGAATACCTGAAATAAGAATAAGGGGTCGGCAATAAACTGACCGAATTTATAAAACAGCACATAGCCGACACGACCGCCCAGGATAACCCCGATAAAGCACCAGAACAGCAAATCGCCAAACTGTTCCTTGTTCCAGTGCGCGCTGCGCCGGGCTTGCCGCGAGCCCCACCAATAGGCAAACAAAGAACCGGCGATATACGCCAGCCCGTACCAGCGTATGGCCAGCGGACCCCAAATATGAAAAATAACCGGATCAATTGCCGGAAACTGCCAAAAATCCGTGGGCGGCACAGTAGGCTCCTATTGAGTCAATAAATTGGCTGCGACAACAATTAAAAATGCCGCAAAAAAACGTCGTAATAATTTAACCGGCAACTTGTGGGCCAGCTTTGCCCCCACCGGGGCCATTAGCACCGAGGTTATCGAAATTGCCAGCCACGCAGGCAAGTGAATAAGGCCCAGCGCGTTGCTGCTACCATTGTCCTCACTTAACCAGCCAATGGCAATAAACATTACCACCGAACTGCAGCCGATCACAAAGCTGCCCAGCGAAGAAATGGCGATAGCCTGATGAACAGGCAATCGCACCCGCTGTAAAAAAGGCACCGTCAGCGCCCCTCCGCCAATACCCACTAAACCGGAAATGGTGCCGATAAGTGTCGCACCAATGGCCAGCAACCGTTTAGAAACCGTTGTTCGCGGTTCGCCCTGCGGCGCCGGCAACATCATGCGGATAGACAATAATACCAGCACCACGGCGAAGATTATTCGCAGGCTGTCAGGGCTGACCACCGTCACTAAATAGGCACCCATTAAAGCACCCACCGATAATCCGGGTAATACCCTGAGCAGCCAGAAACGCGCCATTAGCCCGGTGCGGGAATGGCTGATAGCAGCTGAAGCGGTTGTCATGCAGATAGTGGCCAGACTGGTGGCGATAGCAGTGGGCACCACCAGTTGTGGCTCGACGCCAATAATCGGCAATAAGTAAATCAGCAGCGGCACTACTACCAGGCCACCACCAATACCTAATAACCCGGCCAGCAGCCCGGCAACAACGCCGCCGCTTAAGCACCACAGAGCAATCGTCAGCGTCATTTTATTTACCCGCCCGCACAAAACCACCTAAGCCCATACTTTCCATTTTATTGGCTATCATTTTGCGAATTTGATCCGGGTGGCGGGCCTGTAACGCTTTCGCCAGCATGACTTCCAGAGTACCGGAGCAAACGTTGCGTAAAATCCAGCGTACCCGGTCAATATTATAACTGTTCATACTGAGTTGCCGATAACCCATAGCCACCAACAACAGAGCGCCACCCGGGTCTCCTGCCAGCTCACCACAGACACTGACGGGTTTGCCGAGCTCTTCGCAGCGCCGGGCAATATCATCCAGGCTGGCAAGTACCGCCGGATGATAGGCATCATAAAGGTTCGCAACGCGGCGATTATTACGGTCAACCGCCAGCAAATACTGAGTTAAATCGTTTGAACCAACGGAAAAAAAATCGACTTTGTTGGCCAGCGCCGGCAGCTGGTAAATAATGGCCGGCACCTCTATCATGACCCCCAGCTGGGGTTGCACCAGAGGACTCTCGGCTTCGCCATCCTGCTCTTCCGCTACTTCAAAGTAAGCTTGTTTTATTAGCCTGGAAGCTTCTTCAACCTCGTTAATACTGCTAACCATGGGCAGCAGGATTTGCAAGTTGCTGTGTCCGATACTGGCTCTTAGCATTGCCCGCACCTGCACCAGAAAAATTTCCGGATGATCGAGGGTTAACCGGATACCCCGCCAGCCAAGGAACGGGTTGTCTTCCTGCAAAGGCAGGTAGGGCAGGGGTTTGTCTCCACCCACATCCAGCGTGCGCATGACCACGGGCTGATCAGGAAACTGGTCCAGTATCTCTTTATACATCTCGACCTGTTCGTCTTCGGTCGGCAGCTGATCGCGCAGCATAAAAGGAATTTCTGAGCGGTACAGACCGATACCGTCGATGTTCAGTTGCTGTAGGTAAGCCGACTGGACGTTCAGGCCCAGGTTCAGATGCAGGCTAACCCGGTGGCCATCCTGGGTTTCGGCGGGCAAATGGGCGTGCTCAGCCACCACTTGCTTTAGCTCTTCTTCTTCTTCGGCTAAGTGTTGGTACTGCTCAAGCACCTGAGGCGGCGGGTTGATGTAGATTTCGCCGGTATAGCCGTCAACGATAAGCTGTTTGTCAGCAAAAAAGTGCAGCTCGATATCGTCAACACCCAGTACCGCGGGGATTCCCATACTGCGGGCCATGATCGCGGCATGGGAATTACTCGAACCGTTCAGGGAAATAATACCGCTAATTTTATCCTGCGGCAGTTCGGCCAGCATTGAGGCGGTCACTTCATCGGCAATTAAAATACCCTGTGCAGGAAACTGCCGTGCCTTGCGCTGGCGTTTTTGCAAGTGCAGTAAAACCCGCTGGCCAATGTCACGGACGTCCGTTGCCCGCTCACGTAAGTAGGAATCTTCCAGCGCTTCAAACTGATCAATAAATTGTTCTACTACATGCTTTAATGCTGTTTGCGCGCGCCAGCCTTCATTAATCATTGATTCGACCGCATTCCCCAGACTGGCGGCGTCCAGCATGCCCTGGTAAACATCAAAAATCGCCAGCGTATCGTCCGGAATCTGACCCAGCATCTGCTCAGATAACTGCTTTAGATCAGCCCGCGTGCGTGCCACCGCCTGGCGAAATTTACGAATTTCGTGCTGCGGCTTGTCGCTGCGCTGCGGCGATATTTCTTTTAAAGTCACTTCCGGCCGGCTAACAAAAGCGGTCCCAATGGCCACCCCCGGTGATCCCGGCAGGCCTTGTAAACTATGTATCCAGGGTGAATTATCATTGGCGAGCAGGCCTTTCGCACTGGCGTGCGCGATGACTACCGCCAGCTGTGCCGCCAGGGTCACCACAAAAGCTTCTTCTTCGCGGCTGAAGCTGCGTGCCTCGCTTTGGTGCACCACCATAATACCCAGCACTTTGCGCCGGTGAATGATGGGCGCTGCCAGCAGCCCGCGATATTCAGACTCGTTAGTCTGCAGCAGTTTTTTGTTGGCCGGGTGCTGGCTGGCATCGGCAATGTTCAGCGGCTCTTCGCGTTGCGCAGCCAGTGAAATAATCCCTTCGCCAAAGTCCACCTGGATGGGATCGCCCTGCTCGGCGCTAAGGCCGTCACTAGCCGCCAGCACAAACTGTTGGTTTTCGTCATCGGCCAGGAACACACTGCAGCTATCGGTTTTCAGGGCGTCCCTGACCTGACCCACCATAGTGTAAAGCGCCAGCTTAAAATCCGGCGCTTTGTTGACGGTTTCGACAATCCGTTGCAAGGTTATCAGCATGATTCAACGCCTTCGTTTATTACCGCGCGGGTGGCGCGAAGGTCGCCCGCCACCCTGAAATGGCATGGCGTGACTGGCAAACTCTTTCATTACGCGCCGGTAGACATCGCGTTTAAAAGCCACCACCTGGCGCACCGGATACCAAAAACTGACCCACCGCCAACCATCAAATTCGGGATGGCCGGACTTTAAAACATCAACATCTTCTTCGCGGCATTTTAGCCGCAATAAAAACCACTTTTGTTTCTGACCAACACACATGGGCCGTTGTTCGCGACGGATAAGCCGCTTTGGCAACCGATAACGCAACCAGTGACGGCTGGTGTACAGAATTTCGACCTGATCCGGCTTTAACCCGACTTCTTCCCAAAGTTCGCGATACATTGCCTGCTCAGGCGTCTCGCCTTCGTCAATACCGCCTTGCGGAAATTGCCAGCTGTGCTGGTTTATACGACGAGCCCAAAATACCTGCCCATGCCCGTTACAGATGACGATTCCTACATTTGGCCGGAATCCTTCAGCATCTATCACTCGAGCAACCTCAATTATTCTCTGATAGCATTGATTCTTCCATAAAGCCCTGCATTGGGCAAACCATTAACGGCCTAATATGACATTTACATCCACTCGCCCACACAGTATTGATGAATTATTCAGCCGTGCCAGTGAGCTGGCCGGTCAGCGATTCGGTGATCTGGCGGCCCGTGCGGATCTGGCTATTCCGGCTGATTTGCGTCGCGATAAAGGCTGGGTCGGCATGTTGCTGGAACATTACCTGGGTGCCACCGCCGGTTCTAAGCCCACTCAGGACTTCCCTGAGCTGGGGGTGGAATTAAAAACGCTGCCAGTCGATGCTGCCGGTCAGCCGCTGGAAACAACCTTTGTTTGCGTTGCTCCGTTAACCAATATTGAGGGCATCCAATGGCGCTCAAGCAACGTATATAACAAGTTACAATGTGTGCTATGGTTGCCGATTGACGGCCGCCGGTCTGTTCCTCTGGCCGAGCGTGTAGTCGGCAGTGCCTTTATCTGGCAGCCTTCTGCTGAACAGGAGCTGTGTCTGCAACAGGACTGGGAAGAACACATGGATCGCATTGCGCTGGGCCAGGTAGAGTCGATCACTGCCCGTCAGGGCAGTGCCCTGCAGATTCGGCCCAAGGCTGCCGACGGCAGCGCCTTAACGGATGCGTATGGACCTGATGGTGGTATTATTCAGGTGCGTCCGCGGGGCTTTTATTTAAAAAAGAATTTTACCCGACAACTTATTCAACAGGTGTTTAATGCAGTTTAATGTTACCCCGGCAGCTAAGCGCAACGCTCTTACCTTTTGCGGTATTGGGCTGGCACTGTTTATCGTCATTGTTTTCGCGCATCTGGCCAGTGACCAGGTGCCACTGGGTGTGAGCGTGGTGTTCGGTGCCGCCTCTGCTATTTTTTTATTGCTGGGTGTGGGAAAACTGATTGAACCTGATGTGTCACTGGTTATTACTCCGGAGCACATCCGCTATCTGCACCGCCGCGGTAGCTGGCAGGTTAGCTGGGATAACATTATTCGTTACGATGTGCCGCGCATCAGTCGGGTGCTGGAACTGGAAGATGCCCCGTTTATCGGCTTTCGGCTGCATGATGTTGACGAGGTACTGCGGTCTGTTTCGCCACGGCTGGCCTCGGCGCTGTTATTCGAGCAGCGCCAGTTGTTAACCATGGCTTTGCGCCATGAGCGGCCCGATCAGACGGACTACTCGCAATATTTTGATATTCCCGACCGCTATGTCAGCCCTGCCGGTACAGTTTATAAAGGGTTAATTGCTTCGTTCGGGCTACGCATGGAACAACTGCGCGAGTTACTGGGCTATGACTTGTATGTCAGCGCGTCGGCGCTGGACCGGGAGATTTACGAATTTAAAGCCCACTTACAGCACTTGCAGGCCAGTCGTAACCACAGTTAATCAAATTCAGGTATGGTGTAAGCTTCGATCTCGGGCTTCTGAAAATAATAGCCCTGCATCAATTCGACTCCGTTATATTTCAGATACAGGTATTCGTCGTGGGTTTCTACCCCCTCGGCGATTAGCAGGATACCGAGCTCTTCCGCTGCCCGCTGTACCGCCGAGAACAAAGCCTTTTTAATTCGGTCCTGATGGATATTACGCACCAGTTTCATATCAATTTTTAAGATATCTGGCTGGAAATCAGCCAGTAAGTTCAGGCCCGCATAGCCCTCACCGAAATCATCGATGGCGGTTAAAAAACCATGCTGCCGATAGGTTTTAAAAACATCAACTAACAGCTCATGGTTTTCGACTTTTTCGTGCTCGGTCACTTCAAAAATAATACGCTCGCGCGGAAAGCCTGTTTTTCGGGCAGTTTTTAAGGTTTTTGCCAGGCAGGTTTCCGGTTCGTATATCGCGTTAGGCATAAAATTAATACTAAGCTTTGACGGCAGATTAACGGCTGCGGCTGTTTCGATCGCTGCCATTCGGCAGGTCTGGTCAAAGGTATATTTATTGCTCTCGTTGACCCGCGCCAGCACTTCTCCGGCACCTTCTCCATTAGCCCCACGAACCAGCGCTTCAAAAGCAAAAACATCTTTGCTCTGCACATTGACTATTGGCTGAAACGCCATTCGGATTTTAAACCCTAACGGGGTTTCGCAATCACACGCTGGGCACGCGGCCATGTCATCTCCTTAAAAGATGTTGTTTAAAAAAAATAGTAGAACAGATTACGTAACTTGGCTTGTATTGTATACGTATCTGTATAAAACTTTGGTTCTTTAAGGAGGAGAAAAATGCAGACATTGGGCTGGAAAGAATGGGGCGCACTGCCGGAACTTGGCATCGATCGCATTCATATGAAAGTTGATACCGGTGCCAAGACCAGTTGCCTCCATGCGTTTAAACTGGTCCCGTTCGAGCGCGATGGCGAAGCCTGGTTGAGAGTGTACCTGCACCCTCAGCAAGACTCCAAACAAGAACACCAGTTTGATGTGCCTGTCTACGAGCAACGCCAGGTAACCGATTCGGGAGGACACAGCGAAATGCGCTATGTCATCCGTTCGCGTCTGGTGCTGGGGTCTTTTAATGAAATCATCGAACTGACATTAACGAACCGCGATACCATGAAGTTTCGCATGCTGCTGGGCCGCCAGGCCATGCGCCACCACTTTACGGTTAATCCGGCCGCCGCCCACCTATTAGGAGAGTTCCCATGCGAATAGCTATTTTATCGCGCAACAGCAATCTGTACTCCACCCGTCGTCTGGTAGAGGCTGCGCAAGAAGCAGGACATGAGGTGGATGTTATGAATCCGCTGAGCTGCTACATGAACATCAATGCCCGCGAGAACTCCATCCACCGGCACGGTAAAGAGTTGGTTCACTACGACTGCGTTATTCCGCGGATTGGCGCCTCCATTACCTTTTACGGTACTGCGGTACTGCGTCAGTTTGAAATGATGGGTACCTACCCGTTAAATGAATCCGTGGCTATTTCGCGCAGCCGCGACAAACTGCGATCAATGCAGCTGTTGTCGCGCAAAGGCATCGGTCTGCCGATTACCGGTTTTGCGGATCAGCCCAAAGACATTCCTGACCTTATCGACATGGTGGGCGGTGCGCCGCTAGTGATTAAACTGCTTGAGGGTACTCAGGGTATTGGGGTAGTGCTGGCAGAAACCGCGCAGGCGGCAGAGAGCGTTATTGAAGCCTTTATGGGCATGAAATCCAATATTATGGTGCAGGAATATATTCGCGAGGCGGGTGGTGCCGATATTCGTTGTTTTGTCATCGGCGATAAAGTGATTGCCTCGATGAAGCGGCAGGCAAAGGCCGGCGAGTTCCGCTCTAATCTGCACCGGGGCGGCAGCGCCAGCCTGGTTAAGCTGACCCCGGCTGAGCGGCAGACGGCAATTAAAGCAGCCAAAACCATGGGGCTTAACGTAGCCGGGGTGGATATTCTGCGCTCTAACCATGGCCCGTTGGTAATGGAAGTTAATTCATCGCCGGGCCTGGAAGGTATTGAGACCGCCTCGGGGAAAAACGTAGCCGGCCAAATCATCAGCTTTTTGGAAAAAAACGCCAAAGCCCACAACACCCGTACTAAAGGCCGTGGTTAATGGCAGCTCAGCGTAACTCAGCTAAAACCGCAATGGCTGTTTTTGAGCTGGCGGGCAAACGCATTGAGCCTGGCTCACATCAACACATTCTGTTGCCGGCGGTGCGTTTATACAACGATGCCCCTCTGGATCTGCGTATTGATGTTTTTCATGGCACCCGCCCCGGGCCAGTCATGTTACTTTGCGCGGCTATTCACGGTGACGAGCTTAACGGCATCGAAATTTGCCGACAAATCATCAACAACACCGACGCTCTTGAGCTTAGCGGTACGCTTATTGTCGTGCCTATCGTTAATTTGTTTGGCTTTGTGCAGCAGTCTCGCTATTTACCGGATCGGCGCGATTTAAACCGTTGCTTTCCGGGCTCAGAACGAGGCGCCCTGGGTTCCCGAATGGCCTACTTATTCAGCCAGCAACTGGTCAGCAAGGCGACCCATGTGGTCGATTTACATACCGGTGCTATCCACCGCAGTAATCTGCCGCAAATACGGGTTGATGTGGAAAACAGCGCGGCACTGGCTATGGCCAAAGCCTTTGGCTCGCCGGTTATTTTACATTCAAAAGAACGCGATGGTTCGTTACGTTCATTGGCTAATGAGTTAAATATTCCGCTGATCCTGTACGAGGCCGGCGAAGCACTGCGCTTCGATCAACCGTCGATTAACTCAGGGGTCATTGGCGTACAAAACGTGATGAAACACCTTAAAATGATTAAGGGCCGGCGCCGCGGCAAACGCTTCAGCCCGGTTATTGCTAACCGCTCAACCTGGGTGCGGGCCGAAAAAGACGGGCTGGTATTGCGCAAAGTCGAGCTGGGTCAGACCATTCAAAAAGATCAGGTACTGGCTCATACTGTCAGCCCTCATGCCGACGAAGCCGACATCATCGCTTCACCGGTACACGGCATTGTGATTGGCTGCAGCAATATACCGGTAGCTAACGAGGGCGAAGCCTTATTTAACGTGGCGCAGTTTGATAAAAACGAAATGTCTGAAGCCAGTGAAGTGGTTGATTCATTTGCTGAAGTTTATGACAGCCGCACCTCATGAAAGCTCAGCCGATTGATTTTCAACAGGGTTTGCGGCACTGCAATGATGACCCGGGTATTTACCGGGCGGTACTGCAACAGTTCCAGTTGCAGTACCAGCCATTACTGGCGGATGAGTCATTATCAAATGACCAGCAGGATGCTTTGTTAACGCTTCACACATTAAAAGGATTAAGCTCGACTATTGGCGCCAGCCAGTTGAGCAACTTCGCCTTAATATGTTACCAGCAATGGCCGCAATTAAGTCTTGCCGACAAACGCCTGCACTTGCACCAACTGAATGGATGCCTTGCTGATGTCTTACAGGCAAGCGCCAGCTATTTGGACAGACATTAACGTTAAAAAATTACTCACACCGTGCTCATTTTTCGGTACACTGAGCCGATACAGTGATAATAGAAAACTGAACCAGCAGGTGTTATGCCCGGCAACACGTCGCAACACGTTCGCTTTAACAGTAATGGCTCTGACGTCTACATTGCCGTGTCGGCGGCAGCAAAAAATGTCAAAGGCGAACATTTAAAACAAGCGTTTCAGCTATCGGAGTTTGCCAGTGCGCAATTAGCCGATAGCGGCGTGTTTAATGCTGTTGCGACCAAATTTAACCAGTGGGCTGAGCAGCAGGGCCAGTCAAACGGTAATTACACCGAGGCGGTTGCACAACTTATCGACGCCACTCTTGCCATTAGCATTAGCGAAGATAATATGCTGGCGACTGCTGAAGTTACCTCTCCATACGGCGGCCAGCCGATCACCCGACCCAAGTTTCTCAGCGAATTAAAACGCCTTGGCGTTTCCAGCGGTATTCAGCGCGGTGCCATAAATCAGGCAATACAGCATTGTATTGAGTCTCCTTCGGGTTCAACCATTGAGCTAACTGTGGCTAAGGGCCGCTGGCCTAAAAACGGTCAAAATGCCTATTGCGAAGCACTGGTGGAAGATTCCAGACACCGCGTTTTAAAACCACAGCAACGTGATGACGGGCGTGTCGATATGCGCGACCTGGGTAAACACATCACCGTCCACGAAGGTGAGCCTTTAATGCGCCGCTACGGCCCTGAGCCCGGCGCTGACGGCTTTACCGTTAAAGGCGAGCACCTTCCTGCCGAAGCCGGTGAAGATTTGCAACTGGCCGAAGGCGAAGGCAGTAAAATCAGTGACGACGACAGTAACCTGCTGGTAGCTACTAAAGTGGGTATGCCCTGGTTTACTCATAATACGGCCAATATTGACGATGTGCTGACCTTAAAATCCGTCGATGTTTCAACCGGCCATGTTGATTTTAAAGGCTCAGTGATCATTTCCGGCAACGTTTCCGAAGGCATGCGTATTGTTGCCGCAGGCGATATTACCGTTGCCGGTTATGTGGACTCGGCAGAACTGCGCGCCGGCGGTAATATCACCGTTCGCAAAGGCTGTATTGGCCATATTTCCAAAGAAGAAGAGCAGCGCGCTCTGGATAACGAAAGCTTTATTCCACACCTCACCGCTAAGCTCAATGCCGCCGGCAGTATCTGGTGCGCTTACGCCCAGTACGCCTATCTGGAAAGTGTCCAGGGTATCCTGGTTGATAAGCAGCTGACCCACTGTCATGTCATCACCTCGGGTACTGCTGAGATTGGTGGTAATGACAAGCAGGCCCGAGGCAAAATAATTGGCGGTACATTTGAAACCTGCGCGCCGATTTTTGCCGGCCAGCTGGGCGCCCGGGCTGGCACCCGGACGCGTTTCCTGCTGTCTGAACCCCCGCCAAATGAAGACATATTAAATGAGATGCAGGGGCTGGGTTCAGGCTTCAAAAGTACCATTAGCAAGCTGAAACGCCTTCAGTTAGGATTACAGCGCTGCCAGGCGCTAACAGACGAAGAGCAGCGCGAGCAGCACACCCGCACCCTGGTTAAAGCGATAACTCAGGAGCGCTCGCGGCTAAGCACTTACCGGGACGACCTGGCAGTTGTTAAAGCAGCATCTGATGACCATCCGCCACTAAAAATTAGTGTTGGCAGAGAAGTCTTTCCGGGCGTTAAACTGTATCACCGCGATAAAACCGTAGCGATAAAAGAGCACCGCTCAGCAACACTCTTCATGCTGCAGCAGCACCAAATCAGAATGGATGTACTCAGTTAATTTATGGCGTCACAAACAACTTCTCAGGCGGTCGCGCGACTATTAGAGCGTCAGCCGCATCAACCCTGGTCCGGCGACGGCAGTCAGCAGAAAAAACTATTAGTAGTAAATCCCGACGGCGACTTTTTAACCGACTTAAGCGATACCGCCTGGTGCTTTCATGCCGGCCATGCTGCTTATTGGCAACAGCCTTATTGCCAGGCCAAGGCTCCGGATTTAACCAATTTTTTTGGCGTCCTTTTTATTGTTGCCAAAGAACAGGCACTGAACCAGTATGTGCTTGAACAGCTATCAGAGCTGGATGCCGACACACCGGTCTGGCTGGCGGGGGAAAAACGCGGTGGTATCGCTGCTTTGGTTAAAAAGCTGCCGGCATTTTTTGCGCCCCCGGTTAAGCTGGCTTCTGGTAACCACTGCCAGCTTTTCCAAACTACGATTACTGAGTCGCGACCAGCACCTGCGCTGGCTGACTTTATTCATTCTGTGCCGATTAATTTAACGAATCAGCAATTTTCTGTACGGAGCCTGCCCGGCGTTTTCAGCAAGGGACGTCTGGACCCGGCCACTGAGCTATTGCTGGAGATACTGCCGCCGCATCTGCCCGACCCCATTTTAGATTTTGCCTGCGGCAACGGCGTTATTGCCGCTACTATCGAGCGGCGTCAACAGGCGCAGCTAAGCCTTTGCGACGTTAACCCGATGGCAATTCAGGCTGCGCAGCTTAATTTAGCCGCGGCCGATAACCAATTTTTCTGCAGTGACGGAATACCTCCTTCTCTACCGCCACAAGCCTGTATTATCAGTAACCCACCCTTTCATACCGGGTTAAAAACCGATTACCAGGTCGCCCGGCGTTTCATTGTTGATGCGCACGACAAATTAATTCGGGGCGGACAGCTCTACCTGGTCGCTAATAATTTTCTGCCCTGGCCGGAGGTCATTATCGCTACCTTTGGTCATTGCCATACGCTGGCCAGCAATAATAAATTTAGTGTTTATCAGGCGCAAAAAAGTTAAGCGTCAGCATTAACGATTTGCTAACATGTGCTGATTCTGTTGACCACCAGCTGACGTAACTAACGACATGCAGACGATATCCCTAAAACGTGGGCTCATTACCATTGTCTTACTGGTAACAAGCTTTGCTCTGGCCATAGGGTTTAGTATTAATGTTGTCAGCCAGGTTTCTCAATATCAGACCTCAATTACCAAACGAGTAGAATCTTACGCAAAAATCGTAGCCGGTAACGCGGTTCAAAGCGTCGCCTTAAACGACAACTATGGCGAAACGAGACGTTTAGCGCCCCTTGCTAACAGCGAGTTCGTCGAACATGTGCACATATACCGACTTGATCCTAACAGCGGTGATCTGTCATTTTTCTCCAGCTATAACCGCGACGGACTAGCCCCTATCCCGGCTAAATTTGCGCAGTTAGAACAACTCGACCGACCGCGCTGGACTCCTGATTATATTGAGGTAGCTGAGCCCGTTAAGCTCGATCAGAATATCATTGGCTATGTTTATCTGCGCGGTTCGACCGGCGAAGTCGATCAGTTTATGTGGCGGGCTATCGCAATAGCCGTAGTGGTCTTCATTATCACTATTATCGTCTGTTGGCTCATCAGTATTCGCTTGCGACAACGCATTAGCCGGCCATTAGAGCGCATCGTCGACATAGTAAGCCAGGTGGCCCGGGATAAAAACTATGCCCTGCGCCTGGCCGATTCTGAAATTGCCGAGTTTAACGAGTTAAGCGACTCGCTGAATATTATGCTGGAGCGTGTGCAACGACAAATCACCCGCCAGCAGCGGGCCGAACGGGAAGCCAGCCAGTTAAATGCCGAGCTGGAACAAAAAGTCACTCAACGGACACAGGCATTGCGCGAGTCCAACCAGGAGCTGCTGACCACTTTAGAGCAATTACACCAATATCAAAGTCAGTTAGTGGAGTCAGAGAAGATGGCGTCCCTTGGCGATATGGTTGCCGGCATAGCGCATGAGGTCAATACCCCGATTGGCTTGTCGATTACCGCTTCGACACTGCTGCAGGACAAGCTCGCTCTGATGCAGGAGAAATTTGACGAGAACCGTATCTCAGCCAACGAATTTTCGCGCTTTTTAAGCGACTGCGACGAAAGTCTGACCATTATCTATCGTAACCTAAACCGTTCGGCGGAATTAATTACCAGTTTTAAACAAGTTGCGGTGGATCAGTCCTCAGAGGTCGACCGAACGATTAGCGTATGCAGTTTTATGCGCGATGTCCTGACTTCCATTAAACCGCGCCGGCTGGATCCGGAAAAATTTCCGATTGATGTGCAGTGTCCCGAAGAACTCCAGCTAATCACTAAGCCGGGTCCTTTAAATCAGATACTGATCAATTTAATCGTTAACTCCATGGTGCATGGCTTTGATGGTCGCGAGTCAGGTCAAGTAACGATATCTTTTGAGCTGATGGATGATGAGCTGGAAATCACCTATCAGGATAATGGTGTCGGTGTTCCTTTCGATTTGAGAAAAAAAATCTTTGATCCTTTTGTTACCACTAAACGCGGTTCAGGTGGCGCAGGGCTCGGACTGCACCTGGTTTATAACCTGGTAACTCAGGTACTCGGCGGCAGTATTCACTTTTTTAGTGAACAGGATCACGGCGTAGAATTTACTATTAAATTTCCAGTGACACCGGTCAGTTAGCTTATCCGATAGCGGCAATCGCTACCACTTTCCCGCCTTTGCTTGAAAATTTTTGAACAAAAGTCATAATATGAAGTCAATAAGTCGATAATACTATGCCCTGATTGCGGAGACCTATGAACGCCAGACTATTAATTGTAGAAGACGAGGTAGTCACTCGTCAGACCTTGACTCGCTTGTTTCAGCAGGAAGGCTATGAAGTTTTTGACGCAGCTGACGGTCTGCAAATGGAAAATATCATGCGCCAGGAACGTATTGACCTGGTGATCATGGACGTCAACTTACCGGGCAAGAATGGTCTTGAATTAGCCGAGTCCCTGCGCGAGCGGGACAACATCGGGCTGATTTTTCTGACGGGCCGTGACAGTGAGGATGATCGCCTACTTGCGTTAGAACTGGGTGCCGACGATTATTTGATAAAGCCCTATAATCCAAAAGAGCTGACCATTCGGGTACGCAACCTGTTTCGCCGTATCGAAGCGTCGCGTAACAGCAACACGGTAGAAAGCGACAGCGTCCAGTATCACTTTCACGGTTGGCGTCTTAACAGCGATAGCCGCTGTCTGTATTCGCCCGAAAAACAAATGTTCCGCTTACCGAAAAGCGAATACCGTGCGCTGGAACTGTTTTTAACCAATCCGGGACGCATTCTGGATCGTGAAACCCTGGTGAAGCGCATGCTCGACCGGGATTTACGCCCTAATGACAGGACGGTCGATGTGGCCATACGCCGTATTCGTCGTCACTTTGAGTCGCATCCGGATACCCCCAATTTAATTACCACCATTCATGGTGAAGGGTATCGTTTTGTCGGTGAGGTTACGCAAGAAGCTCAGTGAGCTTCTTGATTTAGCCATTCCTGCAGTTGCTGGCGATGTGGAATAACCGAATCGGCCCACTCGACCAGCAGCTGTTCGACTTGTGGCCACTGCCAGGGTTCTTTTTCTATCCGCTCCATTAAAGCAGCCAGTTGCGTTAGTCCGACCGAGTTACAGGCCCCTTTGACTTTATGAGCCTGGCTTCGCAATTGCTCTTCGTCTTTATTCTTGGCGGCCTGATGAAGAATACTGGCATAACTTTGAATAATTTGGTCGAAAGTTGTCAGGGTTGCTTCAAGCCCTTCTTTACCCAAACTTTCGTAGTACTGCCTTAATAGCTGTTCATCTAACACCGGTTGCTCGGCCATTACCTTAGCTCCTTTAAATCCAAATCCTTATCCTGTGCGTAATCCTTCATTCAGTCAACCGATACTGACAATCGGTAAACTTGAGTATAATTTTTCTTTTGGGAATGAAATGATCCCAGCATCTACGATATAATTGCGGACTAATCAGTTATGCTTAATACAACACAAACCAATCGGAGTTCCAAACGAATGCCTAATAGCATGCCCGATGTCGCTAACCATAGCCAGGCACAAACCGAAGGTACCCTGGATTGGGTTGGCATGAGCAACATAGAAGTGCCTCTTATGGTGGCTGCCTCTGATGCCGCAGAGCGGCCGGTCGCTGCGCACGTAGAGGCGTTCGTTAACCTTAAAGATCCGAAGACTAAAGGCATCCATATGTCGCGCCTTTATTTGTTGCTGGATCAACTGTCAACTGAAGGTGAATTAAGCCACGCGTCGCTGAAGCAGCTGTTGTGCGACTTTATTGACAGCCATCAGGACATCAGTGATCAGGCTTTTATTAAGTTTGATTTTGAATATCATCTGCGTCGCGAGTCGCTGATTAGCCGTAAAAAGGGCTGGAAAGCTTACCCCGTTAGCTTAACCGGGCGTTACGATGCCGGTAAACTATCGCTGGAGCTGGCAGTTGATGTGCCTTACTCGTCAACCTGTCCTTGTTCGGCTGCACTGGCTCGCCAGCTAATACAGGAAGCTTTCGTCGATAAGTTTTCCGACCAGGAAATTATTGATAAAGCGACGATTCATGAATGGCTTGGCAGCACCGAAGGCATCGTAGCCACCCCGCACAGCCAACGGTCGACGGCCCAGGTAAAAGTAAAACTGGCAGAAGGTCTGGAAGAATTCCCAATCGTCGCGCTGGTAGATGCCGTCGAGGGAGCACTGAAAACTCCGGTGCAGGCTGCTGTTAAACGCGAAGATGAACAGGAATTTGCACGCTTAAATGGTCAAAACCTGATGTTCTGCGAAGATGCATCCCGTCGCCTGCAGCACCAGCTGAACCAGATGCCACTGTTCACTGACTTTTGGGTCCGGGTCAACCACTACGAATCGCTGCATGCCCATGATGCAGTCTCGGTCACCACTAAAGGCGTTGAAAGCGGTTATAAAGCCTAGTTAATAGCGCCGCTTTTAGCCGGCCAGACACCTCACCTAAGGAAACTGGCACATAATTTGCTTTACCTTTTATGTGTCAATTTTTTGGTGAGGTGAATTATGGAACTTGTGCTTTTGCTTTTCGTTGTCGTATTAATCGCGGTGGCCCTGATCGCCAGCCGCATGTCCGAAAATTATGTTCCCTACCCCTATAAGCTTAAAGACGTCAGCTTGTGTACCGCGCAAGAAGCGCAGTTTATGACGTTACTGGAAAAAGCAGTCGGTAAAGACTTCCGTATCTTTAGCCGGGTTCGTTTAAGCGACATTGTCAGTGTAAAACCCGGAGTCTCCGGCAGCGTGCAAAAAGACGCACAGAATAAAGCGAACCAGCGCATTCTGGATTACGTGTTGTGCGACATTGATACCCTGCAGATTAAAGGCGTTATTGAACTGGAGCCTGCCACCTCGAACCTGACGCAACAGAAACGTAACCTGTTTCTTAAGAATACGCTGGCAGCGGCCGGCCTGCCTTTTCTGCGCTTTAAAGCAAAGCCGGGTTACCGGGTAGCCGATTTACACGATTACATTCACGGCAAGATCCGTCAGGCGGAGCATCTGCGTGCAGCTGTGCCGAAAGCCGAAAACCCGGCAACACAGGAAGGCGGTACCGATCGTCATTCATCACCGGTTGCCGCTTAACCATTTATTCGGCAAACTGAGTGGATGACAGAATCAGACCTCATTGAGTTACTATGGTCACCATGGACACTGGCGCTACTGGCTTTGTTGCTGGAGCGCTGGCTGCCCTGGCCGGAACAATGGCATCCACTTGCCATTTTTCGTTTATTCGCCAATTATCTGCAAACCAAAGTTAACCCCCCCCATTACGCTGGCGGGCAGCAGCGCCTGGCCGGATGGCTGGCGTTGGTGCTATTGCTGGTACTGACTCTGATACCCACCGCCATTGTAGTGTATGCCGCCGAATTATCGCAGCTGGTTGGCGCTCTTGTGCTGCTGGTGTGTTTACGTCAGCGGCCCTACCTGCAGGTGCTGAACAGCGTGCGTCGACTGGCACAGAAAAACCAGAAACGCGCTGCCCGGGCACTATTGAGCCGGATCACCGAACGCGACTGCGATCAGCTAAGTCGTCATGGTTTAGCAAAAACCGCGCTGGAATTGCGCGCCATGAGCGTGCTGCAACACCGCTTTGTGCCGCTGCTTAGCTGGTTGCTGGGCGGGCCCATTTTGTGCCTGGCTTTACGTCTTATTACCGAGCTTTATCACCTTTGGCCAGTCAGTCATTCCCGTTACCGGCACTTTGGTCTGGCGACCCGCGCCTTGTATGCGGTCAGCGTATCAGCAATAACACTAATGCCGTTGGCGCTGATTGAGTTGGCAGCCGCTCTTAAAGGCCAGCGTCCAAGGCAGCCGCTGACGCCCTCCAGCGCATGGTTGCGGCCCGATGCCTGGTGGCTTGAGGCGCTAAGCCGACTGCACAATGTCAGCCTGGGCGGACCGATAAAAATTCAGCAACGGCGGCTTTCGCGGCAACGTTTTGCCGGCCGGCCCGCCGAGCAGGTGTGGCAGCGAACCGTCACTGTATTGATGCGTTGGCAGACACTGAATCACTTTCTGCTGTTGGCCGGACTATTGCTAAGCTACATTTATCGATTCTGATAGCAACTTGGGCTATACTATGCGCCTTAATTAGCAACCCCTGTATGTTATGAAAAACATTGATGTAATCGGTATTGGTAACGCTCTGGTCGATCAGGAATTTGAGGTTTCAGAAGCGTTTTTGCAGCAGCACAAAATCGAAAAGGGCATGATGGCTCTGATCGAAGAAGACGAACAAAATAAACTGATTGCCGAACTGAGCAAGTTAGGCGAGTTAAAAAAGCAGTGTGGCGGAGGTTCTGCCGCTAACTCGTTAGTTGCTTTTGCTCAGTTTGGTGGTAAAGCATTTTACTGTTGCAAAGTCGCTAATGATGAAGCGGGTCAGTTTTATCGCCAAGATCTAGAACAGGTAGGCATACGTACTAACCTGGAACAGCAAAAAAACGTTGGTATTACCGGTCGTTGCCTGGTGATGGTAACACCTGATGCCGAACGCACTATGCGTACGCATTTGGGTATTACGGCTGACTTATCCACCACCGAGCTGGATGAAGAGGCTATAGCGGCAGCAGATTATCTGTATATTGAAGGGTATTTAATCACTTCAGAAATAGCTCGCGGGGCGATTACCAAAGCCAAACAAGTTGCACGGGACAACGGCACTAAGTTAGTGGTCACCTGTTCCGATCCGGCCATGGTTAAATACTTCCGTGATGGTATCGACCTGATATTAGACGGCGGCGTTGATTTGTTGTTTTGTAATCGCGAAGAAGCACAATTGCTAACCGGTGAAGACGATGCCGAAGCAGCAGCTAAAGCCTTGCTGGAGAAAGCCGGTACGGTAGCCATTACACTGGGCAAAGACGGTGCTTTGGTGATTGATAACGAGCGTCAGGTCTACATCCCGGGTGTTAAAGTCGACGCGGTTGATACTAACGGCGCCGGCGATATGTTTGCAGGTGCTATGCTATATGGTATGACTCAGGGCATGACATTAGCTGATGCCGGTCGGCTGGCCAGTCACGCCGCTGCCGAACTGGTGACTGAGTTTGGTGCGCGATTAAGTAAAGAGCGTCAGCAGCAGTTGCTTGAGCGCTTATTCAATCAATGATAATTGCAGATTAAGAGAGCTATTATGAGTTTGAACGATCCGAAACACACAGATTATAAAGTTGCAGACATTGGGCTGGCTGAATGGGGTCGCAAAGAAATCGCCATTGCCGAGTCCGAGATGCCTGCCTTAATGACGATTCGTCGTAAGTATGCTGACAGTAAGCCACTAAAGGGTGCACGTATCATTGGTTGTATCCACATGACCATTCAGACAGCGGTTTTAATCGAAACTCTGCTGGAACTGGGCGCTGAAGTACGCTGGTCATCCTGCAACATTTTTTCGACTCAGGATCACGCTGCTGCCACGATGGCCGCCCGTGGTGTGCCGGTATTTGCCTGGAAAGGTGAGACTGAAGAAGAGTACGAGTGGTGTCTGGAACAAACCTGTCACAAAGACGGCGACCTGTGGGACGCCAATATGATTCTGGATGACGGCGGCGACCTGACGCTGTTAATTCATGATAAGTTTCCGCAGATGCTTGAGAAAGTCCACGGTATCACCGAAGAAACCACCACCGGTGTCCACCGCTTACTGGACATGCTGGAAAAAGGTACACTGAAAGTACCCGCCATCAATGTTAATGATGCGGTGACTAAATCTAAAAATGACAATAAATACGGCTGCCGCCATTCACTAAATGATGCAATTAAGCGCTCTACCGACCACTTGATGTCCGGTAAAAAAGCCTTAGTAGTCGGCTACGGTGATGTTGGTAAAGGCTCAGCCGCCAGCCTGCGTCAGGAAGGTATGATTGTCAAAGTGACCGAAATTGACCCGATTTGCGCCATGCAGGCCTGCATGGATGGCTTTGAAGTCGTTTCGCCTTATCTTGATGGCATCAACGACGGTAAGGGTAGCAACATTAATAAAGCCTTACTGGAAAATACCGACCTGATTGTAACCACTACCGGTAATATGAATGTCTGCGATAAGCATATGCTGGCCGCGGTAAAATCTTCTGCCGTGATTTGTAACATTGGCCATTTTGATAACGAAATTGATACCCAATTTATGCGCAATCATTGGCGCTGGGAAGAAATTAAACCGCAGGTGCATAAAATTTATCGCTCTGATGACGACCAGGATTACCTGCTGTTACTGGCCGAGGGTCGGCTGGTTAATTTAGGTAATGCAACCGGTCACCCCAGTCGTATTATGGATGGTTCTTTTGCTAACCAGGTACTGGCTCAGCTGCACCTGTTTGAGCAGAAATTTGCCGATATGTCCGAGCAGGACCAACAGCAATATCTGCGCGTGGAAGTGTTACCAAAACATCTGGATGAAGAAGTGGCACGCTACATGGTGCAGGGCTTTGGTGGGGTTGTAACCCGCTTAACACCGGCTCAGGCTGACTACATTCACGTTGACGTAGACGGTCCATTTAAAACGGACGAGTACCGTTACTAATGAGTCAATACGATCTCACTGTACGACCCATAACGGCTGCCGACTCGGCGGCCGTTATCGATCTGGCCAACCGGGTACATGGCGATAATTACCTCAATGAAGCTTCGCTGACAGCCCTGCTGGAAGGCGGCACAGAAGGTTCGGTAAAACTCAATTACCTGGCCGAACACGCCGGTCGCATTGTCGGTATCCGCCTGACTCTGGCACCCGGCAACTGGTCTGTTGATGATGCCTGCACGGTCGAGCGCTGGCCACTACCGGCCTCCCGCATCTGCTACTTTAAATGCGCTGCCGTTGACGAACAGGCGCGCGGCATGGGCATTGGTAAAAAGCTATTACAGCACAGTATTAATGCTGCTAAACAAATCGGTTGTCAGGCCGGGCTGGCGCACATATGGATGCAGAGCCCGAATAACAGCGCCTATGAGTATTTCTCCCGCTGCGGCGGGGTGTTAATTAACCGACACCCGGACCGTTGGCTACAAGCATCCCTCAATGACGGTTATCACTGCATAGTCTGTGACGGTGTCTGTCACTGCGAAGCCGGTGAGATGATGCTTTCATTTGATTCGTTTGACTCGCCGGCCTAATGTACGATCCGCTGACGGATAAGCACCTGGCTGCCGCACAGCCGATGACGGCCAGCTATTGGCAGAAGACAACTGAGCGAGAGTGGCCTGGCAGCGAAAAGTTACCGGCCCAGACCGACCTGCTAGTGATTGGTGGCGGCTATACGGGTCTTAATGCGGCCCTGACATTAGCGAAAGAGTATCAATGCGAGGTTACCTTAATTGATGCGAACCGGCTGGCCTGGGGCTGTTCGGGGCGTAACGCCGGTTTTGTGATGAAAAGTACTGGCCGGCTGGGGCTGGCACAGTGGGCTGCAAAAACCGACGAGCGCACAGCTTTACGCATTGCCGATGAACACCAGCAGGCACTTGAATTGGTCGAGCACCATATTCAGCAGTGTCCCGACCATTGCGATGTGCAGCGCGGCGGTTATATTAAGCTGGCTCACAACGCAGGTGCCATCAGTCCGTTACGTCAACAGTATCAGCAACTGCGTCAATTCCAACAGCCTGTCAGCTGGTTGTCAGCCGATAACCTGAGCGATTACCTGCGCAGTGATAATGCCCGCGCAGGGATTAAATTTGATGATTGCTTTAGTCTTAATCCGCTTAAATTAGCTGCTGCTACAGCGAAGCAGGCTGCCAACAGCGGTGTTCGCCTGGTAGAAAACTGCAGCGCTCTGAGTGTTAAGCGACTGGCTAATGGCTGGCAACTGGCTACCACTGAGGGCGACGTTCGTTGCCGTAAACTGTTGGTCTGTACCAACGCTTACATTGCAAATTCGCTGATACCCGCGCTGCAAGGTCGGTCACTGCCGGCTTTGTCCAGTATCATTACGACGCCCCCGTTAACCGATGAGCAATTAGCCAGCACCGGCTTGCAGCCACAGCATGCCTACATGGACACGCGCAAGTTAAAATATTATTTCCGCTTATTGCCGGACAAGCGTATTTTAATGGGGGGTCGTGGTGCAATTTCGGGTAAGCATGCCCAGCGGCCCGTTTATGCTGAGCAACTGTTAAGCGCACTGAAAGGATCCTTCCCCGGTTTACAGGAACTGCGCAGCTGGGACGATTTCTGGAGTGGCTGGGTCAGTGTGTCGCTGGATAACTATCCCAGAGTGGGTGCTGTTGGCGATGACCTTTATACAGCCATTGGCTACTGTGGCGCCGGTGTCAGTTTTAGCGCCTTAGCCGGTCGCCGCCTGGCACAAGCAGCTATGGGCGAAAGTTTGCCCACGCTGCCCTATTACCAGATGCCCCTTAAGCGTTTTCCGTTAGCCCGGCTAAGACGACTCGGTCAGTGGGCTTATTATCATTATGCCCGGGTTTCCGATAGCTTATAAACCGAACACCGTTTTTTCACTGCGCAGCATACGGGCAATCAAACGGACGAAAATGTAAGCCAGTATCGCCGTGGCTGCGGCGCTGATTCCCGCCCCGACCCAATTTACTGACTCGCCCCGGATCATTGACAAAAACGCCTGATGTTGGCCGGTTAACGGCAGGTAATAGAGAATTGGCGTTTTTAGCCGGGCAAACTCAACCCCGAAAGAGGCGGCCATAGGAATAACGAGTAAAAAACTGATGTAAGTTTGTGCTTCTTTAAAGTTTTTTGCCCGGAACGACACAAATAACTGCAGCACGGTAGCCAGTAAAGCCAAAGGAATTAACAACAAAAACATCAGCAGCAGCATAGATAGCGAAAAGTCGACACTCATGCCAATGTCCTGTAATGGCACGTAGGCGAAAATGACCGGAATAACAACCAGTGCGAGTGCCGCACCCAGCAGTGCAAAAGTAGCTGCCGCCAGAGTTTTACCCCAGACAATCGCCTGAGTGCTGACGGGTTGCGAGAGCAGGAACTCCAGTGAATTACGTTCCCTTTCGCCCGCGCTGATATCAATAGCCACATTCATTCCCGACCAGAACACCGACAATAAAATGAACACCAGTACACTGCCCATGATAAGCGCTGCTTTCGAACCCCGGGTCGCAAGGTCCTGTTTGCTCAGGTTAATGGGCTCTGCCACGCGCGGGTCAATACCCCGCAACAGCAGCCGGTAATGACTGATTTGTGCAGCATAAGACTGCACCGCCTGTTCAACCCGACGAATATCCGTTTGTTGCTTTTGCGCAGACCAGTCAGCCTGCAGCGTCAGCGTAATCGGTTCTGCGGTTGCCAGCTTATCGTCCCATAAGGCCGGGATTGTCAGGGTAATCGGAGTTTCTGAGGCCGACCAAGGCTGATCACGCTCAATAACGCCCTGACGGTTTAAATGGTCCACCAGCTCGGGCGCATGTTGCTTGCCGTTAATGGATATTTTTACATCCGCGGGATCGGTCAGCTGGCTAATAAGAAAGAAGAACGCAACGGCCATCAGCATGGGTCCAAAAAAAGCATAAGACATGGCCGCCAGTAATGAGCGTTTGTCCCTTGCAGCGTCAGTCACCTCTTTACGCCAGAGAATGGAGATCATATTCATTAGGCTACAATTCCTTCATCGCTGCCAATAATCTTGACAAATGCTTCTTCCAGCGCCGCTTCCCCGGTCATCCGGCACAGCTCATCAGGGGTTCCTTCAGCCGCTACGGTGCCGTTGGCCATAACAACCACCCGGTCACATAATGCCGCGACTTCCTGCATAACGTGGCTGGAAAATAAAATACAGGTCCCCTGACCGCGTTGCTCACGCAGAATGTCCCGCAATATTCGCGTACTCATTACATCCAGCCCACGACTGGGCTCGTCTAAAATCAAATGATTGGGCTGATGAACTAGCGCCTGTGCTAACGCTACCTTCATCCGCTGGCCTTGCGAAAAACCCGCTGAACGGCGTCCGCTCAACGCCTGAATATCCAATTGCTCGATCACAGCACTGACCCGCTGTTCGAGCTGCTCCCCGGCAACGCCATGTAACTGTGCAAAATAGCGTATTTGCTCGTTAACGGTCAGGCGTTCGTACAGACCAAACTTATCCGGAAATATCCCAATTTGGCGGCGGGCATCAAGGGGAAATCGGTTTGCATCAACTTGATTGATCAAGGCTTTACCCTGGTCTGCTTTTAGCAGGCCATAAATAATGCGAAGGCAAGTGGTTTTGCCGGCCCCATTAGGACCCAGCAATCCGGTGATTTGGCCATCTGGGGCACTAAAGCTTAACTCCCTTAACGCCTGTACTTCATTAAAGGTTTTACTCAGCTTTGTTACCGTTAACATAATTTATAGCCCCTGGCCGTTAGCGTTTAACACGAAAGGCTGCAACCTGCGTTGCTGCAGGCAACTATCGTCCAGCGTTTCAACACGAGCGGTTTCAATGAAATCTGCCACCAGTTTATTTGCACAGGTATGTCCGGCGATTGTATGACTGGCATGCTCGGCAACCAAATGGCGGCTATTGGATAATGTCTGTGCCGCTAAATCGCCCCACGCGGCAGGCGTAACCGGGTCCTGACTGCCCGACAACAGCAGTACCGGTTTATCGGATTGCACCGGTTTCGCCCAGGCCGGATCCACAGGGTCGGTGACCCACCCCGCACACATAGCTTTAAAAGCTTCGCCGGTTCGGCCGCCAATAAAATCATTGTCAGCATCACTGGCAAACAGTTGGCTGT
The DNA here is from genome assembly GCF_044797955.1 of Idiomarina seosinensis. Lineage (GTDB taxonomy): Bacteria > Pseudomonadota > Gammaproteobacteria > Enterobacterales > Alteromonadaceae > Idiomarina > Idiomarina seosinensis_A. The sequence continues at coordinate 428,428 of NZ_CP085211.1, read as the reverse complement.
CGGCACGCGGCAGGTCTTCACTGCAAACAACAGATAGCATTAAGCCCAGGTAGATTGAGTTTTGTGCCTCAATCGTAGTGCCGCCCATTAGCCCGAGTATCGGCTGGTAGTTTTGCTGACTTGCCTGGCTAATTGCATAAGGTAATAACTGACGAGTAAATGGGCTGTAAAGACCCATCCGCACCACCGAACTGAAGCGGCCCGCAGTCATTCGCAACGTTAACGGCTCGTTAGTTAACGGATCTTTCGTTTCGAGCAGCTGGCCCTGCGTTTCAAGGCTTTCCATCACCTGTTGATAGTCTGCCTGCAGCTGCGGGAATTGCTCGGCACAGGCTGTTTGTTGACGGCAATCCCTCAGCATAGCCTGGAACGCCGCACTACCGTTTAACCCGAAGGGCCCGATAACCACTTGCGGAGGCGCGACCGCGTCCAGCGTGAGCGTTCGCACCGAGTCAGGATATTGTTGCAAATATTTGAGACCAACGCGGGTCCCGTATGACGCACCATATAAATTCAGTTGCTGAATACCCAGCTGGCTGCGCACTTGTTCAAAATCACGGATACTGTTTAGGGTGCTGTATTGAGTCAGATCCGTATGCGGATACTGCTGCCGGCAGTCGTTCGCCATTTGCTCGAGATCTTGCTCATCGTCTGTGCGAATCAGCTCATCGGCATGTTCAATATCACAGCTAAGCGCGTGGCTCTTGCCGGTGCCGCGCTGATCGATCAGCAGGATATCGCGTTGTTTTCTCACGCCCTCAAACATCCGCGCGATCATCGGTGCCAGTTCGGTTGCCGCCTGGCCCGGTCCTCCCGCTAAAATCAGCAGAGGATCGTTTTTTTTCGCTTCGGTTATCGCCGGTAAGATAGCGTAATGAATGCGCAGCCTGCGCTCACCGGGTTGCTGATGATTTTCGGGTACCGACACAAAGCCACACTGCAGTTGTTCATCGACCCCGTCAATAAAGCAGGCCTCCTTTGAAATACCTGCGGGCGCCGCTTCAGCGAATGCCGCTACCATAAACATTAGGCCTGCTAATGGCTTAAGTCCCTTGCGCGCCTGTTTCCAATACATCCCTTGTTCCTGCGTAAAGTTCACCACGGGACTTATGTTACTGAGCTTTTGCCGGGACGCAATGAAAAGCCGAAGATTAATTGTTAACAAATATGAAAAAGGCTCCCGCAGGAGCCTTTTCGTCATCAACTTGTAGCGTCTTATTACAGACCAGCGCGCTCTTGTATCGCAGCAGCAATGTCTGAGCCACCATGGCCATTTTCCTGCGCCCATTGGTAATCGCCATTGGATTGCAGCTCGTCAACTGACAGCCGCCCGACAATAAAGGTTCCTACATCGCTGGAGCCGTTAGCCATTGCAAACTGCAACAGGCTTTGACCGTTACACTGAATGCCGCTGTATATGTCCCGGATACGAACACGAGAATCGCGTAGTTTCTTACGCATACGCATGGTGTCATCACCCTGAACGTATGTACACAAGCTTAATGCCAGTTCGTTGGCCTGTGCCTGCTTTGAAAAACTAACTCCCGTTGCAGCAACCACTGCCATCAAAGAGCCCAATACTAATGATTTCATCTAGGTAACCTCTATCACCAACTGCTCAAAATTTCACCAAAAGAATACCCTATTTCGGGTCCTGCTTCAACGCTGATTTAACTCGATAAGCACTTGATTTTATAACATTTTATTAACTTACTTTATCTAAAATCCGAGTCGTATAAGCCGGCGTGTCCGGCCCTTCGGGGGCAACATACTGACATTCAACCTGGCGCCAGTCAAATACACTCTGGTAATCCGGAAAGTGTGTATCGCCGGCTACGTCCAAATCAATTTCGGTAACATATAAACGATCTGCATAGGGTAAAAAAGCCTGATAAATTTTTCCACCGCCGATAACCATCAGTTCATCCACCGGCCCGGCGGCAGCTATCGCCTGTTTTACGCCGGAGACCCAAACCACTTGATTATTCTTGGTTTCTGGGTGACCTGAAGCATGGGAAAGGACAATATTCTGGCGTCCGGGCAGTGGCCGCCCTAACGATTCAAACGTCTTACGCCCCATAACAATTGGCTTACCCAAGGTGATCTTTTTAAAGTACTTAAGCTCACTTGGAATATGCCAGGGCATTTTATTATCGCGACCGATGACTCGCTTATTCGCCATTGCGGCGACGAGTGAAATTTTCATTTAACTACCCCGGACTTAGACTGCAAAAGAAAGCTTGCGTCAGCGACGCAAGCTAGCGCTCGTATACGACTTCGACGTCGTAATCGTCATCATCAAAATCATCATCGTCGTCATCTTCGTCTTCAGCATCTGCCATGGCCTGGTCATGGTAGCTGTCCCACTTAAAGTCAACGGGATCTGCTTCGGTGGCTTTCTCCGCTTCTTCATGAGGCGACGGTAAGGTTTCGATAAGTGCCATGACATCCCGGCACAGCGTTTGGGTATCGCGACCTTCCAATGCCGCAATTTGATAAACCGGCCCATCCCAGCCCAGTTCATTAACCAAAGCATCGACCAACTGTTGGCGCTCTTCTTCCAGCACTAAGTCAATTTTGTTGATCACTAACCAGCGCGGTTTGTCGGCTAGCTTAGGACTGTATTTTTCTAATTCTTCAATAATGATCCGCGCCTGCTCAGCAGGATCAGTGTCATCATAAGGGGCCAGGTCTACCAAGTGCAACAGCAGACGACAGCGCTCCAGATGCTTAAGGAACTGAATTCCCAGGCCAGCACCCTCTGCAGCACCTTCGATCAAACCGGGTATGTCGGCAATAACAAAGCTTTGATGCGGCGCCGGACGAACAACGCCCAGGTTGGGTACTAAGGTGGTGAAAGGATAATCAGCTACTTTCGGCTTGGCGGCTGAAACTGAGCGGATAAACGTTGATTTACCGGCATTGGGCATGCCCAGCAGACCAACGTCAGCCAGCAGTATCAACTCAAGTTTTAGTTGCCTGACTTCGCCTGGGGTGCCATCGGTTTTCTGCCGCGGGGCACGGTTTACACTGCTTTTAAAGCGCGTATTACCGAGGCCGTGAAAGCCGCCCTTAGCCACCATCAGCCGCTGCCCATGTCGGGTTAAATCGCCCAGCACTTCGCCGGTATCTTCGTCAGTCGCCCGGGTACCGGGGGGAACCATTAGGGTCAAATCCTCGCCGCGCTTGCCGGTACAGTTTTTACCCATACCGTTTTGTCCGCGCTGGGCCCGGTGGAAACGTTCGAACCGATAATCGATCAGCGTGTTGAGGTTTTCGTCTGCCTGCAAATACACATCGCCGCCGTCACCTCCGTCACCACCGTCGGGACCCCCTTTGGGGATATACTTTTCGCGCCGAAAACCGATACAACCGTTCCCGCCATCGCCCGCCTCAACGCGGATTTCTGCTTCATCGACAAATTTCATTGATTACTTACTTAGTTACTTACTTGATTGACTATCCAGAACGGAATTCTAGCACAAATGAAAAAGCCCCGCCGTAAAAGGCAGGGCTTAACTTATTTTACGCTCGCTTTTAGGCGAACGATAAAAATCGTCTTAATTAATCAGCAACAACGCTGATGTATTTACGATTCTTGTTTCCTTTGGTTTCAAAAGACACTTTGCCTTCTGAGGTCGCAAATAAGGTGTGGTCTTTGCCCATACCTACGTTTGCGCCGGCGTGGAACTTAGTACCACGTTGACGAACCAGAATGTTACCTGCTAACACTGACTCACCACCGAAACGCTTAACACCCAGACGTTTACTTTCTGAATCACGACCGTTTTTGGTTGAACCACCAGCCTTTTTGTGTGCCATGTCGTTACTCCTTAATTAGCTGTTGATACCAGTGACTTTCACTGCAGTGAACCACTGGCGATGACCTTGCTGCTTGCGAGAATGCTTACGACGACGGAATTTGACGACTTTAATTTTGTCGCCACGACCGTGGTCCAACACTTCCACTTTCACTTTGCCACCTGATACGAACGGAGCACCGATTTTTACATCGCTGCCGTCAGAAACCATCAAAACCTGGTCGAACTCAACTACGTCTCCGGTAGCTGCTTCCAGTTTTTCCAGGCGGACGATTTGGCCTTCAGTCACACGGTGCTGCTTACCGCCACTTTGGAATACTGCGTACATAGAAATCTCCACAACCCTTATGGGTATCCGAATTTAAATCAGGCGCGAATTGTACGTAATCCCGAAAAGTAACGCAAGCAGTAATTTCACTAGCACCCGTTCGCCAACGGCGCCTGCGCCCAGACCTTAGTCAGCCTATCCCTTTTTAGCAAAATCATGTAGCATGTTGGCTCCGTTAAATTTTGTAAAAATAGACAGTTATGATGGATATCCAGTCCATTAATGCGTTAGCCCGGCAGGACATGCAAGGGGTTAATGCGCTAATCGGTGAACAGCTGACGTCCGATGTGGCGTTAATCAACCAACTCGGCCTGTACATTGTTAACAGCGGCGGTAAGCGGTTACGTCCTTTACTTACGATTCTGGCAGCCAAAGCACTGGGCTACCAGGGTAAAGAGCACCATAAGCTTGCGGCTATTATCGAGTTTATTCACACCGCAACCTTATTGCACGATGACGTTGTTGATGATTCAGAACTGCGCCGGGGTCAGAAAACAGCCAATGCGGTGTTCGGTAATGAAGCCTCGGTGCTGGTTGGTGACTTTTTATATACCCGCGCTTTTCAAATGATGGTGCAGCTAAACTCGCTGCCTATTCTTAGTGTGCTGGCGGATGCCACCAACATTATTGCTGAAGGCGAAGTGCTACAGTTGATGAACTGTAACGATCCGGACACGACAGAGCAGCGCTACTTTAATGTTATTTATGGAAAAACCGCAAAGCTTTTTGAAGCGGCGACCCAGTTGTCCGGTATGTTAACCGGTCAGGATGACACCGTAACCACTGCCATGGCTGACTATGGTCGTTATTTAGGTACAGCTTTTCAGTTAGCCGATGACCTGCTGGATTATACTGCTGATTCCGAAGCCATGGGTAAGAATGCCGGTGATGACCTGGCCGAGGGTAAGCCGACTCTACCTTTGCTTTATGCCATGTGGCACGGCAACCAAACCGAGCAGGCACTTATCCGGCAGGCGATTGAAGCAGGCGATGGCCGCCAACATTTGCACAGTATTTTAGCCACCATGCAGCGTACCGGAGCACTTGATTACAGTCGTGATAAAGCATTAGAAGCAGCCCGGCAAGCACGGCAGGCTTTGAACGATATCCCGGCATCAGACTATAAAGAGGCACTGTTAGCTCTGGCCGATTTATCGGTTAACCGCATTTCATAAAAAAAGGCCCCCGGGTTTGCCGGAGGCCTTTGTATCATAAACAACTTATTTTGCGAAATCGAAACCCTTCTGGATATCGTCTTTCAGACCGTCCAGCATCTCGTTCATGCACTGTTTTTCATAGGCACTCAGTTCGCCATAAGACAACACTTCTTCAGCACCGTTTTTACCCAGGCGTACTGGTTGAGCAAAGAAAGTAGCATGCTCACCCAGACCTTCCACATAAGTACACTCAACCGTTTCCTGGCCCTGCAGACCCTTTAACAGTGACAGGCAGAAGCGAGCCGCCGCCTGACCCATAGACAAGGTCGCTGAACCACCGCCAGCTTTGGCTTCAACTACTTCGGTACCGGCATTTTGAATACGATGCGTTAGATCTTTGATTTCTTGTTCGGTGAATTCAACGTTCTCGACCTGCGACAACAGTGGCAGGATCGTTGTACCACTATGGCCACCAATCACTGGAACCGTCACATTCTCAGGGTTTAAGCCACGCATTTCAGCGACAAAGGCTTCTGAACGGATAACATCAAGGGTGGTAACACCAAAGAGTTTGCGCTTATCGTAGCAACCATTTTTTTCCAGTACGCTTTTGGCGATAGGCACTGTGGTGTTTACAGGGTTAGTGATAATGCCGACACAGGCGTCAGGACAGTTATCTGCCACGCCCTGTACCAGATTCTTAACGATACCGGCATTCATATTAAACAAATCAGAACGATCCATACCCGGTTTACGTGGCACGCCGGCGGGAATCAAAACAATATCGCTGCCAACTAAAGCTGAAGCAAGGTCGTCTTTACCAAAACCTTCGACTTTAACGTCCGTCGGGATATGGCTAAGGTCTACCGCAACACCAGGTACCACCGGTGCTACGTCATATAACGACAGTTCAGAACCTGCAGGTAACTGCGTTTTAAGAAGTAATGACAAGGCCTGGCCGATACCACCGGCCGCCCCTAATACGGCTACTTTCATCTCAGACTCCACTTAACTGGTTGATGTTTTTTTGCATAAAGCAAGAATAGTTATGCAAAATTTGTTGCAAAACTGTACTCTACTAAGTTCTAAATTACAAATTTACCGCATTAACCCGGAGCCAATTTTAACATGGCACAGACGCAATTAATTGCCGCCTTTATGGCGCTGTTAAAAGAAGAGCAATATGGCTCGCAAACTGACATAGTGGAAGCCCTCAAGGCGGCAGGCTTTGACAATATCAGTCAATCCAAGGTTTCCCGCCTGCTGAGTAAATACGGCGCGGTGCGTACACGCAATGCCAAACAGGAGATGGTTTACTGTTTGCCCTCAGAAATCAGTGTCCCTTCGGCCAAGGCGCCGCTAAGTCAGTTGGTCCTCGATATTCAGCATAATGACGTTATGGTGATTATTCGCACCAGTCCCGGTGCCGCTCAGTTAATCGCCCGTTTGCTCGACTCGGTCGGCAAAAAAGAAGGCGTACTGGGCACAATCGCAGGTGATGACACGGTGTTTATCGCCCCGCTAAAAGTTGCCGAGATTGAGTTTACTTTCAGCAAGGTGCAGGACTTATTTGCCGCTCACTCCGGTAACGAGGAGTCCTGAATCAAGTCACCTTGTAAAGGACAGCTGTGGCGATTGAGAAAGGCCACTGACGGAACAAAAAAACTGGCGTTGTTGACCGCCTGAGTGTAGTCCAGCAGCGGGTCGTAATGGCCCTGCTCATCTTCGTAATAACGTTGTTTTAACCACTGCGTTACGGCTTTTGGGTGTTGGGTAAAGTATAAAGCCAGCAACCCCTGCTCGCGTAAATCACCCCAGGGCATATTTTGCCGGAGTAACGGAATGGGCTGCTCCTGATCATCCACCAGGCGGGTTTTACTGGCATGAGTGACCCCTTCAATGTCAGCTTCGGGTAGTCGCTCCCCTGTTACTTTATCGCGTCCCATCAGTTGCTCCTGGCGAGCACTGCCCAGTTCGTCCCAATGCCTGAGATCGTGGCGGAACTTCTGCAGTAGTAAGTAGCTACCATCAGCGAACTCGGGCTCCGCTGCCGCATCCAGCAGCGCGACGTTGCGCTTACGCAGCCCTCTGGGATTATCCGGTGCATCGATAAAACCGCTTAAGTCACGGCCGTCGAGATAGCGGAAGGTGCGCAACTGCTCAACCACTTCGATGTCATAGCCCAGCCAGCCCAATACCGCGCGCCCGGCCAGATAATTTGCATCAAAGCGGTCCGAACGTATCTGCAGCAGTAAATCCACCGGTTGACGGGGCGCTTCGCGGTCGGCTTGCTGCAGCTCCGGGAAGCGATGCAGGTAAATGGGCTTGCGCTCCGGATAGACCACATCCCAGTAGTCGGCTCCAATTGCCACAAACCCGTTTAACATCGACTCGGAAAAGCGATCATCAAGTTCAGCAATAATTGCCGGCACCCGCGCGAGTTTGCGGCGTACGCTGTCGACGTCATCCGTCATTACATTACAAAACAGTGTCAGCCCATGAAGATTAGGCTCGGCACATACTCCCGATTGAGCTTTCACTAAACTGTATCCCCGTTTTATGATTCATGCTGCGATACCCGGTGCGCTTTTTACGTTCTTTTAACTTGCTGTCAAATACTGGCACTATAGAATGCCTGTACAAACTATTGCTTCGCAAGGAAAAATTATGCGCAAAACCCTCATCGCCCTGACGCTTTTGTCACTAACAGCTTGTGCTAATCAGTCTTCGACCGCAACCGGTTCTGCTACACAACAAAATAACGCCGCTGTTGCCGACTCAACAACAACGCAATTTGAAAGCCTGGCTGACCGGATCTGGGAGCAGCTTTCTGCCCGCAATGACACTGCCTTGCAGGATATGTCGCCGGCAGCTCTGCAACAGCGTTATCAACGCAACAGCGACTGGCTGGCACAGCTGAATGCGGTCAACACGGAGCAGCTAACCGAGCAGGATAAAATAAACCACGCCATGATCCGCTACGTGTTGAAAAATGCAGTGGACAACTACCGGTTTAAAGCACATCTGATGCCGTTAACCGCTGAGGGTTCGTTTCACAGCCGCATTACCTTTATGCCGGCTAACACCAGCTTTAACAACAGCCAGGATTACCAGGACTATGTTGCTAAGCTGGGTACCGTCGAGCGCTACATGAAGCAACAGATGAACTGGCTGCGAGAGGCGATTGAGCAGGGCTATACCCAGCCAAAGGCAGCCATGGCCGGTTTTGAAGAAAGTATCCTCGCCTATATCGTTCAGGATGCTGAGCAAAGCGTATTCTTTACACCGTTTTTAAGCCAGCCGTCTTTTATCGGCGATAATGACTGGTCTGAACTACAGCAGCAAGCTCGTCAGACGATTGATGAACAAATTATGCCAGCCTACGACCGTTATTTTCAGTTTATGGTCGGTGAGTATCTGCCCAGCGCCCGCGAATCAGTAGCAGCCAGCCAGCTGCCTGATGGCGAGGCTTTTTATAAAAATCGTATTGAATATTATACGACCACCGACATGACAGCCGAAGAAATTCATCAGGTAGGCCTTCAGGAAGTGGCGCGTATTCGTGCCGAAATGCTGCGGGTCATTGATGAGAGCGGCTTTGACGGTGACTTTGATGCCTTTGTTGAATTTTTGCGGACCGACCCGCAGTTTTACCCGCAAACGGCTGAAGAGTTACTCAGCTACGCTGCCCGGATTGCTAAAAAAATGGACGGGCAATTACCTAAGCTGTTTAAAACACTACCGCGTAAGCCTTACGGCATTGCGCCGGTACCGGCCGAAATCGCGCCCAAATATACAACCGGCCGCTACTCCGGTACCAATCGAGATGACCGCGCCGGTTTTTACTGGGTCAATACCTACGCTCTGGACCGCCGCCCCTTGTACCAAATGGAAGCCTTAACATTGCATGAAGCCGTGCCGGGCCACCATTTGCAAAACGCCCTGGCCGGAGAAATGGAAGGCGTACCTGAGTACCGTCAGCAAACCTATATTTCGGCCTTTGGCGAGGGCTGGGGATTGTATTCTGAGTACCTGGGTCTGGAAGCCGGTTTTTACCAGGACCCTTACAGTAATTTTGGTCGTTTAAGCTATGAAATGTGGCGCGCGGCACGACTGGTTGTCGATACCGGTATGCACGCGATGGGCTGGAGCCGGCAGCGGGCTATTGACTTTATGGCCAGCAATACTGCTTTGTCCTTACATAACGTTACCACCGAAATTGATCGGTACATCACCTGGCCTGCACAGGCACTCTCTTACAAACTGGGTGAACTAAAAATTAAGCAATTGCGGGCGCGTGCCGAGCAGGAACTGGGCGATGCTTTTAATATCCGCGAATTCCATGACGCCATTCTGGCCAACGGCAGCGTGCCTCTGGATATCCTCGAAGCGCAGCTAAACGACTGGATCGAAAAACAAAAGTCTTAACCTACCGGGGTGGATCCATTCACCCCATTTATTACGCGAATAGGGGGGCCGCTCATGGGAATTGTGCGGCCTTCGGCGTATAATGCGCGCTACCAATTAGTCAATCTGTATTTGTGCCAACTAACATGAGGTAATACTAGTGCTTAAAGAATATCGTCAGCACGTCGAAGAGCGTGCCGCAGAAGGTATCCCCCCTAAGCCGTTAACGGCTGATCAGGTCGCTGACTTAGTCGAGTTGCTGAAAAATCCACCGGCTGGTGAAGAGCAGTTCCTGGTTGAGCTTTTAGCTGAGCGTGTGCCGCCCGGCGTTGACGAAGCGGCTTATGTTAAAGCCGGCTTTTTAAGCGCTTTAGTCAAGGGTGAGATCGAGTGCCCGGTAATCAGCCCGCAAGACGCCGTTAAACTGCTGGGTAACATGCACGGTGGTTACAACATTGAAACCCTGGTGGCGCTGCTTGATAACGACCAATTAGCGGAACTGGCTGCTGAACAGCTGAAACATACCATTTTAATGTTCGATGCGTTTCACGATGTCGAAGAAAAAATGAAAGCCGGTAACCCGATAGCAAAACAAGTAGTTGAATCCTGGGCAGAGGCCGAGTGGTTTACCAGCCGCGAGAGGATGGCTGAGCAAATCAAAGCAACTGTATTTAAAGTAACCGGTGAAACCAACACCGATGACTTGTCACCAGCTCCTGATGCCTGGTCTCGTCCCGATATCCCGCTGCATGCTAAGGCCATGTATAAAATGCCCCGCGAAGGCATTACTGACGCGGGTAAGCAAATTGAAGAATTAAAACAAAAAGGCTATCCCGTTGCCTTCGTTGGCGATGTGGTCGGTACCGGCTCTTCGCGTAAGTCTGCCACCAACTCGGTTTTGTGGAACATCGGTGAAGACATGCCCGGCACCCCGAATAAGCGGGCTGGCGGTATTTGTATCGGCGGTAAAGTGGCGCCCATCTTTTTTAACACCATGAAAGACGCCGGCGCTTTAGTATTTGAAGCCGACGTTGAAAACATCGCGATGGGTGATGTCATCACCATTTATCCTTATCAGGGTAAAATAGAAAACCAAGCCGGTGAAGTTATCGCCGAATACGATTACGCTTCACGGGTTATTCTTGACGAAGTGCGCGCCGGCGGCCGTATCAATCTGATCATTGGCCGTGGCCTGACGACTAAAGCGCGCGAATCTCTGGGCTTAGGTCACAGCGATTTATTCCTGACTCCGGAGCAACCGCAAGGCAGTGAGAAAGGCTACACGCTGGCACAAAAACTGGTGGGTAAAGCCTGTGGTATGGAAGGTGTCCGCCCGGGAACCTACGTCGAGCCTAAGATGACCACGGTTGGCTCGCAGGATACCACCGGACCTATGACCCGCGACGAATTAAAAGATCTGGCTTGCCTGGGCTTTAATTCTGACTTGGTTATGCAGTCTTTCTGTCATACTTCCGCTTATCCAAAACCAGTAGATGTAGAAACTCAGCACACCCTGCCTGACTTTATTATGAACCGCGGTGGTGTCTCTCTGCGTCCCAACGACGGTATCATTCACAGCTGGCTGAACCGCATGCTGTTACCGGATACTGTTGGTACCGGTGGTGACTCTCATACCCGTTTCCCGCTGGGCATTTCGTTCCCGGCCGGCTCTGGTCTGGTCGCATTTGCCGCGGCTACCGGCGTTATGCCTCTGGATATGCCTGAATCAGTGCTGGTTCGCTTTAAAGGTAAAATGCAGCCGGGCATTACACTGCGTGATTTGGTTCATGCAATCCCGGCCTTTGCAATCAAGGAAGGACTGCTGACGGTCGAAAAACGCGGTAAGAAAAACGCTTTCTCTGGTCGTATTCTGGAAATTGAAGGACTTGAGCACTTAACCGTAGAACAGGCCTTTGAGTTATCCGATGCGTCAGCAGAACGCTCTGCAGCCGGTTGTACTATTAACCTGTCAGAGGAGTCAGTAGCTGAGTACCTGCGTTCAAATGTTACCATGCTGCGCTGGATGATCAACGAGGGTTATGGCGATGCGCGGACCCTTGAGCGTCGTGCCCGTAAGATGGAAGAATGGCTGGCTAATCCTGAGTTAATGCGTGCTGATAAAGACGCTGAATACACCGAAGTCATTGAAATCGACCTGGATGAGATTAAAGAGCCTATTGTTTGTTGTCCGAATGACCCTGACGACGCTAAGTTTTTAAGCGAAGTTGCCGGTGATAAAGTCGATGAAGTTTTCATTGGTTCCTGCATGACAAACATTGGTCACTTCCGCGCAGCCGGTAAGTTGCTGGAGAAAAACTCGGATCCGTTGAATACACGGCTATGGATTGCGCCACCGACCAAGATGGATAAGGCGCAGCTGGAAACCGAGGGTTATTACGATATCTATGCCCGCAATGGCGTCCGCACTGAGATGCCGGGGTGTTCATTGTGTATGGGTAACCAGGCACGTGTGGAACCCAATGCAACGGTACTGTCGACTTCAACCCGTAACTTCCCGAACCGTCTGGGCGATGGTGCGAACGTTTATCTGACCTCCGCCGAACTGGCTGCGGTTGGTGCTATCGTCGGTCGCCTGCCAACACCGGAAGAGTATCTGGAGTACGCACAGGACATTAATGCGATGGCCGGCGAAGTTTACAAGTATCTGAACTTCGACCAAATGGATGCGTTCCGTAAAGCTGAAAAAGCCGCGCAGGAAAATATCATTCCGACCATTAATGTGGCTTAATTAAAGTCCAATAAAAAGCTCCCGACCGGGAGCTTTTTTTTTGCCTATCTGACACTGCTAAATGTCCCGCAGCGGCATTCGTGCGTCAGGGACGCACGTTACGGGTTCGGGCGCACGCTACCTTTATGCTGCAGATAGAACACGGCGGGGATTAATAGCATTGATACCAGCGGTGCCAGGATCATGCCGCCAACCATTGGCGCGGCGATACGCTGCATCACTTCATTACCAATACCACCGCCCAACATAATGGGTAATAAACCGATGACGATGGTCGCCACTGTCATCGCCTTCGGCCTGACCCGCAATAACGCGCCCTCCTCGATCGCCGGTATCAGTTGCTCGCGGCTTTCACCAACGCCCTGCCAGGCGTTGTTCAGATATAACAACATCACCACGCCAAATTCCGCCGCTACACCGGCCAGCGCGATCATACCGACAATGACAGCCAGCGACAGATTATAGTCCAGCCAGAACATTAGCCAGAGACTACCCGTGAGCGCGATAGGCAGGGTTGCTACAATCAGTAAAGCCTGACCCATGGAACGAAAGGTTAAATACAAAAGAATGACAATAAGTGCCAGAGTCAGCGGAATAATTTTAGTTAAATCCGCCTCGGCTTGCTGCATGGCCTGATATTGCCCCGTCCAGCTCCAGCTGTAGCCCGTCGGTATGGGTAGCTGATTTAATGCCGGCGTTACCGCAGCAATATAATCGGTTACGGTCACTCCATCGGCCGGCTCGATAAATATCCAGCTACTTAAACGGGCATTCTCACTTTTCAGCACAGCAGGCCCGTCGGTTAGCTGAATATCTGCGACATCAGCCAGAGTTAACCAGCGCCCCTGATCAGAACGAACTGGCAATTCTTTTAACTTATCAATGTGATCCCGCTGACTACGCGGATAGCGCAGATTAATCGGAAAACGCTCATTGCCCTGCACCGAAGTAGCAATAGTTGCACCACCAATAGCGCTTGCAATATGCTCATGGATGTCGGCTTGTGAAACACCCCAGCGCGCCGCCTGACGTAATTTAGGGCGAATCTGGATATAGCGTCCCTCTGCCGCCCGTTCGGCAATTACCGAGCCGGTTTCGCTGCGCTCTGCAAGACGCTTCTCAATTGCCATAGCCAGGGTTTGCAAGCGGGAAAAATCACTGCCACTGACTTTTATTGCCAACGGTGTTTTTACCCCTGTCGCCAACATTTCAATGCGGGTACGGATCGGCATCACCCAGGCATTGGTTAAGCCGGGTATCTGCACCTGCTGTTCCAGCTCTGCAATGACATCATCTACAGTTTTACCGGCCGGCCACTCAGACTCCGGAGTGAGGGTGATACTGGTTTCGATCATCGTCAGCGGAGCTGGATCCGTCGCACTGTCCGCGCGGCCAATTTTTCCGAATACGCGCTCGACCTGCGGGTGTTCAGCTATTAGAGCATCGGTCTGCTGCAATAGCTGTCCGGCTTCGTTAACGCTGATACCCGGTAAAGTGGTCGGCATGTACATTAAATCCCCTTCGTATAAGGGGGGCATTAATTCGTAATCCAGCTGCTGCCAGGGGTACCAGGCACTTGCTGTTATTGCAACCGCCAGAAGAATTAACGTCTTCGGCCAGCGTATGGTTAATTTTAACAATGGCCGGTACAGCCAGATAAGAAAACCGGTCAGTGGATTGCGATTTTCTGCAGGAATACGGCCCCTGACAAGTAAAGCGATTAACACCGGGATCAGCGTAATGGCAATTATGGCAGCCGCCGCCATCGCCAGGGTTTTGGTATATGCCAACGGCTCAAATAAACGACCCTGCTGCCCTTGCAAAGCAAACACGGGAATAAAGCTAACGGTAATCACTAACAGAGAGTAAAACAGCGAAGGTCCCACTTCGGTACAGGCGGAACTGACCAGCTGCAGGCGCTGCCGGCCGGTAGCCGGATCACCATTGTTGGTTTGCTGAAAACGGTGCAAATGCTTGTGAGCATTTTCGATCATTACGATGGCTGCATCTACCAGCGCCCCAATAGCAATCGCAATGCCCCCCAGACTCATGATATTAGCGCTGATGCCCAGACTGTTCATAACCCAGATGGCTAACAACACCGACAACGGTAAGCTGATAACTGCAATTAACGCCGAGCGGGCGTGCCATAGGAAGACTACACAGACAATGGCGACCAGGGCCATCTCCTGCAGTAATTTGCTGCTTAAGTTATCAACCGAGGCACGAATCAGTTCGGAGCGGTCATAAGTCGGCACCACTTCGACGCCCTCAGGCAGACCCTGCTGCAATTCCTCCAGCTTCGCCTTGACGGCTTCTATGGTTTGTAAGGCATTTGCACCGTAGCGCATGACCACAATACCGCCCACCACTTCACCCTGACCGTCAAGCTCTGCCACACCGCGGCGCACCTGCGGACCAATCCGAACCTCGGCCACATCTTCCAGCAACAGGACTCCCTGCTGATCTGAACGTTGCGGCAAAGGCAGCTGACGCAGGTCCTCCACTGATTGTAAATAACCGAGTCCGCGAACCATGTATTCCGCTTCGGCCATTTCAACCACTGAGCCGCCCACTTCCGCATTCGCCTGTTGAATGGTGCGCTTTATATCCGCTAGTGTCAGTTGATAACGGTGCAATTGAGCAGGATCGATAACGACCTGATAGGTCTCCACCATACCTCCAACCCGGGCAATTTCGGCAACTCCATCGACACTTTGCAGTTCTTGCTTTAAAAACCAGTTTTGTAAACGGGTCAGCTCGCCCAGATTGTGTTGCCCGGATGAATCAACCAGGGCGTACTGATAAATCCAGCCGACGCCGGTTGCGTCGGGTCCCAGGCTCGGTTGCACCGCTTCAGGCAGCTGGCTTTGTGCCTGGTCCAGATATTCAGTAACTCGGCTGCGCGCCCAATAAGGGTCAGTACCCTCTTCGAAAATAACGTACACGTAGGAGTCACCAAAAAACGAGAAACCCCGCACCGATTCAGTTTTTGGTACCGACAGCATCACGCTGGAGAGTGGGTAGGTGACTTGTTCTTCAACCACCGCCGGGGCCTGGCCGGGATAACTGGTTTTTACGATAACCTGAACATCGGACAAATCAGGAATGGCATCCAGCCTGGTTTGCTGTAGTGATTGCCAGGCCAAAAAGCTTAACGCTGCAAAGAACACCAACACCAGTAACGGATTGCGTAACGATGCCTGAATAATTTTTGCTAACATCAGTGGCCTCCGTGCGCGTGGCCGGCACTATCTTGCTGCTCGGTGCGTTCATTTTGCTCCTGACCCGGCAGTAAGCCACGCAGTGAAGCCTCAGAATCCAGCATAAACTGACCATTGGTTACAACTTGTTCACCTTCCGTTAGGCCGCTGGTAATTTCGATTTCATCGCCAACTCTGAGCCCGGTTTTCACTGCCTTTACCACAAAATCCCGGTCGCCCTGACGAACCACTACCCGGTTACTCTGTTGCACCTGGATCAGGCTACTGACGGGAATCACCAGCACATCTTGCAGTGGTTCCAGCTCGACTTTTGCAGTTGCCCATAAGCCCTCTCTGAGGTCATTGATCGAAGCCTGCACCGGTACTCTGGCGGTTAACGTCTGAGTTTGTTGATCAAGCCGCGGGTAAAGATAATCAATGGTGTTCATCCAGTGCCCGTCAACACTGGCCGAACTAATATGTGCCATCTGGCCTACCGCCACCTGGTCAGCATAGCGAACGGGAATATCCAGTAAAAACCACAATTGCTGGTCGCCACTGATGGTCATTAGCTCCAGGCCTGGATTAACGTACATGCCCTGCTGGATATTCAGTGCCGTTAAATAGCCTGCCTGCGGGGCGAAATAATCCACTTCGTAGCGGACTTTTCCGCTCTTTTCCAGTTCGCTGATCTGTTTTTCATTCATGCCCAATAAGCGCAGTCGCTGCTGGCCGCGGCGTTTGAATTCTTGTTGGTTTTGCTGGTCCCCGACCTGAGTCAACGACTCCAGTAACTGCAGGTAATCATCCTGGGCAACAACCAGATCCGGTGCATAAACCCGGTATAGTTTTTCACCCTGCTCAACCCACTGCCCTTCAACATCAGCGTAAAGCTCCTCAACCCATCCTTCTGCGCGCGAATGGACGTGATACTGTGCCGATTCCTGCCAGCTTACCTGAGCCTGGGCTGACAACATCGGTTGCAGGTTTTTACGCTCTACACTGGCGGTAGTGACCCGCAGCGCTTGTTGCTCGCGGCGAGTTACCTCAAAGCTGGGTTGTGCCGCGCCCCCGGCATGTAAATGATCAGTGCTCTCAGGGTCACTTTCAGTTGCCGCAGCAGTGCTGCGGGCTACCAGATCCATGCCGCAGATAGGACAACTACCCGGCCCATCCTCAACTATCTGGCTGTGCATCGGGCAGACATACACCGTCTGCTCTGCAGACTGCGAGTGCTGATGTTGGCTATGATCCTGTACAGCAAATACAGGGGTGCTGAATACGATGGCGACAAGCGCCAGAAACATGCGTTGCATGATAATCTCCACCAAACTAAAATTTCGGCCATGTTATGGCCACCTTTCTGTCAACGGTGGATTATTTCGGTGGGCGGATTAGAGGTTCTTTTCGCGCAGCTAAAGCTGCAATGGTTGCAGAAGAAACAGGCTCTGATGCCTGAGAAAGGTGTGGTGCGATACCACTGATTAAGCCAATTTGACCGGCACAGTGTTGCTCACAGTGCTGGCAAAACGATGCTTCATTATGGCATTCCGTTTGTTGTTCGGCCTTAGTGTCAGGACAGCAGTCGTGGCTGCCTGACTGAGCTGGGGTTTCGGCAGCCATCACTGCGCCATGGCTTGCTGGCGAGGACAAGGTCCCCACCAGCAAGCTGGCAACAGTTATAATAAGAATGGCGAGATGTTTCATACCCGACACTCTAACACTTTTCGCTTAATTACCAAATCGTTACCCGTTCTTCCGGTGGTAAATAAAGCTCGTCGCCTTCGCTGACATCAAAAGCGGGGTAAAACGCCGGAATATTAACCACAGTACCGTTTACCCGATATTTAGCCGGCGAGTGTGGGTCACTCATCACTTGTTCACGAACCGCATCTTCACGGTATTTACCGCGCCAGACCTGTGCCCAGCCAATAAATACCCGCTGCTCACCGGTAAACCCATCCAGCTTCGGTGATGAGTCGCCATTTAGCGATTTTTGGTAGGCTTCATAAGCAATGGTTAAGCCGGCCAGATCGCCGATGTTTTCACCCAGAGTCAGATCACCCTTGATATTGAGGCCTTCAATCGGCTCATAATTACTGAACTGGTCGGATAACTGCTGACCACGGACATCAAAGGCTTCACGGTCTGCTTCTGTCCACCAGCTCTGCAGATTACCCTCGCCATCATACTTAGAGCCCTGGTCATCAAAGCCGTGGCCCATTTCGTGACCAATAACGGCACCGATACCACCGTAATTAACCGCCATTTCGGCGTCCATATCAAAAAATGGTGGCTGTAGTATCCCGGCCGGGAAAACAATCTCGTTACGCACCGGACTGTAGTAGGCGTTAACCGTCTGTGGCGTCATACCCCAGTCTTCTTCGTCAACCGGGCCACCAATTTTTTCAATTTCTTCCTGGTAATTAAATTCGGCATAAGCTTTATAATTACCGACCAAATCCGTGGCTGAGATCTGCAGATCGCTGTAATCCCGCCATTCGTTTGGATAACCGACCTTAGGATCAAATTTAGCCAGTTTATCCAGCGCTTTTTTCTTAGTATCGGCTGTCATCCACTCAAGATTGTTGATCGAGTCGGCATAAGCCTCCCGCAGATTTTCAATCAGAGTTTCCATCTTAGCTTTTGCTTCCGGCGGGAAGTATTCTTTTACGTAAACCTGTCCGAGAACTTCGCCAAGGATGCTGTTAGTTGCATCAACACCGCGCTTCCAGCGTGGTTCCTGCTCGGGAATACCGCGCAAAGTTTCGCCATAAAAAGCAAAACGTCGTTCGGCAAAGTCTTCCGTAAGGATTGGAGCTGCGTCGTTGACCATACGAAAGCTCAGGTAATCTTTCCAGGCTTGCAGTTCAACGTCGGTAAACATATCTCCGAAAGCCTCAAAATAAGACGGCTGGCGGATAACCATAGCTTCAACCGAAGCAAGCTCGGCTGCGCCGAGCCAACCGGAAAAGTCAAAGTCGCCCATTAAAGACGCTACTTCGTCAGCTGATTTTTTATTATACGTTTTGTCGGCATTGCGGCTTTCAACCCGGGACCACTGGGCTTCGGCAAGCTTAGTTTCCAGTTGCAAAATGCGCTCAGCGGCTTCTTCGGCATTATCGACACCAGCCATCTCGAGGATATCTGCCGCATAATCGCGGTACGCTTCACGAAACTCGGCAAACTTTTCGTCTTCTTTTAGATAATAGTCACGGTCAGGCAGACCCAGGCCGGATTGCGTAACGTACATGGCGTTAGTTTGAGGATCTTTGGCATCCGGATAAACATAAAACGCAAATGGCATCGAAACACTTTGCCGGGTCATCCGCGCCATGTGCGCAGCGACTGCTGCATGACTATCCAGAGCAGCAATGGCTTCCAGATCAGAAGCAATGGGTTTAGCACCCAGCGCATTTAAGGTTTCAGTATCCATATAGGCATTAAAGAAATCACCCACTTTGCGCTCATTGGTACCCGCTTCCGGCTTCGAGTTGGCTGCCGTTTCTATGATCTTACGCAGGCGCTTTTGATTTTCTTCGCGCAAATCATAAAATGTCCCGATAGAGGAACGATCCGAAGGAATTTCAGTTTCTTTTATCCAGCTACCGTTAACGTGCTGATAAAGGTCATCCTGGGGACGAACGCTGTGGTCAAAATTTTCCAGTATCACACCCGACGCCAGCTGTTGCTCGGCTTCGGATTGCTGTTCGGCCTGCTGTTCTGCTTGTTGTCCGGATTGTTGTGGAGAGCAGGCGGCCAGAGCCAGAGCCATGGAAACGCTTGCCGCCACGGTTGCTAATTTTAGCTTCATTGTTGTTACCTTTTTTATTGTTTTAATCGTGCTTTAGTGGTTTATCAGTAAATAAATAGTCTTTCAGCTCGTCATCCAGCACATTGTCTCTGCGTCGAATCCATTCAAGCATCATGGCCGCATGTTCTTTTTCTTCATCGCGGTTATGGATAAGTACCGCTTTTAACTCATCATCTTTACAAACGTCGATGCGTTGGTTGTACCAATCAATGGCTTCCAGCTCCTCCATCAATGAAATGATGGCCCGGTGCATATCCCGCGTTTCATCGGATAGCAATTCATAAGGTTCATGATAACCCTCATTCGCCATAACAGACTCCTTGTTGTTTTTTTATCGAGCAACTGTGTCATTAAAATTATCGCATTACAGCCTGACACGCAAAAAAAAGGACTGTATTCATGACAAATACAGTCCCTGGTTAGTCAATTTGCCGTTACAGCTGGCAGACAGACCTTATTTTTTCTTTTTCTTCTTCGCTTTAGGGTTCGGCATATCAGTAATGGCACCTTCGTGAATTTCTGCTGCCAGGCCAACCGACTCATGCAGAGTTGGGTGCGCGTGGATAGTCAGTGCCATATCTTCGGCGTCACATCCCATTTCGATTGCCAGGCATATTTCACCCAACAACTCACCAGCATTGGTACCACACATAGCACCACCAATAATGCGGTTGTTTTTATCGAAGATCAGCTTGGTCATACCCTGTTGTGCGTTTGACGCAATAGCACGGCCGGATGCTGACCAGGGGAAAGTTACCGCATCATATTCGATACCCTGATCTTTGGCTTCTTTTTCGGTAACACCGGCCCACGCAACTTCGGGGTTAGTGTACATAATTGAAGGAATGACCTTGGGATCGAAGAAATGTTTTTTACCGGCAATCACTTCCGCGGCAACGTGCGATTCATGAGTCGCTTTGTGAGCCAGCATTGGCTGTCCGACCAGATCACCAATGGCAAAGATATGATCGACGTTGGTCCGCATCTGGCTGTCAACGTTAATAAAGCCGCGATCATCAACTTTCACGCCAGCTTTGTCGGCGTCAATTTTACCACCGTTTGGCGCACGGCCAACGGCCACCAGTATGACATCGTATCTGACCGCTTCTTCGGGTGCGTTTTTGCCTTCAAACGTCACATAAAGACCATCTTTTTTCGCTTCAACGTTAGTGGCTTTAGTACTTAACATGACATTTTCGAAGCGACCTTTAACCTGCTTGTTAAAGCTCTTGATGATGTCCGTGTCTGCCGGCGGCACCAGTTGGTCCATCATTTCGACGACATCGACTTTGGCGCCAAGAGAGCTGTATACCTGGCCCATTTCCAGAGCGATGATACCACCACCCAGCAACAACATTTTTTCCGGAATTTCTTTTAGTTCCAGCGCATCGGTTGAATCCCAGACGCGCTCGTCATCATGCGGAATAAAGGGAAGCTTTATGGCCTGCGACCCGACTGCAATAATAGCGTGCTCAAACTCAACTTCGGTTTCGCCGTCTTCACCTTCCACTTTGATGGTGTTGCTGCCGGTAAATTTACCGTAGCCATTGACGACATTAACTTTACGCATTTTCGACATCTGATCTAAGCCGCCGGTCAGTTGGCCGACCACTTTTTCTTTGTGCTTGCGTAACTTATCTAAGTCGATTTTCGGCTCACCAAACTCAATGCCTTCGGCTGCCAGGTGCTGAGCTTCTTCGATGTGCTTAGTCATGTGCAGTAAGGCTTTAGATGGAATACAGCCAACGTTCAGACAGACCCCGCCCAGGGTGCTGTAACGCTCGATCAGAACCACATCCAGACCCAAATCAGCGGCCCGGAAAGCGCCGGAATAGCCACCAGGCCCGGAACCTAACACCACTACTTGTGTTTTAATTTTCTTGCTCATGTTAACCCCTTGTTTGTCACGGCCAGTTGAGCCACTGGCCGGCTCAGTCAACGCTTAATTGATGCGTACGCAGTGCTGCGTATTGTAGCGCGATTTATGTTGCATTTCCTGTACAAATTGGTGCTTAAAGCACCAATTTGCGAATATCACCCAATACAGCGCTTAAGTAGCTGGTAAAGCGCGCTGCCTCGGCTCCGTCGATAACGCGATGGTCATAAGACAACGACAACGGCAGCGTCAATCGCGGCTCAAACTCTTCACCGTTCCATTTTGGCTTCATTTCATTGCGTGAAACGCCCAAAATGGCGACATCCGGCGCATTAACGATTGGCGTAAATGCGGTACCGCCAATGCCTCCTAAGCTAGAGATTGAGAAGCAGCCACCCTGCATATCAGCCGCTTTAAGTTTACCGTCACGGGCTTTAGCACTAACTTCCAGCAACTCCTCGGATAGCTCGTAAATGCCCTTCTTATCGACATCACGGATCACCGGAACCACCAAGCCGTTCGGGGTATCGACTGCGATACCAATATGAACGTATTTTTTCATATAAAGTGATTCGCCCGACTCGGATAGCGACGAGTTAAAGGTCGGATACTCACGCAACGCTTTAGCACAGGCTTTCATGATGAATACGAGCGGGGTGATTTTAAAGCCGAGATCCCGCTTTTTCGCCACTTCGTTTTCATTTTTCCGAAATTTTTCCAGTTCGGTAATATCCGCTTCGTCGAACTGCGTAACATGGGGGATGGTCACCCAGTTACGATGCAGGTTAGGCCCGGACTTGCGCTGAATACGCGATAACTGCACTTCTTCAACTTCACCGAACTTACTAAAATCAACTTTCGGTGGATCGATGACTTGCAGACCACCGCCCTGACCGGTAGTGCCGCCGACCGCTTTGGGCCGCGATAGCTCGTATTTAACGTAGTCCTGAACATCTTCTTTCAGTACACGCTCTTTCGGGCCACTGCCTTTAACCTGGGATAAGTCGACACCAAATTCCCGTGCCACGCGGCGCACAGCCGGTGACGCATGGATGGTATGTTTGTCCTTACGTTCGGTCGGATGATCAGGCACCGGCGGCTTACGTTCACCGCTGGCTTTAGTTGATGATTCAGGGCTGTCCTTGCTCTTATCCTTTTGCGCCTGGTCGTCGCTGTCGCTGCTATCAGCTTTGTCGGCAGAACTCTCTTTGGCTTCTTTATCGGTGTCTTGGTGTGACTCCTTATCTGAGCCTTTGTCCTGCTTTTCATCAGCCTCGGCACCTTCTGCGGCGACTTTAAGCTTAGCAATTACCGAGCCCTGAGACACCTTGTCGCCTTCTTTAACCAGCATTTCGACAACTTCGCCGTCCTGCGGGCATGGCACGTCCATAGTTGCCTTATCGGTTTCTAAAGTGATCAGACCGTCTTCTTTAGCCACTGAGTCGCCTTTAGAAACAAGCACTTCAATGATCTCGACGTCTTCTTCATCGCCAATGTCAGGGACTTCGACGTCGATTACTTCAGAACTGCCGGAGTCCGATGAGGAGGTCTTTGATTTCTCTTCACTTTCCTGCGTGTCGTCAGACTCTTTCTGGTCGCTGTCTTTGGTGTTTTCCTCTTCAGCGCTATCCTCTTCAGTGCTTTCCTTTTCATCATCCTGTTGCTCTGAATCGCTTTGTTCTGACGACTCGTCACTGTCGTCGGCTTCCGCTGATTCGTCTGCCGCTTCCAGAATTGCCAGCACGTCGCCTTCGCTGATGGTATCGCCTTCTTTTACCTTCAGCTCGACGATTTTCCCGCCACTTGAGGCGGGAATATCCATCGAGGCTTTATCACTCTCTACCGTAACGACACCGTCTTCCTGTTCTACGGTATCGCCTTCGCTGACCAGCATTTCAATGACTTCGACTTCTTCGCCGCCCACGTCAGGGACTTTGAGTTCGATTGTATCGGCCATCTCCGTACTCCTTATGCTTTACGTGGGTTAAGTTTGTCGACGTCAATTTCGAAATCAATAATGGCTTTAGCCACCACTTTCTTATCAATTTCGCCAGCATCTGCCAACTCTTTAAGCGCAGCAACTACGATGTACTGCGGGTTAACTTCAAAGTGCGAACGCAAATTAGGACGGCTGTCAGAGCGGCCAAAACCGTCGGTACCCAGCACCCGGTAAGCGGTTGGCACCCAGGCGCGAACCTGATCGGCATACAGCTTCATATAGTCCGTTGCTGCGATGGCCGGCCCCTTAGCTTTTTCCATCACCTGAGTAATGTAAGCTTTCTGCGGATCCTTCTCAGGGTTCAGCATATTGTGACGTTCCGCGTCTAAACCATCACGCGCCAGCTCGTTAAAGGAGGTAACGCTGTAGACAGTCGAGTTGATATTGAAGTCATTGGCCAGTATCTCAGCGGCTTCGCGTACCTGCTGTAAAATGGTACCACTACCCATCAGCTGCACATCGGCTTTGGCTTTATTTTTGGCCTTGACCTGGTCGAGCACGTAAATGCCTTTCAGAATCCCTTCTTCCGCACCTTCAGGAAGCTCTGGCTGATGGTAGTTTTCGTTCATTACGGTCAGGTAATAAAACACGTTTTCCTGATCTTCGTACATGCGCTTAAGGCCATCCTGGACAATAACCGCAATCTCGTAACCATAGGTCGGGTCGTAGCTGATACAGTTTGGCACGGTACCAAAGAGAATCAGGCTGTGGCCGTCCTGATGCTGCAGACCTTCGCCGTTAAGGGTGGTGCGGCCCGCTGTTCCACCAATTAAGAAGCCCCTTGTCTGACTGTCGCCGGCAGCCCAGACTAGGTCACCAACGCGCTGGAAGCCAAACATTGAGTAGTAAATATAAAACGGAATCATCGGCTCGTTATTCAGTGAATAGCTGGTTCCGGCAGCAACCCAGGATGCCATTGCGCCCAGCTCGTTAATGCCTTCCTGAATAACCTGACCTTTTTTATCTTCACGGTAATAAGCCACCTGATCGGCATCCTGCGGGGTATATTTTTGCCCGTGGTGTGCGTAAATCCCGACCTGACGGAATAAACCTTCCATGCCGAAGGTGCGCGCTTCGTCAGGGATAATCGGTACAATTCGTTTACCAATTTTCTTATCTTTCAGCAATGCTGTCAGTACCCGGACAAAGGCCATGGTCGACGAAATTTCACGGTCACCGGAACCTTTCAGTACAGAATCGAAGGCTTTCAGTGCCGGCACTTCAAGTTCAACATCGCTGTTTGCCCGGCGGACCGGCATGAAACCACCTAAAGCTTCGCGACGTTCTTTCATGTACTTCATTTCGTCGCTGTCGTCGTCAAACTTGTAATAGGGAAGGTTTTCCAGCTCTTCGTCTTTAAACGGAATATTAAAGCGGTCGCGCAGATGCTTAATGGCGTCCATTTCCATTTTCTTAACCTGGTGAGCAATGTTTTTACCCTCACCAGCGGTTCCCATGCCGTAACCTTTTACGGTTTTTGCCAGGATGACCTGAGGACGGCCTTTGGTATTAGCCGCTTTATGGTAAGCCGAATACACTTTGACCGGATCGTGGCCACCACGGTTTAAGCGCCAAATGTCCTCATCCGATAAGTTAGCTACCATTTCTTCCGTTTCCGGATACTTACCGAAGAAGTGCTCGCGAGTGTACTTACCGCCTTTGGCTTTAAAGTTCTGATAGTCACCGTCTACCGTTTCTTCCATCAGCTCGCGCAATTTACCCTCGGTATCGCGGTACAGCAGTGGGTCCCAGTAGCGACCCCAGATGACCTTAATGACTTCCCAGCCGGCCCCGCGGAAGTTACCTTCAAGTTCCTGGATAATCTTGCCGTTACCGCGCACGGGTCCGTCAAGACGCTGCAGGTTACAGTTGATAACAAAGGTTAAATTATCCAGCTCTTCACGCGACGCCAGGCCAATGGCACCCAGGCTTTCCGGCTCGTCAGTTTCACCGTCACCCATAAAGCAATAAACACGCTGTTCAGAGCAATCTTTAATACCGCGATCGGTCAGGTATTTAAGGAAGCGCGCCAGGTAAATGGCCTGAATGGGTCCCAGGCCCATAGAAACCGTCGGGAACTGCCAAAAATCAGGCATGAGATTCGGGTGCGGGTAAGAAGGTAAACCTTTACCTTCCACTTCCTGACGGAAATTATTCAGTTGTTCTTCTGTCAGGCGGCCTTCGATAAAGGCGCGTCCGTAGATACCGGGTGAAGCGTGTCCCTGAATAAATAAGAAATCACCGCCATCTTTGTCATTCGGCGCGCGGAAGAAGTGATTGAAGCCAACATCGTATAACATCGCCGATGACGCAAAGCTGGCAATGTGTCCGCCAAGTTCTTCGCCTTTTTGTGAGGCTCTGAGCACCATCATTGCCGCATTCCAGCGGATCGCCGAGCGAATGCGCGACTCCATGGTCTGGTTGCCCGGCATGGTCGGTTCCTGACTGGCGGGGATGGTATTCAGATACGACGTGGTCGGACGATAGGGCAAATACGCCCCGTTACGACGGGCTTTGTCGATCAGCTGTTCCAGTAAAAAATGAGCCCGTTCCGGCCCTTCAGCATCCAGCACACCCTCAAGAGCGTCAAGCCACTCTTGAGTTTCCTGCTGATCAACGTCTTGTTTTTTCTCTTCACTCATAGCTATTCCTTACCTTTTAATCTTTCAGGAACGACGCAGCGAACGCTGGATGCGAGACTGTTCTTTTGTCATATCCAGCAATGCCTGTTCAATATAGGACAAATGTTGATGACATGCATCCCGCGCCTGCTCAGGTTGTCCGTCCACTATTGCCGCTGCAATTTGTGAACGATGTTGGTTCAATTGCTCCAGAACCTGCGGGTTTGGAGCCAAAAGTTCTAGGTTTTGCTTAATATTATCAGCCAGTAATTCCTGCATACTCATTACCACATGCAGCAACACCACATTATGGGAGGCTTCGGCAATGCGTAAGTAAAAACCCACCAGCGCTTCAACTTGCTGAGGGATATCCTTGTCCCGCGTCGACATTATGCTGTTCATACTGGCCTTTATCCGATTCAGATCGGCTTCAGTACCCCGCAGGGCAGCATAAAATGACGAAATTCCCTCAAGGGCGTGACGGAATTCCAGTAAATCGAACTGTGATTCCGGATGTTTTGCTAATAATTCGAACAACGGTGTACTGACTTTATCGCTCAGGTTATCCGCCACAAAGGTGCCGCCACCCTGGCGTCTTAGCAGCAGACCTTTAGCCTCCAGCTTTTGTATGGCTTCGCGTAAAGACGGTCGGGACACATTAAACTGTTGCGACAGATCGCGCTCGGATGGCAGCTTCTGGCCGGCCGACAAGCGCCCGTCAACAATCATTGCCTCTAGTTGCGCAACGATTTGATCGGAAATTTTTGCCACTTTGATGGTTTCAATCGACATAAAATTCGCTTTGTGACCCCGGCTGGCCTTTAGGTAAATTGGTCTTACCAAGTGATGCGGTTAGTTTAAATGATCTGAGGCCAGAACCCAAATTTTTCTGTGCCGCCGAATCGCCGTTTTTTAGCTTAAGGCTCCCGCTAATGTCAGCACCGCAATAACACACAGCCATAGTAACTGTTGCCGTTTCATCAGCGCCAGCTGCATCGTAACAGCTTCAGTCTTATCATCAGGGTGATGTGAGCGATCTTCTGCACAGCGGGCAAACTGGGCCAGTAACTCAGAATTTGCCCGGTTAACATCAGTTAAAGAGCGTAACCATACCGGCAGGGTTTGTGAAAAATGACCGACCAGCATTAGCCCCAGACCTGCCAGCCGCACCGGAATAAAATCGATAGCCCAGCGTAAACGCTGCAACGGCAGTTGCTGAAAACGTTGTGGATAGTGAACTTCGGCGGCGCGTACTGACGCATAGGCCAGGGCGCCAAAGACACCGAAGACGATGTAAAAGAAGATCACCGCCAGGTAATACTGATAGTTAAGCCAGCTGATGGCATCTTCGGCGCTGCTGTCCGCGCTTTGCCCGGCCAGTTGCTGCAATTTTTGCTGCTGCTCAGCGACGATTTCCTTATCGCCGCGATTTGCGGCTTTTAAATAAGCTTTATAAGCATTGCGCGCCGGCTGACAGGAAAAGCTTAGCAACAACGCCAGAATGCTACAGACAAAGGTCACCAGTAAATGATCCAGCCAGACCACCAGTAGCCCTGCCAAAATCGCCGGAGTCAGCAGCCAAAGCAGTTGTAATAACGGATGATGGAGCTTCTCGTCATGCCCTGCAGCCTGAAGTTTTTGCTCGCTCCAGTTAAGCCAGCGGGATAAATAAAAATTCACCTGCCAGGGTGCCGGCAACTGCGTGATTCGCTCTATGCTCAGTGCGACTAGCAATGCAATGAGTACCATGAAATCTCCCTTAACTTACAATTTTTATTTGTTGTTGGTTTGTAGTTGGGTCAGATAATACGCCCAGTCAAACCCCTCACCAGGATCCGTTTTGCGATCCGGGGCAATGTGCTGATGACCGACAATACGGTCGTGGGTCAACGCCGGGTACTGAGCCATTAGTAACTGAGTCACTGTGATTAACTGTTGATACTGAGCAGCAGTGTAAGGCTGTTTATCGGTTCCTTCCAGTTCTATACCAATACTGTAGTCGTTACAGCGCTGCCGGCCACCATAACATGACTGCCCGGCATGCCAGGCGCGTTGATCAAAAGGCACATACTGTTCGATTTGACCATCACGCCGGATAACCAAATGAGCCGATACCCTGAGTCCGTCCAGTGCTTCAAAGCCGGAACCGGCAGAGGTATCCAGGGTTCCCAAGAATAAATCCTTAACGTAGGGCGTCCCATACTGGCCTTCGGGTAAGCTGATACAGTGAATGACCAACAAGCTAATGGTTTCAGCTTCGGGGCGGGCATCGTAATGAGGCGATGCATAGTGTGTCGCGTTTTGCAGATAGTGTTCTTTTATCACAGGCTTTTTCTGGCTATCTCTTTTCAGTGCAGGTACAAACGGGTAAAGTTTACCTCCCTAGTATCGTTATTGTTTTTATAAAGGTAAAGCTTACATGGAAACCGTTTTGTCTCTTTCTCAACAAGAAGTGCAGTGGTTGAAACAACAGGTTACCCTGGCCCTTGAGGAAGATTTATCCGCCGTTGATGCGGCGCTGGACATTACCGCGCAACTGATTGACAGCGACAGTCAAAGCCAGGCTTCCATTATTACCCGTGAGCCCATGGTCTTGTGCGGCCAGGCATGGGTGGATGAAGTTTTTCGCCAACTGGATGCCGACGTCCGCATAGAGTGGTTTGCACACGATGGTGACTCAGTAGCGGCCGGCCAGCAACTTTGCCAGTTATCGGGCCGCAGCCGTTCCTTGCTGACCGGTGAGCGGGCCGCACTCAACTTTCTGCAGACATTGTCGGCTACTGCCACCCTGACGGCCAAATACAGCCGCAAGCTTGAGGGCTCGGCGACACGCTTGCTGGATACCCGTAAAACCCTGCCTGGCCTGCGTCTGGCACAAAAATACGCAGTGCGCTGTGGCGGTGGTAAAAACCACCGACTCGGGCTTTATGATGCCTATTTGATTAAGGAAAACCACATTGCTGCCAGCGGCGGCATTGCTGCCGCCGTGACCAAAGCGCGGCAGCTTAACCCGGCCAAACCGGTGCAAGTGGAAGTCGAGAGTCTGAACGAGCTGCAGCAGGCTTTGGGTGCACAAGCGGATATTGTCATGCTGGATAATTTCTCGCTGGCTGACGTGCAGCAAGCGGTTAATACCAACCGCGAAGCTGAAACACCGGCTTTATTAGAAGTGTCAGGTAACATCACGGACAGCCGTCTGGATGAGTTAAAAGCAACCGGCGTCGATTTTATTTCTTCCGGCGCACTGACCAAAAATGTCGTTGCCATTGACCTGTCGATGCGTATTAGCTGATCTCGGACAACAAGTTACAGTTGCCGGTTTAACTGGCAGCGACCATAGTTGCGGCTTTCCCGCTGGAGGCCGCTATGTACTTCTGCAACACCCGACGCAAACCCGCAGCTGGCTTTAGCCTGATTGAACTACTGGTGGCTATCGCCATTATTGCAATTCTGTCCTCCCTGGCAATTCCCGCTTATCACCAGTACAGCCAGCGGGCGAAAGTGACCAGTGCGCTGCGTTACGCACAACCGATGCAGCTGGCGATTGCCCTGTGCTGGCAACTGGAAGGCCAGCTGGCACGCTGCGCGCAACCGGGCCAACAGGGTTTACCGCTAATTCCGGATCCCCTGCCCGCGCAGCTCAACCGCTTTAGTATTGATGCAACGGCCGGTTTGCAGCTGGAGTTAGCCGACGTGTTAGTCGACGAAGTACCGCTGCAAGTGTTGCTGACGCCTGACGGCCAGCAAGGTATGCTGAACTGGCTGATCAGCTGTTCTGATTATCAGCTGGGGCGCTCGGTGGTCGCCGGCTGCCAGTCCTCTTTGTAAGGTAGTAACAGCCATGTTTGGCAACGGCAGTTGTGTCGACCTGCCCCGGCAGACCTTAGCGATTGAAAAACAGCTGGCTGAGCGGCTGGGTTTACCGATAAGTTCTGTGTGTTTAGTGCATCACGATCCGCAGCTGGCCTTAGTGGCACTGGCAGAAGCACCGGCACTGGCTAGCGAATCGATAGATTTCCTGTGGCAGCAGCTAAGCAATGCTCCCCTCACCCTGTTGCAGTTACAGACTGTCAGCCGGCTGCCTTTGCCGGCACCGGGTTCAGACGCCAGCGACTGGCTACAGCAGTTATTAGTTTACAGTCTGCAACAGCAGGCATCGGACATTCATCTGGAACCGCAGCCTGAAGGCTTGAAAATTCGCTTACGCGTTGCCGGACAGTTACTGACGGCGCAGCATCTCAGCCGTGATCAGGGCCGGCAATTGTGCGCACGCGTGAAAGTGCTGGCGGACCTCGACATTACTGAGCATTTTAAACCCCAGGACGGGCGCTTCTCGGTTACCTGTGACGCTAGGCACAGCCGCGACTTCCGGGTCAGTTGCTGTCCGGTACTGGATGGTGAAAAGCTGGTTATCCGTTGCCTGGGAACTCTGCAGCAATTGCCATCGCTGTCGCAGTTAGGCCTGGCACATGAACAACTGCAGTGTATAACCCGCTGTTTAGGGCAAACGCAGGGGCTAATTCTGGTTACCGGACCAACGGGCAGCGGCAAAACATCAACGCTGTACTCTATGCTGCAACGCCTGAATCACCGCAGCCTGAATATCTGTACGGTAGAAGATCCCGTTGAAATTCGCTTTCCGGGTATTAATCAGGTACCCGTTAACCCCCATCGCCAGCTATCCTTTGCCGTTATTCTGCGCACGCTGCTGCGCCAGGATCCTGATGTACTGCTGGTTGGCGAAATTCGTGATGCCGAAACAGCGCAGGTAGCTTTGCAAGCCGCCCAGACCGGTCATCTGGTTTTCGCCACACTGCATACTAACAGTGCTGTCGACAGCCTGACCCGGCTGGCAGCCCTGGGTCTGCCTTATGACGAGATTAGTACCGCTTTGTTGCTGCTAGTCAGTCAGCGTTTACTACGTAAGCTCTGCCCGGATTGCACGGGTACAGGATGCCGGCAATGCGACCAGGGCTACCTCGGCCAGTTAGCCGCCTTTGAAGTGATCCCCTGGCAACACCGGCTTTTAGAACAAAAATTGGCGCCTGACAGTATCAGCTCCCATCTGGCCAATCTGCATCTGCCGACACTGCAGCAGCATGGACAACAGTTAGTCAAACGGGGGCTGACAAGTGTCCACCAGGCCCGGCGGCTGGTATTTAACCGTACATGAAGCGCAGAACGATGGGACGCCGCCGGCAAAGGCTATTATTCAGGGCGCTGCAACAATTGGCGATATTGCTGCGCAGTGGGCTGCCGTTAAACTCGGCGCTCGGCATCGTTCAGTCACAATATAAACAGGGACCGGTAACTGACTGTCTACAGGCCATGCAGCAGGCCATTGCCGAAGGCCGGACCATGAGCAGTGGTCTACGGCAGCTTCGCTGGCAGTTACCCGCTGCCTTAACCAGCTGGCTCGATCTGGCCGAGCAAAGCGGTCAGCTGGCAAAGATCCTGGAGAATCTGGTGACGGAGTTTCAGTACGCCGACAATCAACGTCGGCAACTGCGCAAAATCATTCAGTATCCTTTATTGGTATTAGCAGTGAGTGTAGCTGTTACGCTCATTCTCCTTATCTGGGTTTTGCCCCAATTTGCCTCATTATTCACGGAGCAACAGCTACCCGCCCTGACCCGCTCATTGTTATCAGCCAGTCGCCGGGTGGACGAATACGGAATCTGGCTGGTTATTATCCTGGTTATCAGCAGCTTCACACTAGCCGGTATACGCCGTCTCGCGCCGGGGCTCTGCCAGAAATGGCTGCTGCGCCTGCCCGGCATTGGTAAGCTGGTCCGCCTGGCCCGCTTGCAGCAATTGTTTTTGCC
The DNA here is from genome assembly GCF_044797955.1 of Idiomarina seosinensis. Lineage (GTDB taxonomy): Bacteria > Pseudomonadota > Gammaproteobacteria > Enterobacterales > Alteromonadaceae > Idiomarina > Idiomarina seosinensis_A. Next base: position 396,628 of record NZ_CP085211.1, on the reverse strand, counting down.
TCTTAGCCTGCTGTTATCGTCTGGCATGCCTGCGGTAACTGCATTACAGCAGGTGGCCCGGACCAGCCCCTGGCAGCCTACAAAAACCGAGCTTAACCGTGTACAACTAGCCATTAATGCGGGCGAGAGCTGGTCAGCAGCCTTCGCTCAGGCGGGTTTACGACAACCTTTGCTACTGGCTTATTTAAAAACTGGCGAGCAAAGCGGGCTGATAGCTGAAATGATGCATAATCTGGCCACTGACTTAGCACACCAACTGCAGCAGGCATCAGAACAGTGGCTAAAGCTGGCAGAGCCCTTGCTGATGTTAATTTTAGGGGGCATTATAGGCACCCTGTTAGTGGCGATGTATTTACCCATTTTTAACCTCGGACAACACCTGTCATAGGTGCTTAACGCTGGAGCAATGCATGGACCTTTTTTACCAGGCTGGTAGCTGGCCTGCCCTCGTCATCGGGCTATTACTGGGGGCAACCATCGGCAGCTTTTTAAACGTTGTGATTGTGCGTCTGCCGCGGCAATTACAACTGCAGTGGCAGTACGAGTGTGCCGAGTTAAACGGTCAGCCAGTCACCCAAAAGGAACGCTACAATATTGCTTTTCCGGCTTCTCACTGCCCGCAATGCCAGGCAGCGATCGCCTGGTACGACAACATCCCTTTGCTAAGTTACTTAATGCTGGCCGGTAAATGTCGCCACTGCCGGCAAACGATTCCACTGACCTACTGGCTGGTGGAGCTGGCGATGACGGTGATCCTGGGCCTGGCCGCATGGCAGTTGGGGCTTTCACTGGCCTGGGCTGTGCTGTTGCTGGCCGTCAGCCTGTTGGTTTGCATGATTGTTATTGATATTCAGCACCAACTGTTGCCGGATCAACTTACCTACAGCCTGTTATGGCTGGGCCTGCTCTGGTCCCTGAACCCAACGTCCGGCATCAGTCCCGGGCAGGCCATCCTTGGTGCAGCCATTGGCTACCTCAGTCTGTGGTCGGTGTTTTGGCTGTTTAAGCTGGCGACCGGCAAAGACGGCTTAGGTTATGGAGACTTTAAGTTGCTGGCAGCTATCGGTGCCTTTACCGGCGCTACTCTGTTACCGGTTACCGTACTGGCCAGCTCGGTTGTCGGAGTGTTGGTTGGTGTCATCGCACTGGTTCGGAAAGGACGCTCGGAACCCATCCCGTTCGGTCCTTTTTTAATTGGCGGCGGACTAATCAGTTACTTCTCTGGTGACGAGTTGTTACACGCTTACTGGCAATGGTTGGGGCTGTAGCCTATGGCAAACTATGTGGTTGGGCTGACCGGAGGTATCGGCAGCGGTAAAACCGCTGCCTCTGACTACCTGGCCGGGCAAGGTATCGATGTGGTGGATGCGGATGTAATTGCGCGTCAGGTGGTAGCACCGGACAGCCCCTGTTTAGCGAAAATTGTCAGTCGCTTCGGCAAGCAGGTGATACATTCCGACGGCAGCCTAAACCGTCAGGCTCTGCGGCAAAAAGTGTTTAGCGATGACAGTGAAAAAAACTGGTTGAATCAACTCCTGCATCCTGCAATCCGCAGCGCAATTTTGCAGCAACTGGCTCAGAGTCAGTCGGTATACACTTTGCTGGTTGCCCCCTTGCTGCTGGAAAATGGCCTTGATAGCTACTGTCAGCGGGTACTGGTAGTTGATGTACCGGAGCCGCTGCAGGTTGAACGTACCGTCAAACGGGACAACAGTGAAGCACATCTGGTTGAAGCAATTATGGCGGCACAGATGGAACGCCGGCAGCGGCTTGCCCGCGCGGATGATGTAGTGCTTAACGATGGTTCACTAAAACATCTGCAACAGCAGCTTGACGGCCTTGATACGCTCTATCGGCAAGCAGCCGCTAGTGAGGATTCTGGCTAATCAGCATTGCACCCCGTGTACATTGCGTTATCATAAGCTCATAGTCTGCTATTGAGAGTCTGAATGTCGAGCGAAGTGCAAGCCCCTATTGTTTACGAATACCCTCTGCAAGAACGTTTTCGTACCTATTTAAGGTTAGAACACAGTTTTAATCAGTTGCGCTCGACCCTGGGGCACGATCATGAAAGCTTTTTTAATGCCTTATTCGCCAGTCAGGAGCTCATCGAGCGCAGTGACATTCGTGCTGAGTTGAGCAAAGATTTAATCCAGCAAAAAAACTTTATTAAGCAGTGGGAAAAACATCCGCAAATTGACCAGGACACCCTACAGGCAGCACTGCACTCGGTCAGTGAAGCTCATGACGGCCTGCAACATCTGCCGAAACAGCTGCGCCACCTGAAAGATGACCGATTTTTAGCCAGCATCCGTACCCGCCTGGTGCAACCGGGCCTGTGTGGATTATTTGAACTGCCGCAACTGCAATTGTGGTTAAGTCATTCGCCGGAACAAGCCTGGCAACAATGCCACATCTGGTACCATAGCCTGCAGCCCCTGATCGATGCGATTGCGCTGCAACTGCAGCTAACCCGTCAGCAAGGCGACTTTACTTCCATTGTGGCTAAAGGTGGTTTCTGGCAGGAAAGCTGTGAGCCATTGTCGCTGATACGCATTCAAGTGGCCGTTGAAAATGCCTGTTATCCTGTTATCAGTGGCCACCGCCAGCGATTTACCTTGCGTTTTATGACGTTACCCGGCGAGGATGACCAGCAATCCGATGCCAGCAGCGATGACATCACTGCTGCTATTGCGCGTTGCCCGCTGCTTTAACCGAACTTTGTCTGCAAAATTTAAAGGCTCTACTATGTCTCATACTGTTAATTGCCCCACATGCCAGACCAACGTAGTCTGGTCAGCCGAACAATCCCCTTACCGACCGTTTTGCAGTGAGCGCTGTAAACTGATTGATTTAGGCGAGTGGGCTAACGAGGAAAAAGCCATCCCCGGTCAACCTACTGTAGTGGCAAGTCAACCGTCAGGCAATGACGATGACTATGATGCTGACGGTGACTACCGTCAGTAGTTATTAAGGGTATCCATTAACCGCTCGACGATGGGCTGATTGGCATCAGGAAACTGAAAAGCATCAAGCTGTGCAATGTCAGCCCAGAGCCATTGCTGCCCTTGTAACTGGGCCACATCACCGCGATACTGCAGCACCCACCAGACATCTAACAGTACCCGCTTATCTTCGTATTGGTGCTCAACCACCGTCAAAGGCGCGCAATCCATTACCTCGATATTGCATTCTTCCTTTAACTCGCGGGCCAGGGCCTGCTGCACTGACTCATCGGCTTCAACTTTTCCACCGGGAAATTCCCACTTATCGCCCTGGTGTTGAGTGGGCTTGCGGCGGGCAATAAACACCTCGCCCTGATCATTTTCGATAACCCCAACCGCTACATGAACGGTTGGGGTATTACTGGGTTCTTCGTTCATAATACCGTTATCTTTTTACAATTTGCCATGACATTGTTTGTACTTCTTGCCTGAGCCACAGGGGCAGGGATCATTACGTCCCACTTTTGTTCCCCGTTGCGCCGGCGCAGGGGTAGCCTGGCTGGCTGCCTGCTCAGGCTGCTGAGTTGCACTGGCCTGCTCATGCTTAAACTCGCGCGGAACATTATCAGCTGCCTTGCGCTGCTGATCCACCGCGTCGACGTCTTCCGGCGCTCGTACTTTTACCCGGCTTAAAATAGTAACAACATCTAGCTTCAGGTTCTCCAGCATGTCGCTGAATAATTCAAATGCTTCACGCTTATATTCCTGTTTCGGATTTTTCTGCGCGTAACCCCGTAAGTGAATACCCTGACGCAGATGATCCATTGCCGCCAGGTGCTCTTTCCAGTGCTGATCAAGGCTTTGCAACATGATGGATTTTTCGAAGCGGCGCAAAGTTTCTGCACCGACCAGCTCTTCTTTTTGCTGATAAGCCTCGGTTAATGAGTCCAGAACACGCTCGCGCAACACTTCTTCATGGAAGCTCTCGTCCTCTTCCAGCGCCTTTTGTAGTTCCAGTTCGATATCAAAGTCGGCGCGCAAGCGCTCTTCAAGTGACGCTAAATCCCATAATTCAGCCAGTGACTGTGGCGGCACGTACTCACTGATAACAGCATTGACAACGTCCTCACGAATTACCTTAATGGTGTCAGAAATATCACCCTCATCAAGTAATTCATTGCGCTGTTCGTACACTACCCGACGCTGGTCATTGGCTACATCGTCGTATTCCAGTAGTTGTTTCCGGACGTCAAAGTTGCGGCCTTCAACTTTACGCTGAGCGTTTTCAATTGCCCGGGTTACCCAAGGGTGTTCTATGGCTTCGCCCTCTTTCATACCCAGCCGCTTCATCATGGATGCCATCCTTTCGGAGGCAAAAATTCGCATCAGCGGATCATCCAGCGACAGATAAAAACGCGATGAGCCTGGATCACCCTGGCGGCCTGAGCGGCCTCTTAACTGGTTATCAATACGGCGCGATTCATGGCGCTCGGTACCAATAATATGCAGACCACCTGCGGCAATGACTTCATCATGCAGCTTCTGCCATTCCTGTTTTATGCTTTCGATTTTATCGTTATCCGGCTGCTCGAGCTTTTCAACTTCAGCCATCCAGCTGCCACCGAGCACGATATCCGTACCCCGGCCTGCCATATTGGTGGCAATCGTCACTACTCCCGGGCGCCCGGCCTGAGCGATGATATCGGCCTCCTGAGCATGGAACTTGGCGTTCAGTACCGCGTGAGGGATCTTTTTATTCTTTAACAGCTTTGACAGCAGTTCTGAATTTTCAATAGAAACTGTACCAACCAGTACTGGCTGCCCTTTCTTTCGGCAGGCGGCGATGTCTTCGGCAATGGCTTCAAACTTTTCCTGAGCGGTCAGGTAAATCAGATCGGCGCCGTCATGGCGTACCATCGGCCGGTTAGTCGGGATAACTACCGTTTCCAGGCCGTAAATTGACTGAAATTCGAAAGCTTCAGTATCTGCGGTACCGGTCATGCCCGCTAGTTTGTCGTATAAACGGAAGTAATTCTGGAAGGTAATAGAAGCCAGGGTCTGGTTTTCGTTTTGAATCTCGACCCCTTCTTTTGCTTCTACCGCCTGATGCAGACCTTCTGACCAGCGACGACCTTCCATAGTACGGCCGGTATGCTCATCGACAATAACGATTTTTCCGTCTTTAACGATGTAATCGACATCTTTCTGGAACAAATGATGGGCGCGTAAAGCGGCATTAATGTGGTGCAGCAGGGTAATATTGGCGGCTGAGTACAGTGAATCGTCTTCGTTCAGCATGCCGCGCTCTTTGAGCAGGGCTTCAATATGTTCCTGGCCGTGCTCGGTCAGATGCAGCTGTTTGGCTTTTTCATCAATGGTGTAGTCGCCGTCACCTTTTTCTTCTTCGGTATCTTCTTTTTCCTGGCGCGTAAGCAATGGCACCAGCTCGTTCATTTTGGTATACATTTCGGAGCTGTCTTCGGCAGGGCCCGAAATGATTAAGGGGGTACGCGCTTCGTCAATTAAGATCGAATCGACTTCGTCGACCAGGGCATAATACAGATCACGCTGCACCCGGTCCTCAGGAGCAAAGGCCATGTTATCGCGCAGATAATCAAAGCCAAACTCGTTATTGGTGCCGTAAGTGATATCTGCCTGGTAAGCTGCTTTTTTCTCCTGCGCGGGTAGTCCCGGAATATTAAAGGCAACGGACATACCTAAAAAATCAAACAACGGCTGGTTAAACTCAGCATCACGCTTAGCCAGGTAATCGTTCACCGTAATAATATGAACGCCTTTGCCGGCCAGGGCATTAAGGTAAGCCGGCAGAGTGGCGGTTAGGGTCTTACCCTCACCGGTTTTCATCTCGGCAATGCGGTTTTCATCCAGTACCATGCCACCGACCAGCTGCACGTCAAAGTGACGCATGCCGAACACCCGCCTGCTGGCTTCGCGCACGGTTGCAAAGGCTTCAATCAACAAGTCCTGTAAGGTTTCACCGTCGTTAAGGCGGCGCCGGAATTCAGCCGTTTTGTCTTTTAGCTCGGCATCCGAAAGCGCTTCGAATTCAGGCTCTAACTGGTTAATTTTCGCAACTTTTTTATTTAGCCCTTTAAGAATACGATCGTTACGGCTACCAAATACTTTTTGAAACAAACTGCCTAACATGAGAAAGGGATTTCCTGTTTTACGTTATGAACAACAAAAGCGATACCAAAGCTCCTCAGGTACGCTCACGTGTTGACGCGATAATTAATTATCTATTTTTCTGTATACAAACTGATTAGGGTCGATGGCCTGACCATTGCGCAGCACCTCATAATGCACATGAGGGCCGGTTGAGCGGCCGGTACTGCCCATCTCTGCAATCGACTGGCCCCTGGTTACCACGTCTCCTACCTCAACCAGCAGCTGCTGATTATGGCCATAGCGGGTTTTTAAACCACCACCATGATCAATTTCGACTAGCTGGCCATAGCCATAACGTTCGCCAGCCCAAGTGACCACGCCCGCGCCGGTCGCAATCACTTTTACGTCATCCGCATAACTGGCAAAATCAAGCCCTTTATGCATCGCCGGTACCCCATTAAAGGGATCCTTGCGTACTCCAAACTGAGATGACAGCCAACCACTGGTTATCGGACGTCCTGCCACGAAGCTTGAACTAGAGACATTGTGATTCATCATCACAGATTCAAGTAGCGACAGTTGTTTTTGTTTATCGCCGAGCTCATTCAGCAACTGATCAATCTCAGCCAGTACATCATCACCATCGACCCGCGGAAGCTCGGCAACAGCGCTTGTTTCAGGACCGCCAAGGGGCGCTGCGCTGTCAAAGTCAAACTCACCGTTGTCCAGCCTGGCTTTGGCGACCAGCCGCTCACCCAGTGCATCTAAGCGCCGCACCTGAGCCCGCAACTGGCCTAGATAAAGAGTCATCGCGCCTAATTTTTTTTCAGTGTCCTGCCGCAATTCTTTTACCGCAGCTTGCTGTGCCGCCAGCTTAAGCCGCTCGGCAGTTATTTTTTCTGCCGCTACTGCCGGCTCTATCCCCTGGTACTGCCAGGGCTGCCACGCAGCCAGACCCAACAAAGCGGCGAGACCAGTTAGCGACAATAACCGGCGCCGTGTCAGGCGAAACTGAAAACGTATTTTTGAGCCTCGGTAAAAGACTGATAAACTCATGCAATATCTCGTTAATGAGCAGCTTGGCAGTGTCCTATGGATAATCGGTGACCCATGAACAATAAGCCCAAAACACCACAACAATGGATGCGTAGCCGGGTTCAGCCGCAGACGCAAACTCTGCAGCGCTACGCACAGTTTGCCGCCGAACTGAAGCAATGGCAACAGTTGTTTCGGCACATTGTCGGCAGTCCGCTGGCAGATCATTGCCAGTTACTTAACGTGCGCGATGAAAAGCTTATTGTACGTACTGACGCGGCCGGCTGGGCAACCCAGCTCAAATTACAGCAAAACGCTATTATAACGCATTTCCAACAAGATGCGATGATTGCGGTTAACTGCCTGGAGATTCAGATAAAGCCGGGCGAAGATGGCGCCCGCGGTGGCCCTGCTGAAACTTTGACGCGCCGACAGCGAATTTTACAGCTGGCAGAAAACAGTCAGGAGCCTTTGCGTTCAGAGCTATTAAAGATTGCGGAAAAGATATGGTAGCCGACGCTGCCGGCTACCCTTAATCAAGCCAGGCTGGGTGCCCAGTAGGTGATAGGAGACTCGGCCTGAACCTCGTCAAAGCTGACAAATTCCCAGGCCTCCTGCTGCGCCAGCAATGCCTGTAACAACTGATTGTTCAGGGCATGGCCAGATTTAAATGCACGCAGGTGGCCGAGAATGCTGTGACCACACATGTACAGATCACCGATAGCATCCAGCATTTTATGTTTGACGAATTCATCGTCATAACGCAGGCCGTCACTGTTTAAAATACGAAACTCATCAAGCACCACCGCATTGTCAAAACTTCCCCCTAAAGCGAGGTTGTTCTTACGCAGGTACTCAATGTCTTTCATAAAACCAAAGGTACGGGCACGGCTAATATCCTTAATGAAGCCGTTACTGCTAAACTCCATTGATACCGTCTGACCGGTTTCGGCAATAGCCGGGTGATCAAAGTCGATGGCGAAATCAATGCGGAAACCATTGTGGGGTAGCAGTTCCGCCCATTTACCATCTTCTTCTTCAACCCGAATCGGCTGTTTTATCCGAATGAACTTTTTCGCTGCTGACTGTTCTTCAATGCCCGCACTCTGAAGCAGGTAGATAAACGGGTGCGAACTACCATCCATAATCGGTATTTCGTGGGAGTCGACTTCGATAATACAATTATCGACGCCGACACCAGCCAGTGCTGCTAATAAATGCTCTACGGTCGAAACCCGCACATTTTGCTCATTGATGAGACAGGTACATAACTGCGTATCCCGCACCCAATCAGCGCGCGCCGGAATATCTACGGCCGGCTGCAGGTCGACACGGCGAAATATAAGCCCGGTGTTCGCGGCTGCCGGACGCAAAGTCAGATTAACTTTGTTTCCTTTGTGCAGACCGACACCTGTCGCTGATATCGCTTGTTTTAGTGTACGTTGCCTTACCATCAATAAGCCCCCTCAATCAACTTAGCCGCATAGTATACGACATTTGTCATGGCCGACGCAAATTCTGCTCAAATTTCAACCGCTAGTCCACCTGCTTACGCAGAAACGCAGGAATGTCGAGATAATCGAGCTCATTATCCTGCTGTTTTTTCGGCGCTTGCTTGCGGGCCGCTTCGGTCTGGCCTTCTGGCTGCAGCTCTTCAGATTCCTCGTAACGCGGCGCTGCTGCACTACGATCCATGTCGCTGCGGTAACTGTGCTGGGGTTCCCGCTTCGCTGGCTGATTATTGTTAACCAGGGAGATATCTGGCTTACGCTCGGCGCCAATGCCGGTCGCCACTACGGTCACCCGCAGTTCGTCAGACATTTCCGTATCAATAACGGTACCAACGATTACCGTGGCATTATCCGAGGCAAAGGCCTTAACGGTATTACCAACGGTTTCGAATTCGTCGATGCTCATATCCATACCGGCTGTGACATTAACCAATACGCCGCGGGCGCCGGAAAGATCGATATCTTCCAGCAATGGACTGTTAATCGCCATTTCTGCTGCTTCCTGGGCACGGTCTTCGCCACTGGCAACGCCGGTTCCCATCATCGCGGTACCCATCTCTTTCATTACCGCACGTACGTCCGCAAAGTCGACGTTGATTAAGCCTGGCCGGGTAATCAGTTCAGCAATACCCTGTACGGCGCCCAGCAATACATTATTTGCTGCGCTAAAGGCGTCCAGCAGGGACGTACCCTTACCCATGACCTTTAACAGCTTTTCGTTAGGGATGGTGATCAATGAGTCGACGCTTTGCGCCAGCGCATTAATGCCGTCATCGGCAACCGCCATACGCTTTTTACCCTCAAACGGAAACGGCTTAGTGACTACCGCCACGGTCAGGATATTCAGTTCTTTAGCCACTTCAGCAACCACCGGCGCTGCACCGGTGCCAGTGCCGCCACCCATACCAGCGGCGATAAAGACCATATCAGCGCCTTCCAGCTGTGCTTTAAGTGCTTCACGATCTTCTTCCGCTGACTGCCGGCCGACTTCCGGGTTGGCGCCCGCGCCCAGCCCTTTGGTAATATCACCGCCTAACTGAATAGTGACATCAGCGGTATGGTTACGCAGCGCCTGTGCGTCTGTATTGGCCGCTATAAACTGCACGCCTTCGATCGACTCTTTCACCATGTGCTGGACAGCGTTACCGCCTCCACCACCGACACCGATCACTTTTATGACGGCTTCACTTTCATAATTGTCCATCAGTTCAAACATAATATTTCTCCCTACCTGCTTTTATTATTGTGCTACCCCAGCGTTAAAACTCACCTTTAAACCAGTTCTGGACTTTTTGCCAAAGTCCGACAACATCGGTTTTTGTACTCTCTTTTTGCACCGCTGCAGTACTTTCCTGCCCATAGCGTAACAGGCCAACAGCGGTAGCATAAACCGGATCCTCAACATAATCCTTTAAACCTTTCACATTAAGCGGTTTGCCAATGCGTACCGGCATCTGAAAAATCTCTTCGGCAAACTCAACGCAACCCTGCATTTTGGCACTGCCGCCAGTGATAACGACACCCGCCGCTATCTGTTCATCGAGGCCACTTTGCTGGATCTGATCACGAACCAGCTCAAACAGTTCCTGGTAACGCGGCTCAACAACTTCGGCCAACGTATGCCGCGACATCATTCTTGCCGGCCGGCCGCCAACCGAAGGCACTTCGATGGTATCTTCCATACTGACCATTTGCCGCAGTGCGCAGGCATGCTCGGTTTTTATTTGCTCAGCGTGATTGGTCGGTGTTCTGAAAATTTTCGCAATATCACTGGTGACCTGATTACCCGCGGCGGGTATTACCGCCGTGTAGCGCAATACGCCACCGGTATAAATACAGATATCAATAGTGCCGCCACCCATATCGACCAATGCTACGCCCAGGTCCTTCTCATCTTCGGTCAGTACTGAGATGCTGGAGGCCAGCGCTGAAAATATCAACGAATCTATGGTCAGGCCGCAGCGCTCTACCGCTTTAATGATGTTTTTTGCCATATCATTAGCACAGGTAATGATATGGACCTTAGATTCCATCCGCACACCAGACATACCGATGGGGCTGCGAATACTCTCCTGCGAGTCGATCACGTATTCCTGCGGCAATACGTGCAGGATGCGCCGCTCCTTTGCAATAGGCACTGAGCGGGCAGCGTGAATGACATTATCAACGTCGTCCTGGGTCACTTCAGCATCATTAACCGGCACCATCCCGCTTTCGTTCTGACAGGCGATGTGCCGCCCCGATATATTCAAAAACACCGAGGCGACGCGGCAGTCAGCCATTAACTCTGCTTCATCTACCGCACGCTGAATTGACTGCACCACCAGATTCAGGTCATTAACACCGCCTTTATCCATTCCCCGGGCTGTGGTAACGCCAACCCCGACCACGCTGATTTCGTCATCGGGCAGCAATTCACCTATCAATGCCGTTACTTTACTGGTGCCAATATCGAGACCGACCACCATTTCACGTTCTGTTGTTTTCGACATATTCACTCAGCTCTCTTTATCCTGTGGCGTCTGCCATTTGACTGCGGCGCCCGTGTCGTAGCGTAAATCAACCTGTTGTATTGTCTGTTGCTGACTGTTCTCGTGCTGTTCTATTGTTGGCAACAAGTCAATAAAGCGTTTTATTCGTTGCAGGGCTGCCTCCCGTCCCAGTTTTAATTCGATACCACTGTCAAGCACCGCACTGACGGCAAAACGTTCGCTTAAGCTCAGCGCGTTTAACTGCATTCCGTTTACCTGCAACATTTGCTGCAACTGGTTAAATTGCTGCAAGGTTGCATCAACCGCGGTTTCCGGCCCCGACAGATGCGGTAACGCCTGGCTCAGCTGCTGTGAGTTTACCTCAGCCCGAAAAACCTCGCCCTGCGCTGTCACTAACCGATCGCTATTCCAGTAGGCCAGCGGTTTTCGTTCGGTAACATGTACTGCCAGCCGATTCGGCCAGACTTTGCGGACGGAAGCTTTGGCTACCCAGGGTAGCTGCTCCACCCGCTGTCTCAGCTGATTAACATCGGCAGTAAAAAAGCTGCCCAGTGGCTTTGCCGTTAATGCCCGGCGGATCTCAGCCGGCGTCAACTGCCGTAACTCACCCTCTACATTTAACCGCGCCAGCGGCACCTGCTGCTCATCTTTCAGTACTTGCGTAAGCTGCACGATGCCCGTGATAAAAGCGCCCAGTGTCAGCAAACAGACGCCCAGGCCGAGCCAAAAATTCCAGCGTCTGAGCGACGGCTGACTTGGCTGCCTGCTCATTACGGCTCCAGCGTCTGTGCCAGTATTTTTTCAACCAGTACCGCAAATTCGTCGCCCTGCGCGCGCGCCGCCATCGGCACCAGACTTTTTTCGGTCATTCCAGGTACTGCGTTCGCTTCTAACAAATACCAGTTGTCCTGTTCATCGCGCATCACGTCCACCCGCCCCCAACCACGGCAACCCAAAGCCTCGAAGGCCTGCAATGCCAGTGTCTGCAGCTGCTGTTCAGCGGCCGCGGATAAACCGGCCGGGCAGTGATACTGGGTATCACTGGCCTGGTATTTTGCTGCAAAATCATAAAACTCGTGGCTGGTCTGCAGCCGAATGACCGGCAAGGCCTGCCCGGCAACAATAGCCACCGTATATTCGCGGCCCACGATCCAGCGTTCAACCAGTACCTGCTGATCATACTGAAAGGCCGCGGTTAACGCCTGCTCAAGCTGTGCCGCGCTATTCGCGACACTCATTCCAATCGACGAGCCTTCACTGGCTGGCTTAACAATAACGCGGCCGCCAAGGTCCTGTAGTAAACGCTGATAGTCCAGTTGCTGCACCTGACGGGCCGAAACGGCAAAGCTTTCTGCTAGCGGCAACGACAGTGCCTGCCAAATTTGTTTACTGCGAACTTTATCCATTGCCAGCGCACAACCCAAAATACCGCTGCCGGTGTAGGGGATCTGCAGTGTTTCTAATGCACCCTGCACACTGCCGTCTTCGCCGCCGCGACCATGTAAAGCAATGAATACCCGCTGAAAATGTTCACTGATTAACTGCTGCAAAGGCTGCCGGGCAGGATCAAAGCTGTGGGCCTCAATACCCAGACCGGTTAAGGCCTTAAGCACGGCAGCGCCGGAACGCAGCGAGACTTCGCGTTCCGCCGAGTGACCGCCCATCATAACCGCAACTTTCCCGTATTCTTTATTCTGCATCTGTCTTCCCGCCCTCAAATACGTCCTGCAACAGTTGCTGTGCCAGAGTTCCGATATTGCCGGCGCCCTGTGTCAGTAACAAATCATTCGGTGCCAGGATGTCGCCAATAACCTCCAGCAACTCCTCCGGCGAGCTGACATAGACCGGGTCTACCTGTCCGCGTTGCCGAATCGAACGGCTCAGAGCACGACTGTCTGCACCTGTAACCGGGATTTCACCGGCCGCATAAACTTCCAGCAGTAACAGGGTATCCACTTGCGATAAAACATTAACAAAGTCTTCATAAAGGTCGCGGGTACGCGAAAACCGGTGTGGCTGAAACGCCATCACCAGCCGTTTGTCCGGCCAGCCGGCGCGGGCTGCATCAATGGTAGCCTGTACTTCGGACGGATGATGACCGTAATCATCAACCAGCATGACAGAACCTTTACCGGCAGACTCCCGCGGCCAGCCTTTAACCGTAAACTCGCCGTAATGCTGAAACCGTCGACCAATTCCTTCAAAGGTATTCAAAGCGCGCTGTAAGGCACTGTCACTGAGGCCTTCGTCAGTTGCAACAGCAACCGCAGCCAGCGCATTGAGCACATTATGCCGGCCGGGCAGGTTCAGTACGATCTGCAGCGGCTGATGCCCGTCGCGTAAAACGGTAAAGCGGCTCTGACCGCCGGTTTGCTGATAATCGACGGCGCGCACGTCCGCGTTTTCACTAAATCCATAGGTAATCGCCTGCCGCCCGACCCGGGCAATCAACTCAGCCACTACCGGGTCATCAATACACATCACTGCCAACCCGTAAAACGGCAAGTTGTGTAGAAACTCCAGATAAGTATCCAGCAGCTTATTAAAATCGCCGCCATAAGTGTCCATATGATCGGCTTCAATATTGGTGACCACGGCCACCATCGGCTGCAAATGTAAAAATGAGGCATCACTCTCGTCGGCCTCAGCAATAAGGTATTTACTGCTGCCTAGCCGGGCATTAGAACCAGCTGAATTGAGTAAGCCGCCAATAACAAAGGTCGGGTCCAGTCCGGCCTCTGCAAAAATACTGGCCAATAATGATGTTGTCGTGGTTTTCCCGTGCGTGCCGGCCACTGCGATGCCATGCCGAAAGCGCATCAGCTCGGCCAGCATTTCCGCGCGCCGGACCACCGGCAGGCGCAGTTCCTGAGCCGCCAGTAACTCTACATTTTCGGCATCAATAGCGCTGGACACCACCACCACACTGGCCGCTTCAATGTGTTGCGACTGATGGCCAAACATAACCCGGGCGCCTAACTTTTGCAGGCGCCGGGTGTTGTTGTTCGCGGCGATATCCGAGCCTGAGATACTGTAGCCCTGATTAAGCAGAACTTCGGCAATGCCCGCCATACCGGCACCGCCGATACCAATAAAGTGAATCTGTTTAACCCGGCGCATTTCCGGCACATTCACTAATGTAAAAGGTTGTTGGCGGGTTGCTGTTGTTGTCATCTTACTTCACCTGCTCTGTGGCATTATGGTTCGCCGCGTCAAGACAACACTGCGTAACTGCAGCTGTTGCCTGCGGACGCCCGCTCTGACGCGCAAAGCGCGCCATTTTCCACAGTTGCTGCGGGTCTTGCAACAATCTTTGCAACAGCTTTGCTAAACTTTGCTCATTGAGCTCTGACTGCGGCAACAAGACCGCCCCTCCGGCGTTAACCAGGGTCATCGCATTGGCTGTCTGATGGTCATCGACTGCATGGGGTAATGGCACCAGAATTGCAGCTTTGCCCAGTACCGCCAGTTCGGCTACAGTTAACGCCCCCGCCCGGCAGATCACCAGGTCCGCCTGCTGATAAGCTGCGCCCATCTGCTCGATAAAATCACAGACCTTTACCTGATGCTGTTGACAGTTGCCATAGGCTGCGCTTACCTGCTTATCATTGCCGCCGCCACACTGGTGCGTCACCGTTAGCGGCGTATCAATGTCAGCCAGCGCCGCCGGCACCGTATCGTTCAGTACTTTTGCCCCCAGACTACCGCCGACCACTAACAGCCGCAGAGGCCCGGTCCGGGCCTCTTTAACCTCGTGTTGCGCCAGCTGCAGCACGTCTTCACGTAGTGGGTTACCGGTCAGAACAGCTTTTTTGATGGCTTTTTTAGTAAATGGCAGGCCCGCCAACACTTTGTCGGCAAAAGGAGCCAGCAACCGGGTGGTCATGCCGGGTACTGCGTTTTGCTCATGGGTTAACAGCGCAATACCCAGAGATTTGGCCGCAATACCCAGCGGCGCACAAACATAACCACCAAAGGTAACGACTACGTCAGGCTGCAGATCCCGCAACAACTGGCGCGCTTGCTTAATGGCATTAAACAGCTGCCAGGGCGCTTTAAATAAGCGTATTTTCCCGTGTCCGCGGATACCGGTCATTTCCAGCGAGTGCAAACGAATATCGTGAGCCGGTACCACCTTAGACTCCAGCCGACCCTCTCTGGTGCCGACCCAGTCGACCTGCCAGCCCAGTTTGATTAGCTGCAAGGCCACTGCCAGCGCGGGAAACACATGGCCACCAGTACCGGCGGCAGCAATCACAGCGCGTTGTTGCTGGTCTGGGTTGATCATCCGGCACCTCCACGCGGCGTCACTTTGCGACCCTTCATGCGGCGCTCATGATCAATCCTTAATAATAGCCCGACGGCCAGCGACGAAACCAGAATACTGGTACCGCCGTAGCTGACCAAGGGTAGTGTCAGTCCTTTAGTTGGCAACGCTCCGGAAGCTGCGCCAATATTTACAAACGCCTGCAGACTAAACCAAATGGCGATACCGTAAGCCAGGTAACCACTGTAACGCTGTTCGGCAAATAGGCACCGACGACCGATAACCAGCGCCCGGCTGACCAGCAACAGGATCAGAGCGATAACACTGACAACACCGACAAATCCCAGTTCTTCAGCAATTACAGACATAATAAAGTCGGTATGGGCTTCGGGCAGATACTGCAGTTTCTGGATGCTGTTACCTAAGCCAAGACCATTGACCTCACCCTGGCCAAAAGCAATCAGTGACTGCATTAACTGATAACCCGCCCCGAAAGGATCTTTTTCGGGCTCCATAAAGGTCAGTATCCGCTGCATACGGTAAGGTTCGGCAATGATGGCACCAATCAGGGCAAGTACACAGGTTATAAACACTGCGAAGAACTGCCATAACGGCGCCCCGGCCAGAAACATCATCGCCACGGTAGTCGCAGCCAACACTACCAAAGTGCCGAAGTCCGGTTGCGCCAGAAGCAGCAGCGAGGCGATAAAGAGCAGTATCAGAGGCTTGATGAAACCTTTTTTCGCTTCGCGCAGTTCGTCTTCGCGGCGGGACAGGTAACTGGCTAAGTAAATGTAGAAAAATAATTTTGTTAACTCAGCTACCTGGATACTGAAGGGGCCAACTTTAATCCAGCGCTGGGCGCCGTTAACCGTATGGCCAACCAATAAAACCAGAACCAGCAAACCCAAACCCAGCAACAGCAGTTTACCGCTGTGCTGCTCCCACTTAGCCACCGGAATTGCCAGCGCTGATAACATCAGCAGAAGGCCCAGCATAACGTAGGTCAGGTGGCGAATGGCGAAATGAAACGAATTGCCGGTTAGTTTTTCAGCGGCTGGTAATGACGCCGACGTCACCATAATGAAACCAAGCAGCAATAACACCACCGCTACGGTTAACAGCATACGATCATAAAGACTGGTCGAATAGCCCGGCCATAACCATTGGCCAGCAGCTTTTAAAACAGAGCCACTACCCGGTTTAGGTATCAACAGTTTTAATTGCTGTTCATGCGCTTTGTTCATAAAGCCCCTCGACAGCACGACTGAAACATAAACCCCGGTGCTCAAAGTCATCAAATTGATCAAAGCTGGCACAAGCCGGCGATAACAGCACTAAATCACCAGATTCCGTTAACTGGTCCGCCAAAGCTACCGCCTGTTGTAAATCGCCGGCATGGCGTGAACCATTAACGTACTGGCCAATTAAGGCGCCATCTTCACCGATGGTTATCAACCCATCAACCTGTTTAAGGCTGGGCTGCAGAGTACTAAAGTCAGCCCCTTTGCCAACGCCGCCGGCAATCAGGATAAGGCGGCCATTAACTAACGGCCGCAGCCCTTTGATAGCAGCCTCAGTAGCACCAATATTGGTGGCTTTTGAGTCATTAACCCACTTAACCCCAAGGCGTTCAGTAACCAGCTGGCAGCGGTGGGGTAAGCCTTCAAATTCACGGATATAACCTGCCCCGGCTGCGACCGGTACACCGACCGCCAGCGCCAGCGCCAGCGCTGCCTGTACATTAAGTAAATTATGGATGCCCTGCAGCGCCAGTTGATGCGCCGCCAGTATGGGTTCACTCTGGTAGGTAATCCAGGTTTCTTCGCCACGGCGCTGTATGCCAAAATCTGCGTCACTCTGGTCTGGCCCGAAGGTCAGCGCCGGCGCCTGCTGTGTCGGCCAGTACATGGTTTCTTGCCGGTTCAGAACGCACAGCTCTGCGTTGCGGTAGATACGTTTTTTGGCAGCAATGTAGTCAGTCAGCCGATAGTAGCGGTCCTGATGATCGGGGCTGATGTTCAAAACAGTTGCTGCAACCGGTTGCAACGATTCAAGAGTTTCCAACTGGAAGCTGGACAGCTCCAGTACATACAGCTGCAGTTCCTGCTTCTCTTGCTGCTGTAGTGCTTCCAGCACCGGCAGGCCGATATTTCCGGCGGCCAGCGCCTTAATTCCCTGTTGCCGGGCAAGGTACTCGACCATACGTGTTACGGTTGATTTACCGTTTGAGCCGGTAATTGCCACCACTGGCCGCTGCACCTGCTGAGCAAAAAGTTCGACATCGCCGATAACACGGACGCCGGCATCCTGCGCAGCTTTAATGGCTGGTTGGCGCAAATCTATGCCGGGGCTGACTACCAGCACATCCGCTGCCAGGGTATCTTCAAGCTGCCACTGCCGGGTAACAACTCGTTGCTTGCCCAGTAATTGTCTTGCCGCTTCTACGCCGGGGCTGGCGGAGCGTGTTTCAAATGCTTCTAAAATAAGTTCCTGGCGGGCAATGCGATCGCCTAAGTAGTGCTGCAAAAAGCGCACAGCAGAAAGACCGGACTTACCTAAACCCAGTACACTGACTCTTTCTACCCTTTGCCAATCAACTTTTCTCATCGCGTTGTCACATGCTCACTTATCTTAGTTTTAAGGTCGCCAGCCCAATTAGCACAAAAATTAATGACAGAATCCAAAACCGGACAATCACCCGCGGTTCCGGCCAGCCCTTAAGTTCGTAGTGATGGTGAATCGGCGCCATACGAAAAATTCGCTTACCGCGAAGTTTGTACGATCCTACTTGCAGCATCACCGATAACGTTTCCATCACAAAAACGCCGCCCATAATAAACAGCACCAGCTCCTGCCTGACTAAAATCGCTATCACTCCCAGAGTGGCCCCTAATGACAAGGAGCCTACATCGCCCATAAACACCATGGCCGGATACGTATTGAACCAGAGGAATCCCAACCCGGCCCCGACAATCGCAGCACAGACCACCAGCAGTTCGCCGGAAAGCGGTAAATGAGGGATTTGCAGGTATTCGGCGAAATTGACATTACCCGAGGCGTACGCAAATACGCCTAAAGCGCCGGCGACCATAACCGTTGGCATAATCGCCAGGCCATCGAGGCCATCGGTCAGGTTGACCGCATTACTGGTACCGACAATAACGAAGTAACCCAGTAACAAATACAACAGACCAAGCTGCGGCATCACATCTTTAAAAAAGGGCACCAGCAGTGCCGTTTCACTGGGTAGTGAACTGGTGCTGTACAGATAAACTACCGCAATACTGGCTATTACCGACTGCCAAAAGTATTTCCATTTGGCAATTAAGCCCTTGGGATCCTTACGAATCACTTTCCGGTAATCGTCTACAAAGCCGATGATCCCAAAGCCCGTCACCACGAACAACACCACCCAGACATAGCGGTTTTCCAGGTCAGCCCATAGCAGTGACGAGCCGATAATGGCCACCAGAATCAAGCTACCGCCCATGGTCGGAGTGCCTGTCTTGCTGAGGTGACTTTGCGGGCCGTCATCACGTACGGTCTGTCCGATTTGCAATCGCTGCAGGCGGGCAATCATCCAGGGTCCCAGCCAAAGGGACAAAATTAAGGCGCTGAGGACACTCAAAATGGCGCGTAACGTCAAATAAGAGAAGACGTTAAAAGCGCTTTCAAATTGAGTGAGAAACTCAGCCAGCCAAACTAACATGCGTGTTGGTCCTTTTCCGGTTTTACTACCGCCTGTTCTTTTAAGGCGTCGACTATCCGCTCCATATGCGCTGAGCGGGAACCTTTTACCAGCACTGTGACCGGTTGCCGGGAATTTTGTTGTGTAATGATTTGTAAAATCTCATCCACCAGCTTCTGGTGACTGGAAAAATGCTTACCGCCGCGACCATTAAAGACTTCACTGGCACTTTGACTGAGCACACCCACGGTTAGCAAATTATCAATATCGCAAGTCAGTGCGTGGGCACCAATTTCTTCGTGGTAGGCGCGGGACTCGGGGCCCAGTTCGCCCATGTCCCCCAGCACCATGATCTGGTAACCCTGATAAGTCGACAACAGATCCAAAGCGGCTTTAGTTGAAGCAACGCTGGCGTTGTAGCTATCGTCTATTAAGCGCAGGCCTGGTGCCAGTTTGTAGGTGGTCAGACGGCCGGCGACCGGCTGCAGTGCCTGCAACCCCAGGGTAATATCTTTTAAGTCAATGCCCAGTTCATGGGCGGCAGTGGCGGCAGCCAGGGCATTCAGCACGTTGTGCATCCCACTAAGTTGCAATGAGACCCTGGCCTGCTGACCAAACAGATGCAGGGTAAACTGAGCGCAGCCCTCTTCGTCCAGGCTGACTTCTGAGGCATAGACATCCGCCTGCGCATCAAAACCGAAAGTTTGTAAGCGCTTACCTTCGCGATTACGCTGCCAGCACGGTAAAAATTCCGAATGCCAGGTGGTAATTGCTAAACCGCTGTGGTCCAGGCCCCGAAAAATTTCAGTTTTCGCGCGTGCCACGCCCTGCAATGAACCAAAGCCCTCGACATGAGCAGCACTGACGTTGTTAAGAATGGCAACGTCGGGCCGTGTTAACGAGGTAGTGTAGCCGATTTCTCCGGGGTGATTGGCGCCCAGTTCGATGACGGCGTACTGATGTTCAGGCGTCAGACGCAGCAAGGTCAATGGTACACCGATATCGTTGTTAAAATTGCCCTGGGTTGCCAGCACCGGGTGCTTACGTGACAAAATGGATGCCAGCATTTCCTTAACGGTGGTTTTACCGTTACTGCCGGTAATGGCAATGGTTTTCGGCTTAACCTGCGCTTTCACTGCGGCGCCAAGCTGCCCCAGCGCCTGCCGGCAGTCAGCCACAATCAACTGCGGTATAGTAACATCCATGGGGCGCTCACAGACCACCGCTTTAGCCCCCGACTCTGCAGCTTCGGGAATAAAGTCATGGGCGTCAAAGTTAGCTCCGCGCAAGGCAATAAATAAGGTATCGCTGAGATCAGAGCGAGTGTCGGTACTGACTTTATCGACCATCAATTCAGCGCCATTGCTGGTTCCGATCAGCTCCGCCGAGAGGGTTTCAGCAAGCCACTGTAAACTGACATTAATCATGCACGGTCTCCCTGCAGCCAGGCGGCCACTGTTGCTCGTTCGTCATAATCAAACCGTTGTGTACCAATTACCTGATAATCTTCATGACCTTTACCGGCTAA
The DNA here is from genome assembly GCF_044797955.1 of Idiomarina seosinensis. Classification (GTDB taxonomy): domain Bacteria; phylum Pseudomonadota; class Gammaproteobacteria; order Enterobacterales; family Alteromonadaceae; genus Idiomarina; species Idiomarina seosinensis_A. The sequence continues at coordinate 376,030 of NZ_CP085211.1, read as the reverse complement.
CAACACAACGTCATTGCGCCCGGCCCTTGCCATGGTATCAACGACCGCTTGGTAGCGGCCCTGAATAACCCGAGTTTTAGTGTTATTTAAGGTACCCGTTAAAATATCTGCGATGATTTGTTCGGCGGGTTCGGTGCGCGGATTGTCGTCGGTGACAACCACTTGATCGGCATATTCAATGGCGACTTTGCCCATCTGCGGACGTTTGCCGCGATCGCGATCGCCGCCGCAGCCAAACACACACCACAGCTGACCGCGACAATGTTTACGCAGGGCGCTTAGTACCTGCTGCAGCGCATCGGGGGTGTGTGCGTAGTCAACCACAATCAGCGCTGAGTCGGCATTTTGAAACGCTTCCATGCGGCCCGGCACTGGCTGCAACTGATGACAGGCATGGGCCAGCTGCTGCAGGGGGTAACCTTCTGCCAGCAAAACTCCCAGCGCAGTCAACAAGTTGTACACATTAAACTGGCCAAGTAACGGCGACTGAATGGTTTCAGCCTGTGAAGACTGAGCAATTGACTGGTAATCAACGTCAAAGCGGGTGCCATCGGGCCGGTACTGAATATTATCTGCCAACAAACTGGCCGCAGCATCCACTGGTTTAGCGTCTTTTTGTACGGCGGCTAAGCCGGTAATCATGGTGCCGGGCTGGCCTGTTAACCAGTGACGCAAAGCCTTGTCGTCTGCATTAATCAGCTGATGCGGGGCTTTAAAGTCAGTAAACAAGCGCTGCTTGGCCTTCACATATTCCGTCATCGAGCCGTGGTAATCCAGATGGTCACGACTGATATTGGTAGCCGCTACCGAGCTAAACTGCAACGCCTCGACCCGTCCCTGGACCAGCGCATGGGAAGAGACCTCCATTGCGATAACCTTTGCGCCCTCGGCCACCAGGGTCGCTATCCGTTGCTGCACAGTCACGGCATCCGGCGTAGTGTGCTTTTCGGGCAGTAAAGCCCCTACCAGACCACTACCGGTAGTACCAATCAGGCCTGCCGGCTCTCCCATCGCCTGCACAAGCTGGGCAATCAGGTGGGTTACCGATGTTTTGCCATTGGTGCCGGTAATACCCAGCAGCCGGGTTTGCGCCGACGGATGAGCAAAAAAGTTACCTGCGATGCGGGATAACTGAGCTTTAAGATCGGGAATGTGGACAATGGGCACAGCCTGCTGCTGTTCAACCCAAAGCTTGGTATCCTCTGCTAAGACGGCTGCCGCACCGGCTTTTATAGCCGCGTCAATATAATCTCTGCCGTCAGTTACATAGCCGGATACCGCAACAAATAAATCGCCGTTAGCCACTTGCCGGCTGTCTAATTTTATACCACTGATGGTGGTCGGCGGCAGAGCAATTTTAAGCCAGTCCAGCAATTCCGGTAAGCGCATATCACTGGCCCCCCAGGCCGGCCGCTTTCATCGGCTCATTATCGAGATTATCCGGAGCAACATTCAGTAACCGCATAGTCTGTCCGACAATGGCTGAAAATACGGGAGCAGCCGCCGTGCCGCCATAGTAATCGTCAGTGGCCGGCTCATTGATGGTTACAACGACCACCACTTCGGGATCTGATGCCGGGGCAATACCTGCAAACAAAGCCACGTATTCATCGCCGTAACCCCCGGTAGCACTGGCTTTGCGGGTCGTTCCTGTTTTTCCGGCAATGCGGTAGCCCGGCACCCGGGCGTTTTTCGCTGTACCGTCAGTCACTACAGTTTCCATCATCCGCAGCACAGCGCGGGTGTTGTCCGCATTAAAAATTTGCTCGGCCGGCAGTGGCGACTCTTGGCGGAATATGGTCAGAGGGCGCAATTGCCCGCCGCTGGCAATGGCCGTGTAAGCACGCGCCAGTTGTAGCGTGGTGATTGACAGCCCGTATCCGTACGACAGGGTGGCTAACTCAAAATCAGACCAACGCCGGCGATTGCCGAACATGCCCATGCTTTCACCCAGTAGTGAAATACCGGTATCGTTGCCAAAACCGACATCAAAGTAGGTTTGTAACAGGGGTTCGATGCCGAGTTCCAGCGCCATTCGGGTTACCCCGACATTGGAGGAATGTTCGAGAACCCCGGCCAGCGACAGCTCGCCATAATTGCGCGGATCGCTGACCCGGCGGCCACCCAGCCTAAGCCAGCCCGGGCTGGTATCAATGCTGTCACCCACTTTGTGCAAACCATTTTCCAGAGCGCTGAGTACAACCAGTGGTTTAACCGTTGAGCCCGGCTCGTAACTGTCCGTTATCGCCCGGTTTCGCATTTTGTAGCTTTGCAAGTCAGCGCGATTATTCGGATTAAAAGACGGGCTGTTAACCAGTGCCAGTACCTCGCCTGTGGCGACGTCAATCACCACGACACTGCCGGAGGTTGCCTGGTTATAACGCACGGCTTTTTTTAACTCGGTATAGGCGGTGGCCTGAATGCGCTGGTCGATACTTAAGGTAAGCTGTTTTGGCTGTTCCGCTTCGGTCTGACTAATTTCTTCAATAACCCGGCCGCCAGCATCCTTGCGGTAGGTTCGCTGACCCGGCGTACCGGTTAGGTGTTCATCGTATAACAGCTCCAGACCTTCCTGGCCCTTACCGTCGATATTCGTCAGGCCTAATAGATGGGCACTGATTTCCCCTGTCGGGTAATAACGGCGTGACTCAGTTTTTAGGTAAACGCCGGGGATATTCAGTTGTTTAACGTAGTTTGCTTCACTGGGAGTGACTTTGCGCTGTAAATAAACAAAGCGCCGTTCCGGGTCAGAAACCTTAGCGACTAAATCTTCCCGATTCATCCGGAATGTTTCTGCCAGTGCCTGCCAGCGGCGGGTGTCTGCCAGCGCATTGTATTCGGCAATGCGCTGGGGATCGGCCCAGACGGTTTCGACCGGCACACTTACCGCCAGTTCGCGGCCATTGCGATCGACAATCATGCCCCGCTGCACACTTAAACTGGAGGAGCGTAGCGAGCGCATATCGCCCTGCTCAGAATAACGCTCGGGGCTAATAACCTGAATATAAGCGGCGCGTGCAATTAACACGCTAAACACCCCGAACAATAAACTGACAGCCAGATAAAACCGCCACTGGGTTCCTGCCGCGGGCGTATTCTTACGGTTGCGTTTTACCGGCTTTTTCTGCGGCGATCTTATTGCCATGGCACCAATTCCTCGCGCTCACTGTCAACATCTACCATTTGCAGTTTTTGCTGAGCCAGGCGCTCCACCCGGCTGTGTTCGGTCAGAGAGTTTTGCTCGATAATCAGATGGCGCCATTCGCGGTCAAGCAAATCGCGTGCTGATAACAGCTGATCGCGATCGGCCGTTAGCTGGCGGTTTTGATGGGCGATATAAATAACTGCCAGAGCACTGAACACCACCAACAACAACAGTAAAATCACCCGCTTATAGCGGTTGAGATCCTGCAGCAACATCAATGGCAAGGCCGGATACCGTTGTTTACCCATCAGCCAGTCTCCGCGCTATACGCAGTACCGAACTACGCGCCCTGGGGTTGGCAGTAATTTCTGCAGCAGAGGGCTTAATGGCTTTTCCTTCCAACGCCAGCGTACGATCTTTGTTAAGTTCCGCTTCGGTTACCGGTAACCCGGCAGGTACCTGCTTACCCTGACTCTGCGCCCGCATAAAGCGCTTAACAATGCGGTCCTCGAGACTGTGAAAACTGATAACAACCAGTCGTCCACCTTCTTTCAGGCCATCTAATGATGCCTGCAGTGCCTGCTCAATTTGCTCCAGCTCGCGGTTAATGTGAATGCGAATCGCCTGGAAACTGCGGGTAGCCGGATGCTTATGCTTGTCTTTTTGTGGACTGACGCGGGCAATCAACTCGGCCAGCTGGCGCGTTCGTAAAAATGGCGTTTGCTCGCGATCTGCAACAACCGCGCGGGCTATCCGGCGGGCAAAACGCTCTTCGCCATACACTTTTAGTACATAAACAATGTCGTCAAAACTGGCGCGGTTCAGCCACTCAGCTGCTGTTTCCCCCTGGCTACTGTCCATCCGCATATCCAGTGGTCCATCGCGCATAAAGCTAAAGCCGCGCTCGGCATCATCCAGCTGTGGCGAGGAAACGCCCAGATCAAAAAGAATTCCGCTTAGCTGATGTTTTAAATCATACTGTTCCAGCACCTCGGATAAGTTGGCAAAAGGCGTGTGCACAATAGAAAAGCGCTGGTCGTCGATATTTTGTGCTGCTTTGATGGCCTGCGGATCCTGGTCAAGGGCGATGACACGCCCACGAGGACTCAAACGCTGCAGTAAAGCACGGGTATGACCGCCACGGCCAAAAGTGGCGTCGATGTAGGTGCCGTCCGGATCAATCGCTAACGCTGCAATGGATTCATCTAATAGCACCGAAACATGCTGTGTTGTCGGTGTTGTTGTTATCATTATAATGAAAAATCTTCTAAGCGTTCATTAAGGGTAAAGTCGCCCTCGCGCTCGATGTCCATATCCTGTGCAACCTGATCGTTCCAGGCTGCTTCGTCCCAAATTTCGAATTTGTTTAGCTGCCCCACTAACATCAGCTTTTTTTCTAATCCTGCATGCTGACGCAGCGGAGCTGAGATTAACAGACGACCGTTTTTATCCATTTCACAATCATCTGCGTGACCCAACAGCAGCCGTTGCAGGCGACGTTCTGCCGGGTTCATACTGGACAACTGAGTTAATTTTTTTTCAATCAACTGCCATTCGGGCAGCGGATAAAGGAGCAGGCAGGGCTGTTTGATATCGATGGTGCAAACCATCTTACCATCACAGTCAAGGGTCAGCGCATTGCGGTGTTTCGCCGGTATCGCCAAACGTCCTTTGTTGTCTAAATTTAACCCTGTTGCGCCTCGGAACATGATCCTCACCTGATCATTGAGATCCACGATTATCCACAAATCTCCACAATCATACAGTCTAGGGAGTTAGCTTTCCCACTGTCAAGGGAAAAACACAGCAAAGCCGGGGATTATCGGCACCTGTTTAGCGCTGTTGCAGCAAGTATTTGAAGCTAAAGGCTATTTTATAGCGTTAGAATCTGATTATTTTTTGTGCAATACTGCAGTTATCGATTAAGTCGGAGAATTACGCCGCATGAAGTTGCATTGGGTTGCGATAGGAATAACCCTTCTGTTTCTTAGCATAACGGTTATCTGGACAGCGGAAAGTTATCATCGAAGCCAGGTAGAAGGTCAAAAACGTCTCGCGCTAAGTGAGCTGAGTACGATGAGCGCGGCGTTAGATGGCCAGCTTGCATCGTCTTTGGTGGTCACCAAGGCCTTACAGGCTGAAATATTACTGCGTCCCGGATTATCACCTGAGCGCTTTGACTCACTGGTCGCCACTATTATTGATGAGAAGTTGCCCATTCGTAACATTGCACTGGCGCGGGACTTTGTGGTGCAGTACGTCTATCCGTTAGAGGACAATGCCTCGGTACTGGGCTTTGATTACCATAGCGATCCCGACCAGCTAAAAACCGTACAGCAGGCGATCAACAACAATGAAACCCTTCTTACAGGCCCGGTTAACTTAGTGCAGGGCGGTCGCGCGCTAATTATCCGTACTCCGGTCAGAACCCATAATAATGAGTTGTGGGGTATTATTGCCGAAGTGCTGGACATTGATAAATTACTGCAAAACGTAGGCTTTTATGATCACTCCGACTATCAATTCAGCATCACCAGTGACCCCCTCAAGTCCAGCCGGCAACAACTGATTGCCGGATCCGGGCAGCTGGCACAAGCGGACGCCGTGAGGCTATCGATGGCGGTACCGGGTGCCGAATGGCATTTGGCCGCCTTGCCGCGCTCCGGTGAATGGGTCGCGCGTTCGGTGGGTTATTTGCTTATCGTTATTGGCGGCGCAATGGTTACCCTGATGACGCTGATTTTTATGTTATCTCTGGTGTTCACCCACAACCGGCTCCGGCAGGCTATGAAACTGGTCGATCACCAGGCACACTTTGATGTCGTCACACAGCTACCCAACCGCACTTCGTTTTTGGAACATTTGCAGTCAATGGTTACCCGCAAGCCGCCCTTTGCCGTTCTGTTTATCGACCTGGATCGTTTTAAAGACGTTAATGACAGCCTTGGTCACGATGTCGGTGATCAGTTGCTCGCCGGTGTTGCCCAGCGCTTGCGGGAAAATTTACGCGGGGCTGATTTTATTGCCCGGCTGGGTGGCGATGAATTTGTTATTGTGTTGCACAATACTGAAACAACAGAGCAAGTGGTTACGGTCGCCAAAAACTTAAACGAATTGCTCAGTGAACAGTTTCATCTGCAACAACACCCGGTGCAAATTTCCGCCAGTATCGGTATTGCCCTGTACCCGGAAGATGGCGGTAGTGCCGATACCCTGTTAAAACATGCTGACATAGCCATGTACGCGGCAAAAACATCGGGGCGCAAAACCTATCACTTTTTTAATCAGCAATTACGCGAGCAAACAGAGCAACTCAAACAGGTTACCGAGCGCCTGCGCAATGCGCTGGAGCAGGGCCTGCTGAACGTTCACTATCAACCGATAGTTAACCTGACCACCGGCCGGATTGAAAAATGCGAAGCTCTGGTGCGCTGGGATTGCGGGCAGGATCTGATTTCACCCGCTGAGTTTATTCCCATAGCAGAAAAGAACGGTCTGATTGAGGCGATCGGTGACTATGTTTTCCAGCAGGTTTGTAATGACTGGCTGAAGTTCAAGCGAGCTAATATTAATCTCACTGTGTCGGTTAATCGCAGTGAACACGAACTGCATAACATAAGTAACGTTAAAGGCTGGGTAAAAACACTGCAACAAAAGGGAATTCCGGCGAATCAAGTGGTCGTTGAAGTCAATGAGTCGTTGTTTATCGGAGCTAAAACAAAACAGTTGGATGCCATTAAGTATTTACGCCGCCAGGGTCTGAAAATCGCGTTAGACAACTTTGGTCTTGGCGTTTCCAGTATCCATTGTCTGCAGACTTACGCGGTTGATATTCTTAAAATCAACCGGCGGTTTTTGGATGAAACATCCGATGAGCAGATAAAGACTCAGTTACTGCAGGCGGTTACCGGTATTGCTAAGGCGCTGAATATAGAAACCATAGCTCAGTGCGTGGAAAACCAACAACAGTGGCAACTTATGGAAGCCGCCGGCTGCGACTACGGTCAGGGTTTTTATGTCAGCGGTTCATTACCCGCTGACGCCCTGATTCACTTTATAAAAGAGTGGGAAACCCGCCGATAAGCCGGGTTCTGTCGTGGACAATCATTCATCTAGCGACCAGGTCACCCTGGCCTTCAAGCAGTCTACCCGGGTTCAACGCGGGCCGCGCCATAGAACCCCTATTTGACCTTGCTCCGGGTGGAGTTTACCCTGCCACCAACTGTTGCCAGCGGTGCGGTGCGCTCTTACCGCACCCTTTCACCCTTACCTGTACCGCAAGCGGCCATCGGCGGTTTACTCTCTGCTGCACTGGTCGTCGGCTTGCGCCGCCCAGGCGTTACCTGGCACCCTGCCCTGTGGAGCCCGGACTTTCCTCCCCTGATACATTATCAGCGGCGATTGTCTGGCAGGCTTCCCACGGCAGATAATACGGGTAGCCGCGAAATTTCACAATCATTTATTCAAGTTTTCCAGAGCCCATTGATAAAGGGCATTTTTTCGTTCATCGTAAAGCCCCGCACAAATCGCCGCTGCTTTTTTTAACGGTAGTTCCTGACACAACAAAGTCATCGCCTTTTGCGCTTCGGGCAGGATATCGGCTGCTACTTTTTCTTTACGCTGGCCGGCTACGATGATCACCATTTCGCCCCGCTGTTGGTTTCGATCGGCAGTTAACTTTTCCAGCAACTGGGCCGCTGTTCCCGACAAGTAGGTCTCGAATTGCTTGGTCAGCTCGCGAGCCAGTACAATCTCACGTTCACTGTCCAGATGCGTGCTTAAATCCGCTAAGGTGTGAAGTATCCGGTGCGGCGATTCGTAAAACACCATGGTACGCGTTTCTGTTGCCAGTTCACTCAGCTGTTTACGGCGCTGCTGTGGCTTGGCCGGCAAAAACCCTTCGAACGTAAAGCGGTCAGTGGCCAGTCCGGCAGCACTAAGCGCAGTTGTAATCGCGCACGGCCCCGGCAAGGCAACCACCGGCAGCTGTGCCTGTCGACACTGCCGCACCAACGTATAGCCCGGGTCACTGATTAACGGGGTACCGGCATCACTGATTAATGCTAATGACTTGCCTTGTTGCAACTGCTCGATTAAGACCGCTGTTTTTTGGCTTTCGTTATGTTCATGCAAAGTTATCAGCGGCGTTTTTATTCCCAGGTGCTGCATCAACGGACCACTATGACGCGTATCCTCAGCAGCAATGGCATCAACCTGCGCTAACACCTCAATTGCGCGCTCAGTGATATCGCCCAAATTGCCGATAGGGGTCGGAACAATAAACAATGTTCCTTTTTTTTTCGCTTCTTTTACTTCATTGCCTGCAGACATAATGGTCCATGTTTGTTTCACTCTGGGATACCGGTATAGTATCATCCACGCTGTAACTATACGTGAATTTTGACAGGATACTGATTTGTGAAAAGCCGTTCGATGAATACGCTTAAGGGCTTGGCCGTTGCACTGTTCAGTGTCCTGGCCTTGACGCAATGCAGCTCTGTCGAGCAAAAGTCAACAGCCCGGCAAACCGAACCGGACACCACCAGCCAGCCTCAGCCGGAGAAAGATGCGGAACGTCCGGCGTCGGACTGGTTGCAGCAAGCCGCCGACGCATCCACGCCGGAACAACAATACTCGCTACTGATTAAAGCAGCCCTGGCATTTCAGCGTCAACAGCAATGGCAACAAAGTGCTGCCGTATTGTCGCAACTTCAGGCTCAGTCAGTACCCGCCGATGACTATCCACTGTTGGCATTGGTCAACGGACAGTGGCTTGCTCATAACCAGCAGTGGCCAGCGGTGATAAGCACCCTGCAGCCGATCACTTCGCGTTTCACTGAACGAGAACATCGGTTACTGGCGCTACAGTTATTGGCAAAGTCTCATGCCCGCTTAAAGCAATTTTGGCAGGCCGGTTTAGCGGAAATTGAGGCAACGCCTTTTAGCCGGCAACATTCGGACCGGCAGCGACAAAGAATTTGGCGTTACCTGCAATATGTGGCACCTGAACAACTGCCCCGGGAACGCCCGGCCAGCGAAAAAGTAGCGGGCTGGTGGCGGCTGCTGGAGATGCTTCACAATGAAAAGTTAACGCCGGCGCAGCTGCGTCGTCAATTACAGCAGTGGCAGAGCAGCTACCCCGACCACCTGGGCAATACGTTAGTAAGTGAGTGGGCCGGGCAAGATTGGCAGGCGCCACGTTTAATTGCAGCTTTATTACCCTTAAGTGGCCGTTATCAGGCTCAGGGCTACGCGGTTCGCGACGGCTTGCTGGCCGCCTCGGCTCAGCTGGGCTTCAGCATTCAGTTTATTGACACTAACGCTGTTCCGCTGGAACAACAACAACGGCAGATCCTCGAGAACGGCGCAACGCACATTGTTGGGCCATTGCTAAAGGAACAGGTTGAAGCCTGGCTACAAAAACCTCTGTTGGGACCCTATCAGCTGCTGCTGAACGAGGTTCCGCTGCTAAGCCCGACCATTCAGACTGGACGCCAGGTACAATTTGCTTTGTCCGGCGAGGATGAAGTGAAACAAACGGCCCGGCGACTTGCCCGGGACGCCGAATACCCGCCCATCATCTTTGCTCAGCAAAACGCAGCGGGTGAGAATCTGGTTAGCAATTTTAACGCTGTCTGGCAACAACTGCGTAGCGATGAGCCCGAGCTGGGCTGGTACTCCGCCCGCGAAGATATGCAAGTTGCTGTCGAACAACGGCTGGGTATATCAGCCAGCAAACAGCGCATCCGAGAAGTGAAAATTGCTGCCGGCAAAATTATTATCGATGAGCAGGAACGCAGCCGGAGCGATATTGATACTGCTTATTTACCCGGTGATCTGCAAAAAGTGCGGCTGTTAAAACCTTTCGTTGATGTCAACCTGTCCCCCGCAGCACCCGAGTTAACGGTGTTTGCTAATTCTGGCGTGCACCAACGCAGCAATCGTAATGGTGACGCTGACTTAGAAGGCGTGGTATTTTCTGAAGCACCGGCGCTTATTGGCGAGCCGGATAATGAACTTAACGCCTGGTTACAGGTACGCAGTAATGCCTCACTATCCGACGGGCGCTTATTTGCTATGGGTTATGACAGTGCTTTTCTGCTACCTCAGCTGCCAGTGCTTAATATTCTGCCGGGCGCCCACTGGGTAGGCTATAACGGACAACTTTCAGTGACTTTTTATCGCATACAACGGCAGCTAGACTGGGCTATATTTGACGTTAATCAAGTGCAACCCGTTGACTAGTCACTATGTCGAGAAAAGCTAAAGGTAACCGGGCTGAGCAAATAGCGGTAGATTATTTGCAGCAACAGGGCGCCCGGATTAAGGAAAAAAATTTTCGGATTGACGGTGGTGAAATTGATATCATTGCCAAACTTCAGCAAATATGGCTTTTTGTCGAGGTTAAATACCGTGCCGACCAACAGTTTGCTGCGGTGCTGGAGCAAATCACTGCCGCCCAGTGCCAACGTATTCGCTTTACTGCGCAGTGTTATTTTTTATTTAACGGAATTGATCAGCACACAACGTCAATGCGTTTTGACGTTATCGCCATCACCGGCAACCCACCGACTATTTACTGGCTTAAGGATGCGTTTTAATCATGCCAAATGAACAGTTAAAAACGATCTTTACAGAAAGCATACAAACGCAAATATCCGCTGTTGAAGGCTTGTCTGACACCATCGACCATGCCGTCAATCTGGTCGTCGCCAGCTTGCTTAACGGCCAACGGGTTTTTTCTTTGGGCAACCAGTCAACTGTCTGGTTAAGCCACCATTTTGCTGAAATTATGAACCTTGGCATGTCGCTGGAGCGGCCGGCTTTTCCGGTCATTCCTCTGGCCCGTTACAGTCAGCAGCAAGTGTCCTCGCTGGGTCAAAGCAACGATGTGTTAATTGTGTTCGCAGCCGCGCAGGGCGAGGATGAAGAGTTAATCGCCTCGATAGAGGCGGCATTAAGCCGGGAAATGATTTTAATTGCCATAACAGGTCAAAATAACCCGCTGGTTTCGGGGCTGCTGGGAGCCGATGATATCGAAATTCAGATTCCGTCCCCCACTACTGCCCGGGTACTGGAACACCAACTTTTAGTCAGTCATTGTTTGTGTGAGCTGACTGAGCAAATTATTTTTCCGCAAGGGCCTGAATAACATGAATACTATTGCCGCTAAAGCCAGCCGTTTTGCCGTAATTTTAACTAGTCTGGCCATGCTCAATGGCTGCGCCGTGGTTGCCACCGGAGCTGCAGCTGTCGGTATTAAGTCAATTGCCGACCCACGGACCATTGGCAGCCAAATTGACGATCAAACCATCGAAATGAAAGCCAATGCAAAGCTTGGTAACGACGATAAGCTAAAGGACTTCCGATTGCGCACGGTTAGTTATGACCAAAAAGTGCTATTAATCGGTCAGGTGCCTGATGAGCAACTTCGCCAAAGAGCAAAAGAAGTTATCGATGACACTAATGGCGTAGTTAAAATCTTTAATCAAATCAGGCTGACTTCGCAGGCCGGTTTATCAGTCCAGGCCGCGGACAGCTGGATCACCAGCCAGGTAAAACTCAAACTGGCGGCTGACGACGACGTTCGTGCCAGCCATATCAAAGTGGTTACCGAAAATGGCGAGGTGTTTTTGCTTGGTTTGGTCGGCTCCGAACAAGCCGACAAAGCCGTTGAGATTGCCCGCAACGTCAAAGGAGTGGAGCGAGTTATTAAAGCCTTCTCGGCGCCGGACTAAGGTCCGGCCAGGCCGCTATTTAATCACTTTTAAGTTGGGTCGCTTGCTGGGTTTGCTGGTGGACTCGTCCGTCTCTGCAGACTGCGGTTCCTGTTCGGGCATCTTATCAAGCTGAGGTTCTGCCTCAAACATTGCGCCGGCGCCGTTCTCCCGGGCGAATAACGCTAACGCCGCCGTCATCGGCACAATAACTTCCATCGGCTGTCCGCCGAAGCGCGCGTTAAAACGTATTTCATGATCCAACAGCTGCAAGCCCACAACCGCAGATGGCGAGATGTTCAGGGTTATTTGGCCATCTTTAATAAACTGCTGTGGCACCTGAGTACCGACAATGGTGGCATCAACCACCAGGTGAGGCGTTAACTGGTTGTCTACAATCCAGTCATAAAGGGCGCGCAATAAATATGGGCGCTTAGGTGTCATGTCCGTTAATTTCATGCCAAGATCTCCCGGCGGTTAGCGTGCAAGCTCTTTTTCGGCTTCGGTCAGCGAATCCTGAAAGGTTTTACGCTCAAAGACACGAATCATATAAGCTTTCACATCTTTTGCGCCCTGACCTTCCAGCTGTATGTCGTACGCTGGCAGCCGCCAGAGTAAAGGCGCAAGATAGCAATCAACCAGGCTGAATTCTTCGCTCATAAAGTACGGTGTGTCAGCGAAAATCGGGGCTAACGATAAAATGCCCTCTTTAAGTTCCTGCCGCGCTGATTTATCGCCGGACTCAATTTGCTCAGCCAGACGATACCAGTCGCGTTCGATACGATGCATCATCAGGCGGCTGGTGCCACGCGCTACAGGGTAAACCGGCATCAGCGGAGGGTGTGGGAAACGCTCATCCAGATATTCCATAATAATATGGGCATTATAGAGTACCAGTTCGCGGTCGACCAACGTCGGTGTCGCATCAGGATACGGATTCAGCTGAATAAGATCTTCCGGACGATCATCGCCCTCAACAAAGCTTATTTCGACGCTTACTCCCTTTTCCGCTAATACTAAGCGCACCTGATGACTTTTTAGGTCTTGTCGACCAGAGTACAACGTCATCACTGAACGTTTATTTGCTGCAACCGCCATTTAATTCTCCAGATTATATCAACGTCAAAAGGGTGGCAAGCCACCCTTACTGACTAAGCTTGTATCCTCGGCTGATTATTTGAGATCCCGGAAGAACTCTTTTTTCAGCAACCAAGCTAAAATAGTGAAAACCAATAAAAACCCGAACGCAAACCAACCCATGCGTCGTTGTTCAAGTGCCATCGGCTCACCCATATAGACTAAAAATGCGGTCAAATCGAGCATTGCCTGATCATATTCATCTTCAGTCATACGACCGCTTCCATCGGTCTCAATTCCTACATAAACTTCTTTCATTTCACCGTCGATGCGGCGCTCTTCGTACGCCTGCATTGGAGTGCCTTGCAGTTCTTCCAGAACATGCGGCATGCCGACATTCGGGAATACTGCATTGTTGACACCCCAGGGCCGGCTGTCATCTTTATAAAATGACCGCAGATACGTATAAATCCAGTCAGGGCCACGAACCCTGGCGACATTAGTTAAATCCGGAATACCGGTACCAAACCACTGTCCTGCGGCCTCTGCTTCCATATTATTGGTGATTAAATCGCCTGGTTTGTCGCCGGTAAACTGCAAGTATTCCTGGCCAATATCTTCAGGAATCTCTAGGTCGTTAAACATCCGGTTATAACGCGCATATTCAAGCGAATGACAACCACTGCAGTAGTTCATATACATCTGCGCGCCGCGCTGTAATGAGGCTTTGTCATGCAGGTCGACCTTTGCTTCATCCAGCGGTACAGCCGGATCCGCCGCAAATGCCAGCGACGGAATCAAGGTGATAAGAGCGATTAACAGTTTTTTCATTATGATGTCACCCTTTCTGGTACCGGTTTCGTTTTCTCGCGCCGACTGTAGAAGAACAGGAACACGAAGAACGCGAAATACAGGAATGTAAAGATCTGTGCAAACAAGGTCGCTACTGGCGTCGCAGGCTGGGTACCCAAGTAACCCAGAACGATAAAGCTGATAACAAAGTTAACCAAGTTCAGTTTGTGCAATACTGAACGGTAGCGGATTGAGCGCACTTTTCCACGATCTATCCATGGTAACAATGCCAGCAACACAATAGCAGCGAACATCAGAATAACGCCCGTTAGCTTATCCGGTACCGCACGCAAGATGGCGTAAAACGGTGTGAAATACCATACCGGAGCGATGTGCTCAGGGGTCTTCAACGGGTTCGCCGGTTCAAAGTTTGGTGGCTCCAGGAAGAACCCACCCATTTCCGGGTTAAAGAAAATAACGTAACAGAACAGGAATAAGAAAATACCAATACCGAACAGGTCCTTAACAATGAAGTAAGGATAGAACGGCACCGCATCAACGATGTCGTATTTCTTAGTAAAGCGCTCATGGAATTTAAACTTCGGTTTTTCTTCTTCCGGCACTGAGCCCTTCGGCTTTTTAATCGGCACGCCATCGGGGTTATTTGAACCCACTTCGTGCAGAGCAATAATGTGTAAAAACACCAGAATGACCAGCACCAGAGGCAATGCAATAACGTGTAAGGCAAAGAAACGGTTTAGTGTTGCCCCGGAGATAACGTAATCACCACGAATCCACAGGGTCAAATCGTCGCCGATAACCGGAATGGCACCGAACAATGAAATAATAACCTGCGCTCCCCAGTACGACATTTGCCCCCATGGCAGTAAGTAGCCCATAAAGGCTTCAGCCATCAGCACCAGGAAGATGAACATACCAAACAGCCACAACAATTCGCGTGGTTTTTGGTAAGAGCCGTACATCATTCCGCGGAACATGTGCAGATAGACCACCACGAAGAATGCCGAGGCCCCGGTGGAGTGCATATAGCGCAACAACCAACCGTATTCTACGTCCCGCATAATGTACTCGACTGAAGCAAAGGCACCCTCAGCACTGGGTACGTAGTTCATGGTTAACCAAATACCGGTCAGGATTTGGTTAACCAGCACCAGAGTGGCGAGCACGCCAAACAGGTACCACATGTTTAAGTTTTTCGGAGCAGGGTATTGAGCAAGGTGGATGTTCCACGTCTTGGTCATGGGGATGCGTTCATCCATCCACTGAACAAATTTATTAGACATTATGCTTGCCCCTCCTCTTCGCCGACCAGCACGGTGTTATCATTCACATAGTAATGTGGAGGAACCACCAGGTTGAGCGGTGCCGGAACACCCTGGAATACGCGGCCTGCGATGTCGAATTTTGACCCGTGACAGGGGCAGAAAAAGCCTGATTCGATGCCTTCGGCATGGTCGCCCATTCCGGCTTCGTAATAGGTTGGCGAGCAGCCCAGGTGAGTACAGATACCCACGGCAACCAATACTTCCTCTTTAATGGAACGGTGCTGGTTTTGTGCGTAAGGAGGCTGCTGCGGTTCTTCTGAATTCGGATCGCGAAGCTTGCCTTCAATAGTCTCCAACTCTTCCAGCATGGCTGGAGTGCGGCGTACTATCCAGACCGGTTTACCGCGCCATTTGACACGAATCAACTGACCTGGTTCGGCTTTCGCTATATTAACTTCGACCGGTGCTCCGGCATTTTTTGCTTTCGCGCTCGGGTTCCATGAGGCTATGAAAGGAACGGCGACAGCCACCGCTCCTGCACCACCAACAACACCGGTCGCGACCGTCAAAAAACGACGGCGGCCTTTATCTACAGGCGCATTGCTCATCCAATTATTCTCCAGTTAGGACGCTCCGCGAAAATCTGCCGCGAAGTCGGGAATTAGCTGCTGCGTTATCCGCCATACGGATTACAAAAAAATACCTATGAATGATAAAGAAAAGCCACAAAATTTACAAGACAAAAGGCTCGTGATTTGCGCGTCGGGAGCAAATTGGCGTCGCTGTTGCTGCTCGCGTCAGAACCCGGGCTATAGGTATAAAAAAACCCGGCCGAAGCCGGGTTTTGCAACACAGTTGGTTGAAGAATCGAATTAACGCTTCGAGAACTGTGGACGTTTGCGCGCTTTGTGCAAACCAATTTTCTTACGCTCAACCTGACGAGCATCACGGGTAACATAACCTTCTTTACGAAGGGGACCACGGAAGGCTTCGTCGTATTGCATAAGCGCACGAGTAATACCGTGGCGAATTGCACCTGCCTGACCGGTAGTACCGCCACCGCTTACGGTGATGAAAAGGTCAAACTTTTCTGTCATCTCAACCGCTTCAAGTGGTTGGCGAACAACCATTTGTGCAGTTTTACGACCGAAATAACCGTCCAGTGTGCGGTTATTGATTTGGATGTTGCCGCTACCCGGACGCAAGAAGACGCGAGCCGTTGAGTTTTTGCGGCGACCAGTACCGTAGTATTGATTATCTGCCATAATAGTCTTGCTCCGTTAGATATCCAGTTGTTTCGGCTGTTGAGCAACATGACTGTGCTCAGCGCCTGCGTACACTTTCAGTTTACGGAACATGGCACGGCCTAGTGGACCACGAGGCAACATACCTTTTACCGCTTTCTGAATTACCATTTCAGGCTTCTTAGCAATCAACTTTTCAAAGCTGATTGATTTGATACCACCCGGAAATCCAGTGTGCGAGTAGTACATTTTATCCTGAGCTTTGTTACCGGTTACGGCAACTTTTTCAGCGTTAATAACGACAATGTAATCGCCGGTATCGACATGCGGAGTAAACTCAGGCTTATGCTTGCCGCGCAGGCGACGAGCAATCTCAGTAGCTAAACGACCTAAAGTTTTACCTTCTGCGTCCACTACATACCAGTCGCGTTTTACCGTTTCTGGTTTTGCTACAAATGTTTTCATGTTTAAAAACCTAAATCAAAAAGTTCACGGACAGTAATTCCGGGCTTCCCCGCGAATCACAACAATAAAAAATGATAGTTATCATTAGTTTATCTGCTGCGACCGTCAGACAAATTCGCTTTATCTGACGGACTGTAACGTGGGCTGCGCGGATTATAGGAAAATTGGCCGCAAAGATCACGTCTTTTTTGCATAAAGTTTAGCTTAGGCTTTATGCTCGCTGGCTAAATATTGCTCGCTTTGCATCTCTTGCAGGCGACTGATGCAGCGCCTGAACTCAAAGCTTAACTGACCGCCACTGTAAAGCTGCTCAATGGGAACTGCCGCTGACAAGATTAACTTAACGCGGCGTTCATAAAACTCATCGACTAAGGCGATAAACCGGCGTGCGGTATCATCCATGTCACGCCCCATTTGCTCGACATTACTGATCAATACGGCGTGGTATAAACGGCTGATTTCCATGTAATCATTCTGCGACCGTGCGGTTTTACAAATCACCTTAAAGTCAAAAAATACAACGTCATCGCATTCCGCTCGCACATCGATTTGGCGACCGAGGATCTCGATGCTGCCGGCCGGGTAGCGGGATTTTTTTTCAGGAGCCAGCTGGGCAAAATAACGCCATAAATTGTCATCGGCGGCAGCATCCAGAGGCGAATGAAAAATCTCGGCTTTGGTAAGTGTTCTGAGACGGTAATCAACGCCGCTATCGACATTAACCACCCGGCAATGCTGTTTGATTAACTTAATCGCCGGTAAAAAACGCTGCCGTTGCAGGCCATTTTTATACAGGTCATCAGGTACAATGTTCGACGTCGCGACCAGCACGACATCATGGGCGAATAAATATTCAAATAACTTACCCAGCAGCATGGCATCGGTAATATCCTGGACAAAAAACTCGTCAAAACAAATAACCTTTGCCTCGGCAGCCATGCGCCCAGCAATAATTTGCAAAGGGTCGGACTGTTGCTTTAATGTTTTTAGCTGCTCGTGCACCCGATGCATAAACCGGTGAAAATGCACCCGCCACTTTTTCTGCAACGGCAAACTCTCGTAAAAAGTATCGACCAGATAGGTTTTACCGCGCCCGACTCCACCCCAGAAATATAAGCCTTTAGGCGCTGACGGCTTGCCTTTAAACCAGCGTTTCCAGAAGGGCTGTTGCAACTGCCGCTGCCACTGTAACAGCTCCTGATAGAGCCGCTCGAGCTGTTCTACGGCATAAGCCTGTGCCTCATCGTGGCTAAACCCCGGCTGTTCCAGATCCTGTTTATAGCGTTGTTTCGGGCTTAAGCCTTGGTTGGACACTACCACTTCACCTCAGATACGATTATCCTATGACAAAGACGTAGTTTACCATGTCGCATTTTTTCAGCAATCAAGAGCGTGACCCGAGTCACCTCACAGGAGTATAAAATGAGTTGGATTATCGGAGCATTACTTGTTCTTGTCGGTGCCATTATTGGCTTTTTCCTGGCCCGTTTCTGGTTAAGCTCTGGCTCATCAGGCGAGCTGGAAAATCAAGTGGAACAAAGTCAAAAACAGCTGGCGAACTATCAACGTGAAGTTGCCGAACATTTTGCTACCGCCAACGCGCTGGTTGAGCAGCTGACCGAAACCCAGGCCAAACTGCAGAGCTATCTGAACCAAAGCGCCGAACTGTTGCAGCAAAATGGCATACAAAATGATTTACCGTTCTTTTCTGAAGATACCATGCGGCAGTTACGAGTGGCTAACTCAGTCAATAAAGACTATCGTTCAGGTCAGAAGGACAATGACTCAGAGCAGGCTCCCAGAGATTACACTGACCAACGCAGCGGTCTTTTTGAACAAACGAAGCAAGAACAAAAAGAGCAAGAAAACAAATAAACATCTTGAAACATATTGCCAGTGAACTCATATCCTGTAGCAGTGGTCAGAGCACCCAGTCCGATTAATTTTTTCTGTCTGGAGACGTAACATTATGAAAAAACTGTTGGCTTTATCTACGGCAGCATTTTTAACGCTGTCAAGCGCCGCTACTCAGGCTCAGGTTAGTATTCCCTTTTTTGGTGACGACGAAAAAGAAGTACCCACGTTAGCGCCGATGCTTGAGGAGGTCACCCCGGCCGTTGTCAACATATCCGTTAAAGGCAAACGAGAAGTCCGGCAACGGATGCCGGATGCACTACGGTTCTTCTTTGGACCAAATGCACCGCGTGAGCAAGTCCGCGAACGGCCTTTTCAGGGGCTGGGCTCGGGCGTTATTATTGATGCAGATAAAGGCTACGTAGTCACCAACAATCATGTCATTGACGATGCTACCGAGATTCTGGTGACTCTGAAAGACGGCCGCGAATTTGATGCCGAAGTCATCGGTACCGACGCGCGCTCAGATATTGCCTTAATTAAGGTAAAAGATGGCGAGCAACTGACTGACATTGAGTTGGGCAAATCCTCTGACCTGCGGGTTGGTGACTTTGTTGTTGCCATTGGCAACCCGTTTGGATTAGGCCAGACAGTCACTTCAGGTATTGTCAGTGCGCTGGGTCGCAGCGGCTTAGGTATTGAAGAACTGGAGAACTTTATCCAGACTGATGCCGCCATCAACTCAGGTAATTCCGGTGGCGCACTGGTAACACTGGACGGCAAACTGGTGGGTATTAATACCGCTATTTTGGGCCCCAACGGCGGTAATATTGGTATTGGTTTCGCTATTCCCTCCGATATGATGAACAACCTGGTACTGCAACTTAAAGAGTTTGGCGAAGTGCGCCGCGGTGTTTTAGGTATTCGCGGCCACGACCTGACTCATGACATCTCTAAGGCGCTTGATATCGAGGCCAGCTCAGGAGCCTTTGTAGCAGAAGCTATCCCCGGTGGTTCGGCAGATGAAGCGGGAATAAAGTCCGGCGATGTGATTCTGTCAGTTAATGGCTCCAGTATTGCTTCATTCTCGGAGTTACGTGCGCTGGTCAGTAGCATGGGTCAGGGCAATACGGTATCGCTGGGCATTGTTCGCGATGGCGAGGAGCTGGAATTGGAAATGGTACTGGGCTCACAGGACGTTGAAGTCACCGCAGAGTCTATCCATCCGGCCTTACAAGGGGCAACACTGGCGGTGTCCAGTAACCCTGCCGGGATCGAAATTACGGAAATCAGCGATAACTCACCCGCTGCTCGTGCTGGTCTTGAACAAGGCGACGTTATTCGAGGCGTAAACCGCACTGCGGTAACATCTTTGGCTGACTTACGCTCAGTTATTGAAGATATTCCGGGCGTGGTCGCGTTAAACATTCAGCGCAATGGCAGTTCACTGTATCTGGTATTGCGTAACCCTGGGTAAATTCGCTGGCCAGTCAAAAACTTACAAAAAAGGTAGCGTCG
Source organism: Idiomarina seosinensis (assembly GCF_044797955.1). Classification (GTDB taxonomy): domain Bacteria; phylum Pseudomonadota; class Gammaproteobacteria; order Enterobacterales; family Alteromonadaceae; genus Idiomarina; species Idiomarina seosinensis_A. The sequence continues at coordinate 355,932 of NZ_CP085211.1, read as the reverse complement.
GTGATAAGCTGACGTTACCTTATTTATTTGTCGTCAGCGGAATATTCTCACATGAGCTCACTTACAACCATCCTGCGCTTTCTATTCCAGTCTGTTGGTTTAGGCTTAGTTGTAGCCGCTGTAGTCATTTTACTCCTGCCCCGCTTTTCGCTTAACGGTAACACTGCACTGAACAGCGATGCATCCATCTTAAGCTTTAATACCGCCGTTAACCGCGCCGCTCCGGCGGTCGTCAATATTTACAGCATGAGTGAAATGGAAGGCTCTTATTATCAGCCCCGTAGCTCACGAGTGTGGCGGCTGGGCTCCGGTGTGATCATGAACAGTCGTGGCTACATTCTTACGGCAGAGCACGTGGTGGACAATGTTGACGAAGTGCTGGTGGCGTTGCAGGACGGCCGGCAGTATGCAGCGCAGCTTATTGGCAGCGACTATTACACTGATTTAGCGGTATTAAAAATCGAAGCCAACAACTTGCCGGTGATTCCAACGCCGGCGGATCAGCATGTTTCGGTTGGCGACATTGTACTGGCCATCGGCAACCCCTATAACATAGGGCAAACGATTACTCAGGGCATTGTCAGTGCCAGCGGCGGCCGTGTTAGCGTTAGCCGCAGTTCGTATACCGACTTAATTCAAATGGACGCGGTGATTAATCAGGGCGCATCCGGCGGCGCCCTCGTTAACACCGCCGGTCAGCTCATCGGCATTAATAATGCCCGTTACAATAATGCCTTTGGAGACGGTATCGAGGGTATTTATTTTGCTGTCCCCTACACTACTGCGCAAGATATTATGGAAACCCTTATCAGCGAAGGCAGAGTAGTCAGAGGGTGGATAGGTATCAGCGTCAACCCAAATTCTGCCGAACAGGCACTGCCTTCAGGTTTACAAGTCACCGGAGTAGACCGCGATAGCCCGGCGGCTAAAGCGGGGCTACAACCTAATGACATTATTACCCGGATTGGCGACAAACCGGTGAGTTCTGCCGCTGAAGGTATGCGCGAAGTGGTCAACAGCAAGCCGGGTTCGGCTTTGACCATAGAATTTTTACGGGGCAATCAGCAGCAGGAAGTGTCCGTTATCACCGAAGAGCCTCCCAGCCGTTAGGCCAGGACCCGCGTAATGTCAGCGCCCAGCTGCCTGAGCTTGTTCTCGATGGCTTCATAACCCCGATCAATATGATAGATGCGTTCGACTTCGGTCTGGCCGTCAGCAACCAGCCCGGCAATGACCAGTGAGGCCGACGCCCGCAAATCGGTACACATCACTTCGGCAGCGGTTAACTGCTCTACACCTTTAGTGATTGCAGTGTTGCCTTCCAGTTGTACCTGAGCCCCCATGCGGCGCAGCTCCGGGATGTGCATAAAGCGATTTTCGAAGATAGTTTCACGGATCCAGCCGCTGCCGTCAGCAATACAATTCAGGGTACAAAACTGCGCTTGCATGTCGGTGGGGAACGCCGGATGCGGCGCGGTAATAATGGTAACCGGCTGTGGCCGGCCTGAACCCCGGATACGGATCCAGTCGTCGCCTTTGTCAATCTGCGCCCCGGCTTCTGCCAGCTTAGTCAGCACCGCTTCCAGGCTGGCAGGATGGGTATTGAGGCAAGTAACGTCACCCCGGGTGAGCAGGCCGGCAACTAAGAAAGTTCCGGTTTCTATACGATCCGGCATTACCGAGTAATCACCGCCTTTAAGACGCTCTACGCCATGAACTTCGATAATATCGGTCCCGGCCCCCCTGACATCAGCACCCATGGTGTTCAAAAAGTTCGCCAGATCAATAATTTCGGGCTCGCGGGCGGCATTTTCGATGCGGGTGATACCGTTAGCCAGAGTCGCTGCGGTCATTAAGTTTTCTGTACCGGTCACACTGACCGTATCCATCAGGATCTTAGCACCCTGCAAACGGCCCTCTACTGATGCTTTGATATAGCCATTTTCGACGGTTATCTCTGCCCCCATGCGGCGCAAGCCTTCGATGTGCAGGTTAACCGGCCGTGCGCCGATGGCACAACCGCCCGGCAAGGAAACCTCGGCCTTACCGGTGCGCGCCAGCAACGGACCCAGCACCAGAATAGAGGCGCGCATGGTTTTTACCAAATCATAAGGGGCAATGGCGTTATTCAGCGAGCCCGGCGAAATAGTTACTTGCCCATTGTCCAGGCCACTGTGTTCAATGCCCAGTGTCTTCAATAGCTTCAGGCTTGTGCTGACATCCTGTAGGTGAGGTACGTTACGAAGGATAACCGGTTCGCTGGCTGCCACCGTGGCCAATAAAATCGGTAAGGCGGCGTTTTTTGCACCAGAAATTGTCACTTCGCCCTGCAGCCGCCGGCCACCGTTGATTAAAAATTTATCCATCGTCAGCAGCAACCTAAGGCATCATCAGTTTTTTATCACGCTGCCAGTCATCGGGCGTGTACGTTTTAATCGAAACAGCGTGAATCGATCCGTCCGCTATTAAAGGTTTCAGGGGGCTGTAAACCAGCTGCTGTCGCTTAACCCGGTTCAGCGGTGCAAACACGTCACCGACCGCAATAATATTAACGTTAGCGCCCTCTACCTTGGCATGCACCTCAGTAGCGCCGCTTTCTTTGCTAATTAACTGTTCTATTTGTTCTGCGTCCATCATAAATACCTTTTGTTAACGCGGGCAGATTTCAGGGCGCTAGCTTAACGAAAGCAGGCTCTCAACGCCACTGACAGCAGCGATTTGTTTTAACTGCTCATTATCGCCAACACAGTTCAGGCATTTTTCGTCCTGGCTCTTTATGATCTCTAACAAAAGCGCCACCCCGGCAGTATCAAAACTGCTAACATCCGATACCTGTACCTGTTTTACTTTTTTAGATAAAACCTCGCGTTGCCAGCGTGACCAGATGGTGGGCACGGTGACACGGGTTAGCTCACCCTGCAGATGCAGTTCACCCTGCTCATCCAGATTAAAATTAATCGATGCCGTCATAGTTTCTACCTTTGTGACTGACCCGGTACATCCACTTCGTCATCCAGTGAAATCGGCTCGTCAGCTTTATTGCGCAATAAGTCAATGGTTTTATCAATGCCCCGCGAGCGGATAACCGACGAAATTTCGCTCTGGTTGCTGGATAACAGGCTGACACCTTCCACCACCAAATCGTAAGCCTTCCAGGTTTCGCTATTGCTGTCATAACGAACGCGGAAATCTAACCGGATTGGCGGCCGCCCTTTTTCGATAACCCGGGTTTCAACCACTACAGCCCGATCACCTTCATCAATTTGTTTGGGGTTTAGAAATTCCACCTCGTGTTTACTTTCATCGTACTGAGTAAAGGCTCGTGCATAGGTAGCCACAATGTAATCGGTAAATGCCTTATAAAATTCCTGCCGCTGGTCACTGTCGGTACTTTTAAAATACCGCCCAAGAACTTTTTTCGAGGCGTAGATATTATCGACGTAAGGCATCAGCTCATCCCGGACGATAGTTTTCAGGTAGTCCGGATCTTCTTCAATCTTGTCGCGCTCGTCAGCAATGCGCTGAAACGTTTTTTCCGCAACCTGCTCGAGCAGCCGGTACGGGTTGTCGTTCTCTATTTCTGTTGCTGCGACTGAGACACTAACTAGCAACGAACTCAGCAGCGCCAATAACCAAACTCTCATAGTAACTCCTTGCAATTAATCATTACCCTGACTAAACAGGAACTGCCCAATCAGTTGCTCCAGTACCAACGCTGATTTTGTATCAGAGATCGTATCGCCGTCTTCCAGCATGCCAACCGTATCGTCAATAAAGCCCGGCTCCAGACCCAGGTACTGCTCACCCAGTAAACCGGAGGTCAGTACCGATAACGAGCTGGTTTCCGAAAATTCATCGTATTCACTGCTGATGCTCATTTCGACCTTTGGCTCATAATAGTCACCGGACAAAGAAATGTTGCTGACCCGGCCCACGATAACGCCACCCACTTTAACCGGCGAGCGGACTTTCAGGCTGCCAATGTTATCGAATTTAGCGTACAGCGTATAAGTTTCACCGCTGGTTACGGCACTGCCACTGGCTGCGCGCAGCGAAATAAATAATAAGGCCAGTACGCCAAGCACTACAAACAAGCCGACCCATAGTTGTGTTTTCCGTGATTCCATGCTGTTTACCCACCAAACATCAATGCTGTAAGAATAAAGTCTAACCCTAAGATAGCTAAAGAAGCTGTTACCACCGTTGAGGTCGTTGCCGAACTAATGCCGGCCGACGTTGGTGTTGCCCGATAGCCTTTGTACAGTGCGATCCAGGTCACCACAAAAGCGAAGACAATGGATTTGATAATGCCGTTAAGCAAATCGTCGTACCAGTCGACAGATGACTGCATTACAGACCAGAATGCGCCCTCATCAACTCCCAGCCAGCCGGAGCCGACAAGAAATCCGCCATAAATACCGACCGCTGAAAAAATGAGCGCCAGCAACGGCATACTGAAAAAACCAGCCCAAAACCGCGGGGCAATAACTCGCCGCAGTGGGTCCACTGCCATCATTTCCAGACTGGACAGCTGTTCGGTGGCTTTCATCAGACCAATTTCTGCGGTTAAAGCTGAACCCGCCCGGCCGGCAAACAATAAGCCAGTGACCACAGGCCCGAGTTCGCGCAGCAGCGACAGTGCCACCATCGGCCCCAGACTCTGCTCAGCACCGTAATCAACCAGAATGGTGTAGCCCTGAAGCCCCAAAACCATGCCAATAAACAGCCCGCTGACAATAATAATCAGCAGTGATAATACGCCGAGTACATAAACCTGGTGGATAAATAAAGGAAACGATTTGCGCGGACTGGGCTTACCAATAATCGCGCTCAGTAGCATAGCCAGGGCGTAACCAATACTGGCCAGCTGGTTCAGTGTTGTCTGCCCCAGTCGTCTTATCTGTTCCATCAGCTGTCGTCCCCCAACAAGTCGGCAGCGAAATCGTCATCCGAATAGTGGAATGCTACCGGTCCGTCGGCCTCGCCACGTAAAAACTGCTGCACAATAGCCGTATCATCTTCCAGTAACTGCTTGGGCTCGCCTTCAGCCACCACCCGTTTGTCGGCAATAATGTAGGCATAGTCGGCAATACTGAGAACCTCGTCGACATCGTGCGTAACAACGATCGAGGTCAGCCCCAATGAATCATTGAGCTGTTTAATTAACTTAACGATAACCCCCATCGAAATTGGATCCTGCCCGGCAAACGGCTCATCATACATAATCAAGTCCGGATCCAGCGCAATAGCCCTGGCCAGGGCAGCCCGTCGGCCCATGCCGCCGGATAATTCGGACGGCATTAAATCACGAGCAGCGCGCAGACCGACGGCTTCAAGCTTCATCAATACAATGCTGCGGATAATTTGTTCCGGCAGCCGAGTGTGCTCACGCAGCGGAAACGCGATGTTCTCGTACACGTTCATGTCAGTGAACAATGCACCGCTTTGAAATAACATGCTAATGCGTTTGCGCAGTTCATAAAGCTGTTTGCGACTAAGATCGGGCACTTCTTCGCCGGCAACCTTAATGCTGCCTGAAGAGGGTTTTAACTGCCCGCCGATAAGCTTTAGCAGCGTGGTTTTGCCAATACCACTGGGACCCATAACTGCCACCATCTTGCCTTTCGGTACAGTTAAGGATAACCCTTCATAAATTTGCCGGGTGCCATGGGCAAAATAGACATCCTTCAGTTCGACAAAATTGCTCACTGTGCTTCCTGTTTCACTCTTTGTCATTAATGGTACGCAGTTTAACGCTTTTATGCCTAATCACTAACTGTAAAAATGTTGCAAATCGTATCAGTTAATCGAATCAACCATTGTCATCAAACGCTGTGCAAATTCTTCGCGATCCGCCTGGCAATGCTGGCATAGCTGTAACTGCTCAAATAATCGTGCGCCGTGCACAGAAAAAAACAGTAATTCAGCCAACTGTGGCTGTGCGCTGTCGTTTTTTATCGTTTCAAACGTTTGCTGCACGTGTGCTTGCAACGGCTCCAGTAATTCCGGGTTATTGGCCGCGACTGCCAGCATACCGCTACTTAGCTGAGCACACTCGGCATTGCTGTTCAGCGACGCCAGCAAAATACTCTTCAATTCCCGGTGCGGATCATCGCTCAGCTGCTGACGGAATTCATCCCGCAACTGGTCAAATTGTTGCACCATGCGAGCCAGCATAGCCGCCAGCAGGCTGTCTTTATTGGCAAAGTGGTACAATAACCCGCCTTTGCTAATACCCGTCTCCTGGCACAGAGCATCAAAGGTTAAATGTGCTGCACCTTGCCGGGCCACTAATCGCTCAGCGGCGTCGATGATAAGATCACGATTACTCGGGCGACCTGCCATAACTATTTGCTATTCTCCAGCACTTAATAAACCGTCTAGTTGGTATAGTAATTAATACGCCATAAAAATGCAATACGGACTTGGGTTGCCGGTAGGCATAAGTGCCTTTAATGGCGTATCATTAGGGCAGCACAGTATGTTAGGAAGGTTAAAATGAAGCAGGTCACAACAGACTTCCGCGCCTTAGGCAACGAAGTACTGAGCATTGAACAACAGGCCATCGCGGGCTTGCATCAATACATTGATGAGTCGTTTAACCGCGCCTGTCAGGCGATGTTTGACTGTCAGGGCCGGGTTATCGTCATCGGCATGGGTAAATCCGGCCACATTGGCGGTAAAATCGCCGCCACCCTGGCATCCACCGGTACACCGGCATTTTTTGTTCACCCGGGCGAAGCCAGTCACGGCGATCTTGGGATGGTAACGGACAATGATGTGGTGATTGCTATCTCCAATAGCGGCGAGACAGTGGAACTACTGAATATTATCCCGGTGATCAAGCGCCTGGGTAATACGATGATCGCAATGACCGGTAACCCACAGTCAACTCTGGCCCGGCTGGCAGAAGTTCATGTTTGTATTAAAGTGGACCAGGAAGCCTGTCCGCTGGGTCTGGCACCAACGGCATCGACCACGGCTACGTTGGTGATGGGCGATGCATTGGCGGTGGCGCTGTTAAAAGCGCGTGGCTTTACTGCTGACGACTTTGCACTATCACACCCGGGCGGTTCGCTGGGTAAACGCCTGTTACTGCGGCTGCACGATATTATGCATACCGGTGAGCGGGTACCGGTTACCCCTATCGATGCGCTGATCAGTGAGGCACTGCTGGAGATGTCGCGCAAGGGTCTGGGGATGACCGCCATCGTTAATGACGACAGGCAGCTGGCCGGAATTTTTACTGACGGCGATCTGCGCCGGATTCTGGATCAGCGCATCGATGTACACAGCACGAGTATTAACACGGTTATGACGCAGTCCTGTATTACCGCTAACGCTGACATGCTGGCAGCAGAGGCTCTGAAATTAATGCAAGATCGCAAAATTAATGGCTTAATCGTTGTTGATGAAGCGGGTCATCCCTGCGGAGCGATGAACATGCATGACTTGTTACAGGCAGGAGTTGTGTAATGCAAATGATTAATACCTGGTACGGCGATATCAGTCAGCCGCTTTTTCAGCAGTTTGAGCAAGTCAAATTGTTAGTGCTGGACATCGACGGTGTTTTTTCCGACGGCCGGATTTACCTCGGTAACGACGGTGAGGAATTAAAAGCCTTTCACACACGCGACGGGTTTGGCCTTAAAGCTCTTATCAATGCAGGCTTTCAGGTGGCTGTAATTACCGGCCGTGAATCTGACATCGTCAGGCGGCGCATGCAGCACCTGGGCGTACAACATATTTTTCAGGGCCAGGATGACAAATCGACGGCATTCCAACAGTTACTGGGCGAGTTAGCTCTGGATGAGCCACAAGTAGCTTATGTAGGAGACGATGTGCCGGATCTGGCATTAATACAGCGGGCCGGGCTAGGGATTGCGGTTAATGATGCTCATCCTGCCGTTCAGCAGAATGCACAGTATATCACTCGCTGTCGCGGTGGCTTTGGCGCGGTTCGCGAAATCTGTGATTTAATCCTGCTGTCTCAGGGGCTGCTACAAAGCGCAGAAGGGATTAGTTTGTGAATTATCGAATCAGTTTTATTTTACTGATTCTGTTCAGTGTGGGCATCTTGCTGATCTGGCGGCCCTTTAGTGACGGCAGCGACACGGATAATACAACCCGCTCAGGCGTCATGAGTCCTGATTTTACTGCTACCGGCTTAAAAACACGGCTGTTTGAAACCGGCGGTTCTTTGGCTCATCAGCTCGATGCGCAGCGCATGGCTCATTATGTACAAATTGGCCTGACAGAGCTGCAGTCGCCGGTTTACTCGGTGTTTACCGACAATAATCAGGCGACCTGGCAAATCAGTGCCGAGCAAGGAACCTTTTACGATGATCAGACACTGATATTAGAGCGCGATGTTGAAATTGTCGCTTTACAGCCCGATACTGCAATTCAGCGGGTGGTGACTGAATACCTGGTGATTGATATGGCAGCCGAAACCATGCGAACCGATTCGCCCGTCAGCCTGTTCGGGCCGGGTCTGGCGATACAGGGCAATGGTTTAAAAGCTGACCTTTATGCTGAACGAATGGAGTTAAACCAACATGTTAAGACCGTATTTGAGCCTACCCAGTAGCTTTGTATTATTACTGGTAAGCTTTTTTGTGCAGGCTCAAGGCGAAGCGGACTTTGCCAAAGCGATCGAACTCACCGCGGCGCAAGAAGAACTGGATCTGAAGAATAACCGTTTAGTGTTAACCGGCGATGTCACCATCAGGCAAGGCACATTAGAAATAACTGCCGACCGCTTAGAGGCGCTGCGCAATAAACAACAGCAAACAGAGACTTTTATCGCCGTCGGCAGCCCGGCTCGCTACACACAGCAGCTGGATGATGGCTCGCAAATCAGCGCTCAGGCGAACCGGATTACTTACTATCAGAGCCGCCAGGTTCTGGAATTAACCGGTGATGCGCAACTTTCTCAGGGCTCAAGCAGTTCCAGTGCGCAAATCATCACTTATGACCTGGCCGGACAAAAAGTAACCGCCAGCGGTGAAGGCTCCGAAAATAATCGTGTCACTACCATCCTGACGCCGCGCGAACAAACTCAGGAAGAAGATAATAACGGGAACAACAATTAGCTTTATGTCTACTTTATCGGTTCGTCACTTAGCAAAAAGTTATAAGCGCCGGCAGGTGGTTAAAGATGTCAGCCTGCAAGTCAGCCAGGGCCAGGTTATCGGCCTGTTAGGGCCTAACGGCGCCGGTAAAACTACCACCTTTTATATGATTGTTGGCCTGGTTAACAGCGATAAAGGGCAAATTTATCTGGACGACGATGACTTAACGCTACTGCCCATGCATGAACGTGCCCGCAAAGGTATTGGTTATTTGCCGCAGGAAGCTTCGATTTTCCGGAAACTCAGTGTACGTGACAATTTAATGGCGATATTAGAAACCCGCAAACAGTTAAGTGCTGTACAACGAGAAGAAAAAGTGGACGCCTTATTAGAAGAGTTTAGTATCGGCCACATTGGCAATAGCTTGGGCATGAGTTTGTCCGGCGGCGAGCGGCGGCGAGTAGAAATTGCGCGCGCATTAGCGGCAGAACCAACCTTTATTTTGTTGGATGAGCCCTTTGCCGGCGTTGATCCAATCTCGGTTCTGGACATCAAGAAAATTATAGAGCACCTGAAAAATCGTGGTATCGGCGTACTAATTACTGACCATAATGTACGCGAAACCTTATCGGTGTGCGAACATGCTTATATCGTCAGTCACGGACAAATGATTGCCAGTGGTGATGCGGAGAGTATACTGGCTAATCAACAGGTTAAAGACGTTTACCTCGGTGAGCAGTTCACTCTATAACCCTCATAGCGTAACGCCGGGAGTGCAAGCATGAGACAAAGCCTTCAACTAAAAATCGGTCAGCAGCTAACCATGACACCTCAGCTGCAACAGGCTATCCGGCTGTTGCAACTGTCGTCACTGGATCTGCAGGCGGAAATTCAGGAGGCTCTGGACAGCAACCCGTTACTGGAAGTCGAAACCGACAACGAGGCACTTCCGTCAGAAGCCGAGGCGTCCCCAGAAACCTCAGCCACAGACACAAGCCAGCAGGAAACATCGGATGTCATTAATAATGACCAGTTGCCCGATGACCTGCCGGTAGACAGTAGCTGGGATGATACCTACACGTCATCGACGCCCGGTAGCAGCAGTTCTGGCTCCGGCCAGAGCTTTGACGGTGACGGCGAAAGCTACCAGGGTGAGACATCCGAATCGCTGCAGGACCACTTACTCTGGCAAATGCGGCTTTCTCATTTTTCCGATGAAGATGAGGCCATTGCCGAAATCATTATTGAGTCCATTGACGATACTGGTTATCTGCGGACCGACACCGATGACATTGTGGCGGCGCTAAACAATCCTGAGATTGGCGTTGAAGAAGTCAATATGGTGCTCAACCGGCTGCAGCAATTTGACCCGGTCGGAGTCGCCGCCCGCTCAGTTTCTGAGTGCCTGATCATTCAGTTACGCCAGTTATTTGCCGACCATCAACTGAAGCCAGCGGCTATCGAGTTAATCGAGCAACACCTGGACTTGCTGGGTAACCGCGATTACCGCACCATAATGCGTAAGATGAAAGTAACGGAGCCGCAGCTAAAAGAGATTCTTCAGTTAGTTCAGCAACTGCAACCACACCCCGGCGATGCCATAGCGCAAAAGCCGGTCGAGTATGTCATTCCGGATGTTTCAGTGCGTAAAAAGCAGGGTCGCTGGATGGTTGAACTGAACCCTGACAGCGTCCCCAGGCTAAAGGTCAACGAAGAGTATGCAGCATTAAGTAAAAGCACAAAAAATGCCGCCGACAACCAGTACATTAAATCGCACACCCAGGAAGCTCGCTGGTTTATAAAAAGCCTGGAAAGTCGCAACGAAACCCTATTAAAAGTCGCTAACTTTGTGGTGCAGCGGCAACAAGGTTTTTTCGAGCATGGTGAGGAAGCCATGAAACCCATGGTACTTAATGATGTTGCCGAAGCTGTAGATATGCACGAAAGCACAATTTCGCGAGTGACAACCCAAAAATTTCTGCACTGCCCACGCGGTGTTTTTGAATTAAAGTACTTTTTTTCCAGCCACGTCAATACCGAAGCTGGTGGTGAGTGTTCAAGTACGGCAATTCGTGCTTTAATTAAGAAGTTGGTTGCTGCCGAGAACCCGGCAAAGCCGTTAAGTGACAGTAAAATTGCTGAACTGATTGCGGAGCAGGGTATCAAAGTAGCCAGAAGGACGATTGCAAAGTATCGGGAGTCATTGAATATTGCCTCCTCGAGTCAGCGCAAAAGTCTGATTTAATCTGTAAGCAAAAAGAAGGAAGACGTTATGCAAATTAATTTGACCGGTCATCATATCGATATCACCGATGCGTTGCGTGATTACGTTGATACTAAGTTCGCCAAACTTGAGCGACACTTCGATCATATCAACAATGTGCACGTCATCCTGAAAGTAGAGAAAACTGCACAAATCGCTGAGGCGGATTTACATGTTAATGGTGGCGAGATTTTTGCCGATGCAGAACATGAAGACATGTACGCGGCTATCGATAGCTTAATTAACAAGCTCGATCGTCAAGTTATTAAACATAAAGAGAAAATGAATAAGCATTAATCATGCAACTTTCTGAGTTTTTAAGCCCCGACTGCACCAGGAGTGCAGTCGAGGGAGCAAGCAAAAAACGTGTGCTGGAAACCATCAGCCGTATAGCTGCTCCCAAACTCACGGGCATAAGCCGTGACGATATTTTTGAAAGCTTACTTAACCGCGAGCGGTTGGGCAGTACCGGTATTGGCTTAGGTATTGCAATCCCTCATGGCCGCCTAAGTAAAGCTTCGCAACCGGTCGCTGTTTTACTGACGCTGGCTGAACCGATCGAGTTTGATGCCATTGACAGCCAGCCCGTTGATATTATTTTTGCTTTGCTGGTTCCCGAATCGGAACATGAAAATCATCTGCAGACACTGGCTGCGGTTGCCCGGCGGATGAACGATAAAACCTGCACCCGAGCATTGCGTCAGGCCGACCAGGACCAGGATTTATACCACATATTTGTTAACGAGGATAATGGCGGAGCATGCAGTTAATCATTGTCAGTGGTCGTTCCGGCTCAGGTAAAACCATCGCCCTGCGGGTACTTGAGGATTTAGGATACTACTGTGTTGATAACCTGCCAATTGCCTTATTACCAACCTTAGTACACGCTGTTATGGCGCAGTACGACCGCATTGCCATTAGTATTGATGTTCGCAACTTACCCGAAAACTCTGACGAATTGCTGGAATCGCTCGATTTTTTACCCTCTGAAGTTGAACCACAAATTTTATTCGTCGACGCGGATGATCAAACACTGCTGCAACGCTTTGGCGAGACTCGCCGCCTGCATCCACTGTCGCAAAAAGAACTGCCGTTGATTGATGCCTTAAAGCTAGAGCATAAGTTGCTCGAGCCGATGATGGAAAGAGCCTGCTGGCGCATTGACAGCAGTAACCTGTCACTGCACCAATTAAGTGAACAGGTAACCGAGCGGGTGCTGGGCCGGGCGGAAAAGAAGCTGATCATTGTGTTTCAGTCATTTGGGTTTAAATACGGCCTACCGAAGGACGCAGACTTCCTGTTTGATGCCCGTATTTTGCCAAATCCCCATTGGCAACCCGAATTAAAGTTACTCAGCGGGCTTGATGATGATGTAAAACATTATTTTCGCCAGCAGTCATTGGTCGCCAAATACATTCATCAGATCGAAAACTTTCTTGCCACCTGGTTACCGCACTTTCAGCGGGCGAACCGCAGCTATTTGACTATTGCAACCGGCTGCACCGGCGGTCAGCATCGTTCCGTTTATATTACCGAGCAGCTGGCCGAACGATTCAGGCAAACGGCGACCAAAATTCAGGTTCGTCACCGCGAAATGGCAGACTAAGACGATGCTGTGCAAAACCTTGATTATCCGAAATAAACTAGGTCTGCATGCCCGGGCCGCAACCAAATTAGCGCAATTAACGCAACGCTTTGATGCGTCAATTACCGTCGAGCAGGACGGCCAGGCAGTTGATGCCGGTAGTGTTATGTGCTTAATGCTGCTGGCCGGCAAACAAGGTAAACAGGTTCAGGTTTGTGCCGAGGGCAACCAGGCCGAGCAGGCGCTGGCCGCTGTAACTGAACTGTTTGAACAACGTTTTGAGGAAGATGTCTGACCATGGCTGCCGAACTTTCTGACAAAGAATACGCTCAACAGCGTATCCAGGAAGTCAACGACGCGCTAGCTGACGGAATGTACGTTGCCGCCCGGCGAATGCTGCACAACATGCCGGCCTGCGACATTGCCCTGTTGCTGGAGTCATCCCCCCCCAAAAGCCGGGCTATTATCTGGAAGCTGGTCGATGTCGACGAGCACGGCGAAATCCTCGAAGAGCTCTCAGAAGAAGTTCAGAAATCCATTATTCGCCAAATGGCGCCGGAAAAGCTGGCTGCTGCTACCGAAGGTATGGATACCGATGACCTGGCCTATGTATTGCGGGGTCTGCCGGATCAGGTTTATCAGGAAGTTCTGAAGTCGATGGACGAGCGCGATCGCGAACGCGCTGAAACTGCTTTATCCTATGACGAGGACACGGCCGGCGGTATTATGAATACCGATACCATCACCGTTCGCGCCGATGTTACTGTCGATGTTGTTTTGCGCTATTTACGCCTGAAGGGTGAGTTGCCCGAAGCAACCGATATGCTCTATGTCGCCGACCGTAACGATCAATTAATTGGCGAAATCGCCCTTTCACGCCTGGTCACTGTCGATACCAGCCGGCTGGTCAGTGACATTATGTCCAGTGACGTGGTCAGTATACCGGTAGATATGCAGGAAACTGAAGTCGCTAAACTGTTTGAACGCTTTGACTGGGTTTCAGCGCCAGTTGTCGATGCTGATCAGCAATTAGTTGGCCGTATCACCATTGATGATGTCGTCGACATTATTCGAGAGGAAGCACAACACTCAATGCTGAGTATGGCCGGTCTGGAGGATGACGAAGACACTTTCGCTCCGGTATTAAAAAGTACCCGCCGCCGCACCGTGTGGCTGGCTGTCAATTTAGTAACCGCATTATTGGCGGCTATGGTCAGCTCGCTGTTCGAGGACATTCTGGCGCAGATGGCTGTATTAGCAATATTGAATACCATAGTCCCCAGCATGGGCGGTATCGCCGGTAGTCAGACTCTGACCCTGGTAATTCGCGGCATGGCCCTTGGCCACATTGGCACCAGCAATTCACGCTGGCTTATTGGTAAAGAACTGGCGATCGGTGCACTCAACGGTATCATTTGGTCTGTATTGATTGCTGCGGTGGTGGCGTTGTGGATGCAAAGCTGGCTGGTTGGCGGCATCATTGCCTTTGCCATGATGGCTAACCTTCTGGCAGCCTCACTCGCCGGTGTTACAGTACCGCTGATCCTGAAGAAGTTTGATATTGACCCGGCGTTAGCCGGCGGCGTCATCCTGACTACTGTTACCGATGTTGTCGGTATTTTTGCCTTCCTTGGCACCGCCACTTTGCTGTTGTCAGCTTAATACAGCCTAAACCCCGGCAATGCGTAACTCGTCCAGAAGCACTGAACCGGTGTGCAGCGCATGCCGTTTGTCTACATCAGCGCCGATAGCAACCATGTTACGCAGCATATCTTTCAGGTTACCGGCAATGGTGATTTCTTCTACCGGATACTGGATTTCACCGTTTTCTACCCAGAAGCCCGCAGCACCCCGGGAGTAATCGCCATTTACCAGATTCACGCCCTGGCCCATCAGCTCGGTAACCAGCAAACCTGTACCCATCTGCCGGCACAACTGTGCCAGTGACTGATCGCCGTGGCTGAGACGCCAGTTATGAATGCCGCCGGCATGGCCGGTCGGCTGGCGATTCAGTTTTCGCGCCGCATAGCTGGTCAGTAAGTAGGTTTGCAATACGCCGTTGGTAACAATATCCCGCTGATGAGTCGCCAGGCCTTCATTGTCAAAGGGACTACTCGCCAGACCGCCTTTGATATGAGGCTTTTCGGTAATAGTCAGCCACTCCGGTAACACTGTTTCGCCCAGCGCGTTCAGCAAAAAGCTCGACTTGCGGTATAGGTTTCCGCCACTGATGGCACTGATTAAGTGACCGAACAGGCTACTGGCGATATCAGCACGGAAAATAACCGGTACTTTGGCGGTATCAATTTTGCGCGCTCCCAGCCGTGACAGAGTTTCATCGGCGGCCTGTTCGGCAATGGCTTCGGCGCTGGCCAGATCCTGCGTTTTACGAGCCACAGAGTAACTCATATCACGCTGCATTTTGCCGTCCTGCTCGGCAATTAGCACACAGCTCAGATTATGCCGTGACTGCAGATAGCCGCCTAAAAATCCGTGGCTGTTGCCATAAACTTTAAAACCAGTATGGGAACCATATTGGGCCCCATCCGAATTAACGATGCGCGAATCAAGTTGCAGGGCATGACGTTCACACTTAAGCGCCTGCTCGATAGCATGGTCAGCACTTTGATCACCCGGATGACAGAGGTCTAAATCCGGATAATCCTCGGCCATAAGCTCTTTATCGGCCAACCCATTGTAAGGATCCGGTGACGTGTGACGGGCAATCTCGCACGCTTTTTTAACCGCTGCGGCAATCGCTTGACTGGAAAGATCAGTGGTTGAAGCCGAGCCTTTTTGATGATCCCGGTAAACACTGATACCTAACGCGCCATCCTGATTAAATTCAACGGTTTCCACTTCGCCCATCCGTGTGCCGACCGAAATACCGGAACTTTGACTTATGGAGCATTCTGCGGCACTGGCCCCCTGCTGCTCGGCGATACTCAGCGCTTCTGCAACGGCCTGTTCGACCTCTTCAAGTTGTTGTTGTAACTCTGCCTTTGTAACTTTCAAAAAGTACTCCTTAAATCGCTACCTTGTGGCTGACGAAAGCTGCTAAACTTATCTTTTAGCGTAATTAAAACGACCGGCCGTACGCTCGATGGGAGCTTGTCAGCCCGGTGCATAAAATTTTGGTGAATGAACACATGGCGAACAAAAACGCTCCGGCTCAAAACCCCGCAATTGATTCAGAACAGCTCAGCAAATCACAGCTAAAACGTGAAATGGATGCCCTGCAGGCAACCGGTCTGCAGGTCGTCAAGCTGACCGATAATCAGCTGGCGACGATTCCCCTTGACGACGAGCTGCGCGAAGCCATTTTGTTGGCGCGTCGCATCCAAAAAAAGCACGAAGCTTTTCGCCGACAAATGCAATTTGTCGGTAAGCTCATGCGGCTGCGTGATGTACAGCCAATTCAGGCTGCTCTGGATCAGGTAACAGGCCGTCAACAGCAGGCCACCACGCATTTTCATTCGATTGAACAGTGGCGCGAGCGCATCCTCGAACAGGGCAATGAAGCCATAACAGCATTCAGCCAAGAGTTCCCCGCTGCCGACTCAAAGCACCTGCAGCACCTGCGTCATGAGCATCAACAGCAACTGCAGCACCAAAAACCGCCGATGGCTTCACGCCAGTTGTTCGTTTATTTACGTCAATTAATGAGCAGCCAGTAGGCTGCTGCATGCCGTATATTACTCGGTGCCGCCGACGGTCATTGCATCAAGTTTTAACGTCGGTTGGCCAACGCCCACCGGTAAACTCTGTCCGTCTTTGCCGCAGACACCAACCCCTTCATCAAGAGCCAGATCATTGCCAACCATTGACACTTGTGCCATGGCATCCGGTCCGTTACCAATTAACGTGGCGCCTTTAACCGGGGTAGTGATTTTGCCGTCCTCGATTAAATAGGCTTCCGATGCCGAAAATACAAACTGCCCCGAGGTAATGTCAACTTGACCACCGGCGAACTGTGGAGCATAAATACCGCGTTTAACGCTGGCAATAATCTCCTCGGGCTGGTGTTCGCCCGCCAGCATATAAGTATTGGTCATCCTGGGCATAGGCAAATGCGCATAGCTTTCGCGACGGCCATTACCCGTTGCCGGCATGCCCATTAACCCGGCGTTTAACTTATCTTGCATGTACCCTTTTAACACGCCTTTTTCAATCAGCACGTTATAGCCGCTTTCGGTACCCTCGTCATCAATACTCATGGAACCGCGACGATCCTGCAAGGTTCCGTCATCGACGATGGTACACAGCTCAGAAGCTACTTTTTCGCCAATTTTACCGGCGTAAGCCGACGAGCCTTTTCGATTAAAATCACCTTCCAGACCGTGACCCACAGCTTCGTGCAGCAATACACCAGGCCAGCCGGCGCCAAGTACTACCGGCATGGTTCCCGCCGGGGCCGGCACCGCCTCCAGATTGACTAACGCCTGACGTACCGCCTCTTCAGCAAATTTTTGCCAGCGCGGTTTACCGTCCTGCAATACGAAATAGTCATAGCCTACCCGTGCACCGCCGCCTGAGCTACCTCGTTCACGGCGGTCGCCCTGCTCGGCAATAACACTGCAATTTAAACGCACGAGTGGACGACTGTCGCTGGCCAGAGTCCCGTCGGTAGCCGCTACCGTGACATCGTCGTAACTGCCGGCGAGGCTGACAACTACTTGCGTAACGCGGGAATCCTGCGCCCGCGCATGGGCATCAACCTGCTTTAACAGAGCGATTTTATCTGCTTCGGTCATCGAGTTTAACGGGTTATGGCCGGCATAACGGGCGTTAACCGACTGACTTTTCAGTGCCTGTACGGACTTGCTCTGCCCCTGCCGGGCAATACCGCGAGCCGCCTCGCAGGTGCGCTTTAAAGCCTGGCTGGTAATCTCATCCGCATAAGCAAAGCCGGTCTTTTCACCCTGAACAGCGCGAACGCCCATTCCGGTTTCGATATGGTAAGCCCCGTCTTTAATAATGCCGTCTTCCAGCACCCAGGACTCATTAACACTGTTCTGCAGATAAATATCGGCAAAATCAATGGCGCCCGTATACAGACTTTCTAATGACCGCTGCAACTGCTCTTCATCAATATCCCATTGTTTTAGCCATGGGACTGGCTGATTACTACTGTTGGACATGAAACCTCTTTACTGGGTAAGCGAAACGTGAAACCGGCCTTGTTCAGCAACCGGTATTTGTTGCCGTATTTTGTCCAGCTGAACTTTATCAAATTCTGCTGAAATGCAGGCTTCCCCGTGGTCCTGCTCTGCAAGCACCTGCCCCCAGGGATCAACAATTAATGAATGACCATAGGTTTTGCGGCCGTTTTCATGCTCGCCAAATTGGCCGGGAGCCACCATATAAACCTGCTGTTCAATAGCCCGCGATCTGACCAGAGTATGCCAGTGCGCTGCACCTGTAACCTGAGTGAATGCGGATGGTAAAGCGATAATATCGGCACCTGCCTGGCGCAGTGCTTTAAATAGTTCAGGAAAACGAACATCATAACACACCGCCATACCGACCACAGCAAAGCCACAATCGATGGTGACAATCTGGTTTCCCGGACGCGTCCAGCGCGATTCACGATATTGACCGGTATTATCGGCGACATCGACGTCAAATAAATGTATTTTGTCGTAGCGGGCCAGTTGACTACCATCTGGACCAAAACATAACGAAGCCGCGGCAAATCGCTCCCCGGCCTGTAGTGGCAGGGTACCACCAATCAGGTAAACCTGATGCTGCGCTGCCAGCTCGGCCAGCCTTTTTTGCACCGGCCCTTCACCAGGCTGTTCAGCCATCTGCTGCTGCGCCCGATCGCCGGCTCCGAAACAGCTAAAGGCTTCCGGCAGCACAACCAGTTGCGGGCGTTGCTCCGGCAACTGCTCCAGCAGGCGCGCAACGCGCTCAAGGTTTTGTTCGGGAGTCTGCCGACTGCTGAGTTGAACTGCGGTTAATTGTGCTGTCATTATTACTTTCCTCCTCACCGATTTCGACCTCAGGAATGTCAACCGGACGACTGTCTCGTTCCACCTCAGTCACCTCGGGATTACCAATAGTACCGGACACCTGATAACGAAGCTGGGAAATAACTTCGGCATCCTGCAGGACTTTATCAATCAGTAGCGCTGCCAGCCCACTGGGCGGGTTGATCATCCAGGCTAATATCACTGGTAAGCTGGATGTCACTTTCGGCGCATAAGTTAGTTGATAGTCAAGGTTCTCGTTAACCAGGTTGGTGGTTCCCTTGATGTCCATGTTACCGGCTGAGCCCTGCATTTGGGTATCGTCAGTTTTTACCACACCATCCGCTATCTGGGCACTACCGGACAAGTCGGTATAGAACATGCCCTGGGAAAAAATATCCCGAAAGTCGAGTGTCAGCTTGCGCAGAATTCCGTCCAGGCTCAGTAGCGAAAATAATCGCGCTCCGCCATCACTCACCTCGGCCAGATAACCCCGCCCCAGCGACCAGTTGATCGCGCCGCCCAGGCTTTTTGCGTCAAACTGGTGTGGGTGATCGTTCCACTGCAGACCAAACTCAACCTCGGCCTCGCTGTCGCGGATTGCCGTTTCCAGGCTGTAGGCCCGCAATAAGTCACCAATATCCTCGCTTTGCAAGGTCCCGCTAACCTGAGTGGTTGCTTGCTCCTGACCCACCAGCCAGGAACCCGACGCCGTTAATTGCGAATTTTCACTGCTTGCCTCAAGCCGGGTTAACTCAACACCGTCCTGAATCGGCTGCAAGCGGGCTACCACATCGGTAAACCGTTTATCGTCCAGCTTACAGGTTTTACAACGAATGTTCAGCGGCGGCAAGCGAGTTACCCATTGCCACTGCTGTTCACTTTGTCGCAATGGCGTGGTTCGCTGCAGTTCTAGTTCTGACGACAGTTCAATGTAGTCGGCATCGACAGTTATTGGCTGCTCGGTAAACTGAGCCGGAATTTGGGTCACCAGCGCCAGTCCTTCGCCACGAGCGGACCCTTCCCAGCCTTGCGAATCCGGCAGCAGTGTCAGTTCAACATCCTGAAAACTTTGCCCCGCCCAGGACACACTATCACTGGCGACACGAATATAATCGGGCAGATAGGTTTTAGTAACGGTTGCTGAATCGTCTGTATCCGGCGATAAGTCCTGCTGTAAAAAGTAAATTAAATCGTACCACTCGGCCACGTTAAGCTGCGGCAGCTGGGCATTAATTAAAAAACCGTCGGTCTTAATGCCCGCCGGCAGCTGTGCCTGGCCGATATTTAATGTCGCCTGTTGCCAGCCCGATTGTGATGACTGCCACTGACTTTGCCAGCGCAGCGTATCGGCCATGGACAACTGCATTTCCAGCTGTTCGCCACTGCCCTCTATCGTTACCTGCAACTGACCTGTGTCTCCTGAGGCTTTGTTAAGAGGGGCCGGCAAGTCCGATGTCACTTCGGTGATATCGATATTGGATTGCCAGCGGCTTGTTATTTTATCCCCCAGCTCGAGATTGAATTGCCCCTGCCCCTGCAAGGCGCCACGAAAATATTGATCCCAGCCATTAACCGGCATGGCTTTAATTAAGGGTTCCAATTGCCAGTCTACTTCAGTATTAACAGTTAGGGCGTAGTTACCGTCGGCCCGGCTACCGGAAACCTCGGCCTCGATCGGCTGTTGGTACCAGCTTAACTGCAAATCACGGGTACTGACCTGATCGTTGTTAATCTGTAACTGTCCGCCGCGAACGCCAAATTGCTGGTCAATTGCCGGCAGGTAGATTTGTTGCCCGCTGAGGTCAGCGCTTACCGACACATCCACTTTCCGCGAACGATTAAACGGAATGTCCAGGCTAAACTCGCCTTTGACCGGGTTTTGTGGCTGAACCTGCTGCAGAGCTTCGGCAATACCGGTCAGCGGCGACGCGGAAAACACCGGTTGTAATTGCGCGCCAGCAGCACTGATCCGGCTGTTCAGTTGCAGGCCTTTTTCGGCGTCGGTCAGTTGCGGAATGCGGGCAACGACCTGATCAATATCGACCTCCATTAAACGCCCGCTATCGGCGAACATGCTCAGGCCCCTCTGATAGAAATCCAGACGCAGTGGCAGCTCTTGCACTGCTGGCCAGCTCGGCTGAAACTGATAATTCAGTTGCGAGAAGTCGACCCGCGCATTGAACAGCCCTTGCATGCTTTCATCAGGGAACTGATTCAGTGGACCCCGCCAAAGTACCTGTAAACCGTCGATAGAGCCGCCTTTCAGAGCCCCGGAAAGGTATTTTTTAACGCCACTGCCCATTATTTCCGGCAGAAATTTACGTGCTGTTGCCACGGCAAAAGGGTTTTCATTGTGTATATGCCATTCAACCTGTGGTGGCCCCTGCTTATCAGCGCGGATATTACCGGTGATACTTAAATTTAAATCATCCAGCTGCAGCACAGCCGGCGTAATGCTGACAAGCCAGCCATCACTGTCGGCTTGCCATGAGCCATTGAGATCGAGCTTACCCAGTTGCCAGGCCTGCTGACTGGACAACGCAGAACTGCTTAGGGTGACCTGATCATTGTGCAATCGCCACCAACCACGATTATTTTCGCCCAGCACCGCAACCTGTAGCGGCGACCACGACGGCATAGCGCCACTGCCGCCGCTTTGCAGATCATTGCTCATAATCAGCCAACGCCGCTTGTCGCTGGTCAGATCCAGTCGGATATCGGCGTGCGCCCGGGTTTCTGCTCGTTGTTGCCGGGCGACTTTGTCGGTCAGCTCAGGTGCCAGCCATTCAACGAAGGGCAGCAAGTCGTGCAAAGGAACCGCATCGCTGCTGATAAGGTTTTGCTGACTGTCACTTTGCCAGGCTATCAGCGGCAATTCAAAAGTGCGCTCATCAAGCTCTATACTCATCGGCTGAACATTCAGCAGCCAGCCGTTTCCGCTGGGCTGAATAGCCACCTCACCCGAAGGAATATGCAAATTAGCCGCCTGTCCCGCCACGTTGGCCTGAATACGGTTATCCCGCAGCTGCAAATGGCCGGCTGAAATACCCCCGTCACGAAGCGTCAGCCAACTAGTAAAGTTAACGCTGGACTCGGTGATATCAACATCGCCGAGGCGTTGTTCAAGCCACGGCGATATATCCACCTGGCGCGAGTCGACATAAAACTGCCCATCCGCGTTGGCAAGCTCATTACCCTCTAGCTGAATAATAAAGTCCAGGCTGTTACTGGTAAAATCGCGCACCCTGAACTTGCCCACACCCTGGTGCTGCGAACCCTGGTTAAGCCAGGACAAGCGTTCAATAACCACTGAACGGCGGTTACCGGCGAGGTTAACTACGTTGAGCTCACTTTCGGTTAACGAAAAGCGCTCCAGCTGTTGTAAAAAAAGGTTTTCCAGCAGATCCAGACTGATGCTTTCCTGCTGCTGTCGCAATTGCCTTAAATCGACGTTAATGCGGGCTTTATTAAGAATAAATTCCTGCGCCACAACCTGCTGTTGCAACAAGGATTTCCAGAAATCCAGAACCACAGCGATGGTATCAACCTCAACCTGAATCGGAGAGGCCGGATCGGACTGCAGACTAATGCCGGAAACGTCAATAGCCGGCCCCTGCCGATGCCAGGACATCGACAGCTGCTCTATTGCAACCGGCTGTTGCAGTTGTTCTTCAATTTGCAGCGCCAGCTGCCGGGACACATCGGGTATATGCGGCAGCGCGTAACGCAGGCCGCTCATCACCACAGCGGCCAGCACCAGCACAATCGCCAGCGCTAACCAAATCTTATTTAGCAACCAAAGTAAACTTCGACTGACCGACACTACATCATCACCACGTCAAATTGCTCTTGATTATAGAGAGTTTCTGTTTGTACGGTTATTTGACGGGAAACAAACACCTCAAGTTCCGCCAGGGTGTGAGATTCTTCGTTTAATAAGAAATCACTGACCGCAGCTGAGGCATAAACCACAAATTTATCAGCTTCATAGGCTTTGTGTACCCGTACAATTTCGCGCAGAATTTCATAACACACGGTTTCCACGGTTTTCATTGAGCCGCGTCCGCGGCATACCGGACACTCGCCGCAAAGCACATGCTCGAGGCTCTCGCGGGTTCGTTTACGGGTCATTTCTACCAGGCCCAGGGTAGTGAATCCGTTAATCGAGGTTTTTGCGCGATCTTTAGCCAGCGCCTGCTCCAGGCTATGCAGTACCCGTCGCTTGTGTTCTTCGTTTTGCATATCGATAAAATCGATAATAATAATGCCACCAAGATTACGCAGCCGAAGCTGGCGGGCAATCGCCTGGGTTGCTTCAATGTTCGTATTAAAAATGGTTTCTTCTAAATTGCGATGACCGACAAAGGCGCCGGTATTAATATCAATAGTAGTCATCGCTTCGGTCTGGTCAATTATCAGCGAGCCCCCTGACTTGAGACCGACGCGGCGATCCAAGGCGCGTTGGATTTCATTTTCGATATCAAACAAATCAAAAATCGGCCGGTCACCGGTATAATATTCCAGTACCGTACTTAATTCAGGAATAAAGTCGCCGGTAAATTGCTTCAGTTGCTCTATGGTTGTGCGCGAGTCTACCCGTATTCGTTCAATAGGTTCACCGACAAAGTCGCGTAACACACGGCAGCACAAGTTTAGGTCTTCATATAAGACGCCGACTTTGCGCTGGGTTTTGGTGCGTTTTTTTATTTGCTGCCACAACCGGGTTAAAAAGTCTGCGTCGCTGCGCAATGCACCATCGTTGTTACCTTCGGCGGCCGTGCGCACAATAAAGTGGCCGTCCTCAGTGCTGAGTGTTTCGGCCAGATTACGCAGACGTTCCCGTTCTTCATTGTCGTCAATACGCTGAGAAACCCCGACATGGGCGCTTTTTGGCATAAAGACAAGATAGCGCGACGGTAAGGTAATGTCAGTGGTCAGGCGCGCTCCTTTAGTGCCCAGCGGGTCCTTTACGACCTGAACCATAATATGCTGACCCTGGCGAACCAGTGACGTGATACTGGGCTCGGGGCGCTCGTCGCGCTCCAGAGGCTCTCCGTCAATGCGACTGACAATGTCCGAGGCGTGTAAAAAAGCCGCTTTATCCAGCCCAATATCAATAAATGCCGCTTGCATGCCCGGCAGTACCCGGGACACTTTGCCCATGTAGATGTTACCGACCAGGCCGCGCTTAAGCTGTCGTTCAATATGGACTTCCTGCAAAATGCCGTTCTCAACCAACACCACACGGCTTTCTGTAGGGGTCACGTTCATTAACACTTCAACACCCATCGTGACTCCTTAAGTGACTTTGCATACGCTGCAATAACGCGTCTGTTTGATATAAAGGTAGACCAACAACACCGGTGTAGCTGCCATTGATGCGTTTAACAAATCGCCCAGCAGCTCCCTGGATCCCATAGCCACCGGCTTTATCCACCGGCTCACCGGTGTTCCAGTAGCTATGCGCCTGGTCAGAACTGATCTCGCCAAATTCAACCTCAGTGGTAACTTCAATAACCTCAGCCCGGTGATTATTGTCAGCCGCGGTTGGCTGACAGGCCACCACGGCCACCGCCGTACGCACCTGATGTTGCTGACCCGACAAAGCGGCCATCATTTCAAGAAAGTGATTTTTATCGCGGGGTTTTTCCAGTACCTGACCATTAAAGTCAATTAAGGTGTCGGCGCCCAGTACCAACGCATCTGAATCCAGTGTCGCTGCCACGGCCCGGGCTTTATCTAACGCCAGCCGCTGCACATAAGCCGAAGCACTTTCCTGAGCTTGGCGGAATTCCTCTACCGCAGGAACAACACAGCTAAAGTGCGGACATATTTGCTGAAGCAGCTGGCGGCGGCGCGGTGACGCTGAAGCAAGAATAAGAGCCATTAATTAACTCCAAAGTGGCGCCGTATTTTGCGAAGTAACGGAAACAACCAAAGCCAGAACAGTGCCGATGTCAAAGCCGGCCAAAAATAACTGGCGGTAAAGTCGGCATCGTGAATAAAAACGTTAGCCTGAAACACCAGCATGCGCTTTAACAGAATTAAAAAAGCAACCAGGATGGCCTGCTGGGGTAACGAAAAGTTTCTGAAACGCTGAAAGTGGCGGGCAACAAAGTAGGTTACCACAATCATACCCAGCGCATGCACCCCGAGCACCGAGCCCAGCAATATATCACTGAGTACCCCCAGTACCAGCGCGGTACCCATATTTACCCGGTGCGGAATTGCCAGCACCCAGTATAACAGCACCAACGTTACCCAGTCGGGCCGGAACGTATCTAATCCTGCGGGCATAGGCATAACCATCAGCACCAGAGCAATCAGATAACTGATGATTAAGGTCATAGTGCCGCGCTTAAGCATCAGGTTCGCCCTCGTAAATTGGCTGTTGCGGATCATCACTTTGCCACAGCAGCAGCACATTACGAACCCGGTCAAGCTGCGAAATCGGGTCGGCCTGAACCTTCGCAAACGGAAGTGACTCGTCGCGTTCTATCCCGGTTATTTTAGCCACGGGATACCCTTCCGGGAACACGTTCCCAAGCCCCGAAGACATCAGTAAATCGCCAACCGCAAGCTCGGTGCTGTGCGGAACAAACATCAGCTGCAATCGGCCGATTTCGCCGGTACCCTGAGCCAACGCCCGGATATCTTTACGCTCAGAGCGCAGCGGAATCGCATGACTCTGGTCAGAAATAAGCAGAACCCTTGCCGTATTGCTGCCGACATCCTGTACCTGTCCGACAATGCCGCGACTGTCTAATACGGCCTGCCCCTCGTACACCCCGTTAAGAGCGCCCTTATTGATCACCAGCTGCTGACTAAAAGGCTCAGAAGCGACCGCTATCACCTCAGCCACCATACGGCGATTGGGAGCTCTTTGTTCGGAACCCAGTAACTCACGCAGGCGCTTATTTTCGTTAGTTAAAAAACTCAGCTGCTGAAGCTGGCCCTGCTGCTCGAGCAGTTGCCGCCGCAGCCGTTCATTTTCAGACGCCAGCTGATCCTGGCTTTTGAAGGAGTCTGAGAAACTGGTCAGCATTTGTTCCGGCAGAATGGCCAGATACTGAACCGGTGTCACCAGTGAGTTAAGGAATAAGCGAACCGGCTGCATCGCCTGAAGCTTGTGGTCAATAAACATCAATAAAAACGAACAGGCTAGTGCGAGCACTAGCCTGGACAATAAGGACGGGCCTCTGACGAATAATGTTTTCATCGCTGCGCTAGGTCACCCCGTTACTAATCGCTGCTTACTCGTAACTAAACAAGTCACCGCCGTGCATATCGATCATCTCAAGCGCCTTGCCGCCACCGCGGGCTACGCAGGTCAGCGGGTCATCGGCAATGATTACCGGAATGCCGGTCTCTTCGACTAACAGACGATCCAGATCTTTCAGTAGCGCACCACCACCGGTCAGCACCATGCCCCGCTCGGAGATATCCGATGCCAGCTCCGGTGGCGATTGCTCAAGTGCCACCATGACAGCACTGACAATGCCCATCAAGGGCTCCTGCAGGGCCTCCAAGATTTCATTGCTGTTAAGTGTGAACGAGCGCGGTACACCTTCGGCGAGGTTACGGCCCCGTACTTCAATTTCTTTTAGCTCTTCGCCCGGGAATGCTGAGCCAATCTCATGCTTAATACGCTCCGCCGTCGCATCACCAATCAAGGCACCAAAGTTGCGGCGGACATAATTGATGATGGCTTCATCAAATTTGTCACCACCAATACGCACTGATGAGGAATAGACAACCCCGTTTAGCGAGATGATGGCGACTTCGGTGGTACCACCACCAATATCGACAACCATTGAGCCGGTCGCTTCGGATACCGGCAGGCCGGCGCCGATAGCTGCGGCCATAGGTTCATCAATTAAATAGACTTCACGAGCGCCGGCACCCAGTGCAGATTCGCGAATTGCCCGGCGTTCCACCTGGGTTGAGCCACAAGGGACACATACCAGGACCCGGGGGCTGGGACGAAAGTAGTTGCTGTCGTGTACTTGCTTGATAAAAAACTGCAGCATTTTTTCGCACACGTAAAAGTCGGCAATAACGCCATCTTTCATTGGCCGGATAGCTTTAATGTTGCCCGGCGTCCGCCCCAACATTTGCTTTGCTGCTGAGCCGACGGCAGCAATAGCTTTTGGTCCACCCGAACGCTCCTGGCGGATCGCTACCACGGAAGGCTCGTTAAGCACGATGCCTTCATCTTTTACATAGATTAACGTGTTTGCGGTTCCCAAATCGATGGATAAATCATTGGAAAAAAGGCCGCGAATTTTCTTGAACATGAAGCGGTAAATCCCTACTTAAAAGCTAAAAACTGCAATGATAACGCAACTGGCACACTATTGCGCTCTTACTACCCGAAAACCTATATAGTTTGAACTAAAATCCGCCGGCAACTTCATCCGGGTTGAAACCCGGGCCAGGCTTGGCGCAAAATTCCAGGCGCCACCGCGCACTAGAGAGCCCTGTTCAGAGGCAGTCCACTCCCAGACGTTGCCGACAGTGTCGTAGAGACCCCAGGGGTTGCGTTGAAAGCTTTTAACCGGAGCGGTACGAGTATTGGACCACTCGCTGCCACAATTACGGCAATTTGCATTACCTACGCCAATATCGTTGCCCCACCAGAAGTCGGTTTCGGTTTTTGCCCGGGCAGCATATTCCCAATGCTTTTCCGTTGGTATGGTATAGGCAAAACCGCTTTTTCTGGACAACCAGTTAGCGTAAGCTTTAGCATCATTAAGGCTGACACAGACAACCGGAGAGTCATCAGCCTGAGAAAAGCCCGGGCTACGCCAGTTAATACTTTGCTCAAAGCGCGGAGTGCCGTTCACTAAATGTGCACAGTCCCCACTTTGTTCTGCTTCAGTAACATAAGCTGAATCAGTGACGAAACGACGAAAATCCGCAACGGTTATCTCAGTACTGCTAATCGCGTAGGGCTGTTCGATAGTTTCAGTGGTCGCCGGGCGTTCATTGGGTAAGCCGTTACCGGTCAAATCACCCATTTTAAAGTTACCGGCTGGCACAACAACCAGTTCAGGACCCCGCACATCACGATACAAAATATCCTGAATTTTTTCGCCGCGGGCAAAGGAATAATCGGCCTTTTCCAGCTCAGCCCAAACAGTCTGAGCATCTTTGAGGTTAAGTTCACGGCTAAAGGTTTCATAGCCATATTTTAAAATTTCAACCTCGTGCTTACCGCCCGGCAGCATCACTTCAATCGGCGTAGAGCCATAGCTGACGCCATCGATTTTAACTTCGTCATCGTAAACGTTAGAGCGCACAGTTACCGGATGCATCACTGAACTGTCTGCGGCAACTTCGGCACTCTGGTAGTTATCCCGGCGCTGTGCCTGATTACAATAACGGGCGTCTAACCCCAACAATACACAGGATTGTGAATCCGCGAGTTGACCACGCAACTCAACCGACATCTGCACACCATAGGTACCCTGGCCGCTGAACCCTTCATCGACAACTCTGGAGCCAAGAATTTGTACGTTAGGGCGCACATCGTCAAGGTTTTCTCTGGCAAGGCTTGCCTCGGTGAGGCTATCAACGGTGTCAGTTAAAAACGTTTTGGAGGCCTGCTGCTTGGCCAGCAATTTGCCCCGTGATTCACATTGCGCCAGCGTTTCCTGGCGATCACAGGTAATAGATTCATTAATCTCACGGGTGCCGGTGCGATTAAACTCTCTTTGTAAACGCTGGACCCGCGCGGTTTTACGACGTTCTTTCAGGGTTTCGATTTCGTTTATCAGGGTATGCCGGCTGACTCGCGCTTCTTCAACTTCGCGGCCCTTGGCATTGACCTGCTGCACCAGCTGATTTATTTCTTTTTTGTTTTCCTGGTGCGCCATCACCGCTTCTTTATAGGCCTGCTGGGCACCGGCAATATCAATGCTGGGATCATCCACCAACTGCTGATAGCGCTCGTTCATTTCATTAAGTGCAGACTGCCGACGCTGCTCGAGGGAGTCGCTGCGCTCACGTAAGGACGCTAGCCGCTCTTTTAACTGCCGCTCCTCTTCCAGTAAGTTCGCAACGGTGTTAGAGAAGTTCTCGTACTCGGTCTCTAAGGTCGCAATTTGGTTTGATATTTCTCCGACAGACAGCTGACTTTGTTCTGTTTCTTGATAAGCCAGTGCTGTCGAGGCGAATGTCAAAGTAGAAGCCATAACCAGGGCCAGTCGAGCCAGTCGCATCATATTCCCATTCCAAGCTTGAAAATAACGCAGCGGCAAGTCGCTAAACGGTCACTGCGCTGGAGTTATTATAGTTTTATTGAACGTTTGTCGACGTCACGCATTTTTACTCACAATGCTTTATGCTATGTGCTTGTCAAACAAAGCGCAAGAGGCAATATTAATCATTTAATGACTTTTAAGGGGCTGTACACTGCCCCGCGCGGATATATCCCTGACTTTGCAGACAGACCCGCCGTTCTACTGCGCCGCTGATGACGATTTCTAATCCGGAATTTAAGTTGCAGAGTTGTGCCGGTTTACCCACGCCGACAAAGGGGCAGCCCATAGCATCAAAGTAAACCGGTTCGGTAATGGTACTACCCTGAGTTGTCTGCAGCGACAGGGTAATAGCGCCCGGCGCTTCAACATTAGCGTCTGCATCGCCAGGGATAGCCACAACCTGATTAGCGCTAAGCTCAACACCATATAATTGGGAGCTGGCCGTGTCCTGCATGGCTCGCTGTTGCTGTAATCGCAACAGACTCATTAATTCACCCTGACGGGTAGCAACATCGACCCCGGCCCGATCGCCTAACAGAGGGTAAGCGCTTACGGCCAGAATACCCAGCAAAACGATAATAATAATAAGTTCTACCAGGGTGAAAGCCCGTTGTTGATTTACGGTTACCATTTGCATCGCATTAGAGTAGCGGTTAAACCTTTATGTTAGTCTGCTTAAGCTGTTTTGTTGCACAATATATCAACAACTCGCAAAAAAACAGTTAAACTGAAATAAACCCGGAATTAGAGCGTGTTATGAAGCAAAAAGGCTTTACCCTAATCGAGATTATTGTCGGCATCGTTGCCCTGGGTATTGCTCTGGTTACTCTGACAGTGCTGGTATTCCCGCAGGCACCGCGCAGCGCTGAGCCTATACTGCAGGCAAGAGCATCGGCGCTCGGGCAAATGTTCATGAACGAGATTATGGCCAAAGCTTTTGACGAAAACAACGATTTGGGTGGCGGCTATATCCGTTGTGGCGATCCCGGGCCACCACCAAGAAGTTGCACTCCCCCCAATGAATTAGGCGCAGATCCAGGCGAGAACCGCAACCGCTACGATGACGTCGATGATTTTGATGGTCTGTCCTCCCCGGGTAATTCCATCAACGATATTCTCAGTTCCGCCGCCGCGGATCGATACGACGACTTTGGCTTTTCGATTGTGGTCACCTACAGCGACACCAGCGGCAATCAGATTAACAGTGTTACCGACTATAAGCGGATTTTAGTGACCATTACGACACCCACTGGCCAGGACTTTGCGTTTAGCAGCCTTCGGGGTAATTACTGATGCAGCATAAGCCGACCGACAACGGTTTTACCCTGATTGAGCTGATCCTGGTCATTGTGCTGCTCGCCATTGTTGGTACCTTTTCGTTTCAGTTCATTGGCTTTGGTGCACAGGTTTACAGCGATACCAGTGCCCGTGAGCAGCTGGTATCTCAGTCACGGTTTGCTCTTGAACGATTAAGCCGTGAGCTACGAAACGCTCTGCCCCGCAGCGTTCGTACCTTGAATAACGGTCAGTGTATTGAATACTTACCAATAGAAACAACCAGTGAATACCTCGACCTGCCCACGCCTGGTAATTCTGACCAGCCGTTATTGGGCGTGCGTCCGCTAGAGCGCGCTACGCCCTACAGCGGTACCTTTGCTATCGCTTTGTATGCAAGTCGGGACGTTTACAGTAACTCAGCGCAGATTTACACTATCGCCAGTGAAACTCTGGTTGATAATGATCAGGCAATCGAGTTTGAGTTTGTCGATAACGATGCGACATTCAGCCAAACCGGTCCGGTTGACCGCTATTTTAAAATTGCGTCGCCAATAACCTGGTGTTATGTGCCGGCCACTGGCAGACTACGCCGTTACCAGGGCTATAACCGTGGCGGCAGCTATACTGATGGCAGCGCCGTAAGCCAGATTATGGCCGAAAGCCTCAACAACTCAGCCGAGGGTATTCGGTTATTTACGGTCAATGATGCAACCTTAACCCGCAACAACCTGGTGCTCATCGACTTTGCTTTTGCCCGCACCGACAGTGCCGAGCCTCTAAAACTTTTATATGAGGTGCATATACCGAATGTTCCCTAGCAGCCAAAAACAACAAGGTGCCGCATTGGCCATGGCCATTTTTATTATCGTTATTCTAAGCTTTGTTGGGCTGGCGGTAGTCAAAATTCTTGGTGACGCCAGTAAAGCAACGGTCAGTGATGTTTATGGCACTCGCGCAATGTTCGCCGCCCGCAGTGGTGCCGAGATATTTTTAACTCAGATTATGAGTGACCCCAACAGTATCGATTCGGCACAATGTGCGGCGCGTGTCGCAGGCGACAGTCCGCAACAAACCGATACTGCCAGTAACTTCGCCTTTAACGACCTGACCGGCTTAAGTCTTTGTGAAGCCGAAGTTTACTGCGACTACCACGAGTTTGACGACCGCAACCATTTTCGAATTGAAGCCATAGGCCGCTGTTCTGTCGGCGCCAACGATTATTCCCGGGTATTGACTCTGGAGGCGAGCGATGCGGTTCTTTAAAGCTGCTTTAGTCATTATCGGCTTATTGTCTGCAACCCAGGCAGTGGCGGAAGCTTTTGATACAGATAAGACACTCCCTCCGGAGTGTACTCAAAAAGGCCAGGATCCCGTGCTTTGCCCGAACGGACTGACACTTACTGCCAATGACAGTGTTACGGCCTCTAAGGTAGATACTATCATCGTAACCGGCCAGGCTTCACTCGGTGGTGCTACGATTACTGGAGTTAATGTCATAGTCAACAATGGCAGCCTTACCACCTCTAACGACTTTTCAACGGATAGCAACCTGGATGTCAGCGGCGGTAGTATTAGTTTTGGCCAGAATAACAACGTTGGAGGTGATATTACTGCAGACTCTATCTCTCATTCTGGTGGTACCGCTAACACTTATTCCGGAGATATTACGGTGACCAGTAGTTATGTTGGAGCATCGGGTAATACTATCAGTGGTAATTTAACTGGAGGAGCCGTTACCACGGCAAATAACGAGACTATTACCGGCAGTATTAGTGGTACTGATGTGTTTCTCGGTTACCGATCTTCCGTAGGTAGTAGCATCATCGCCAACTCACTGGAAACTGACGCTCAAGTTGATATCAGCAGTTTTGTCAGAGCTGACTCTGTGATTATCGGATCGGAAAGTACGGTACAGGGCAGTATTACCGGTACTGACTCGGTTGTACTTAAACCGAGTAACGGTACGTTTAACGGTAACATTGCGTCAACTGGCACAGTGGATATTGGCAGCAGCAATACCGTTAATGGCAACGTAAACGGCGCTAATATATACCTGCGGGCCTCAGGTACTGAGGTCGTTGGTGATGTTGTTGCCAATGACGACCTTGTTATTGAAAGTGGCTCGGGTATCGAGGGTTCCGCAGCCGCTGATATTATCGAAATGCAGGACTCCAATGCCTACATTACAGAAAATGCGGTAGCCGATACTGAAATCGATATTGGCTGGGATGGCTCTATTGGGGGCTCAGCATCTGCATCGACCATTATTAACAACAGCGGCGATGAGAATGCCGTAGCAGGAGATATCTACTGCGATGACTCCAGCAGCACCGTTGATCCGAATGATGCATTTACCTGTCAAAGCGGCAGTGGTCCCAGTGGCCCTGATGGCAGCGATCCGAGTTCTGGCGCTACTTGTGAGGAACTAGCCGCTTTATCCTACTTAGGCATCGTCGGTCTGTCGCAGTTTGAGTCGGGCTCCGGCTCATCGATTAATGACAATGAAATTCAGGACAAAGAAGGTAATACCCCGACGCCTGAGGGCATCATCGATACCGTCGATTTGCCGTATCCGCCGTTAAATCCAGAAACTTTTCCTGCCTTTCCAACCTCGCCGGACTATGGTTCAGTGACTAACGGCAAAGATCTGCCACCGGGCACTTACGATACCATTTATACCGATACTCCAAATGATTACTCGTCAACGGCCGGCGGCACCTATTATATTGACACTCTCAGTTTTAGTACGAATAACAATTACCTGGAAATAGCACCCGGCACTTATTACATTCGTAATTTAAATCTGGCCAATAATAGCTCAGTCAATATTGTTCCATCGGGGTTGGTCACAATTTATATCGAAAACGGTGTGACCGGGGGCAACGACATTTCGTTTAACAGCGACGGGCTTACCTCCAACTTAATGGTCTACTTATACGAAAACGCTGACTTTATCGTCGGTAACTACTGTAATAGCGGTAAAAACTGTCCCGAATTTACCTTCAACGGTAATATCTACAGCCCCTACCAGTCAGTGGACATCGAGTTTGGACAAAACACCAACTATCAGGGTAGCGCTTTGACTCAAGGAACAGTTACTTTCGGCAATAATACCGAAATTACCTATTCACCGCAGGATCAAGAAGAAGCACTGATTGCTCAGGGCTGTGACCCTGCTATATTAAACGGGGTTGATCACTATCGGCTGACCTTTCCTGCATCGACGGTTAGCTGCCTTGCCGCAGAGGTTGAAATTACAGCCTGTGCCGACGACAACTGCAATAGCACGGCAACGTCCGATGTAACCGCTACAGTGGAGTCGTCCGATGTTAATAGCCAGTGGCAAAGCTCTTCGGAAGCCAGCGCGAGCGCTAACTTAGTTGATTTTTCCTTTAGTGATGGTTCTGCGACCACGGCTCTTAGACTAACCACCGGTGGAATATCAACTCTGTCCATAACAACAGCCTCCCCGGCCGCATCGGCTCCGTTGGAATGTTATGACAACGCTGGTATTAGTAACAGTAGCTGTAGCATTGAATTCAAAACTGCGGGCTTAGTTATTACTGATACTGATGGTATCAGCCCGATACCCGGTAAATTTGCCGGTACGCCCTTTGATACATTGTTGAGAGCTGTCGAAACCAATACAACGACCGGAGCCTGTGAAGCGCGGGTTGAAGGAACTCAGACAGTCCAGCTTGGCGTCGAAGCCGTTAACCCAACAGCCCCGGTAAGCGGGCAAAGTTATCAGGTCAATAGTACAGTTGTGGACCTCTACAGCCTGGGAAATAGCGCGGCCAGCACCAGCCTGACCCTTAACTTTAACAGTGATGGCGCGGCTGTGTTGAACAATGTTTACTCCGATGTCGGCCAACTGCGTATGAACGCAGAGCTACAATTACCTGCCGATCCTGCCACGGGCGATCCAGAGATTCTGTTAACCGGCAGCAGCCTCAACAATTACGTTGTTAAACCCCACACATTAACGTTGACGCCACTGACCGATAGTGATGACCCACGACCAGCAACGTTTGAGTCGGGGGACGGCTACCGCGCAGCAGGAGAAGCATTTAATGCCATCATTCAAAGCTTTAATGCAGACGGCAACAGTACGCCTAATTTTGGCAACGAACAAA
The DNA here is from genome assembly GCF_044797955.1 of Idiomarina seosinensis. Taxonomy (GTDB): domain Bacteria; phylum Pseudomonadota; class Gammaproteobacteria; order Enterobacterales; family Alteromonadaceae; genus Idiomarina; species Idiomarina seosinensis_A. The sequence continues at coordinate 321,356 of NZ_CP085211.1, read as the reverse complement.
CCAACGACGTTACCCGCGTCAGAGTCCAATTCGATTCAATGGCTCATCCGCTACCTGCTGCTCCTGATAGCGATGCAAGTAAGCTACTTAACGCAGAAGCCTTTAGCTTAACTAACCCGGGCACTAACACCGGCACTTTTAAAACCAGCAGCCTTGCATGGGCAGAAGCAGGTACCGTTAATTTGCGCGCCCAACTAGGGGGCAATGGTGAGCCGTTAAATGACTATCTTGGTGCCGGTGACGCTCTCTCACGACCAGTGACACCCGTAGGGCGTTTTTATCCGCATCGCTTTATACTTGACTCATCGCGGCTCGATAATACCTGCAGTGCCGGTAGCTTTAGTTACATGGGTGAACCCGGCATTGGCGTAAATTACACGGTCAGAGCTGTTAATACGCAAGGCAGCGTGACCCAAAACTATGCAAATTCCGGGGGCATCAACTACGGTAACGGCAATACGGCGGAACTAACTACCGTTGTTGCCAATGAGACACCCGCCGACACAACCGCGGATAACTTTTCCAGTCGCTGGGCTTTAGCAACCGGCGACACCTGGCAACTGGGTGAACTTGTTTTTACCGCGACTGACGGCCTATTCAGCCGACGCGCTGACTTGCAGCCTGACGGCCCCTACGAGAACTTTAAAGTAGGCCTGCAAGTCAATACGGAACTGGACAACCGAGATTTTGCCAGTGCTGACAAGACCCTGGCCACGCACAGTGGTGACGCCGTTCCCCTGGCAGACACCCTGGCACTTCGCTACGGAAGGACTGTTTTGGCTAATATTTCAGGGCCGGATGGTGTCGACCTCAATATCATAATGGAAAATCAGTATTTTAATTCAGCAGGTGAGTTCGTGACTCACTCGGATGATAGTTGTTTTGATTACGATGTTGCTAACTTTGATGCTGGCAGTCAATCTATTGTCGCCGGACCCACAACTGCAGAATTTAGTAACGGTGAATTACAAACCGATGCGGCTTTATTTGAAGCACCCACGAGCCCGGCCACCGGCTTTTTCCCATTCTCATACGACACAAAGTCCTGGCTTGAATTTGACTGGGATGGGGATGGCACTACAGAAGATCCGGCCGCGACTGCCAGTTTCGGTTTTTATCGGGGCAATGACCGGATCATCTATTGGTTGGAGAGGTGGCAGTAGGTTTTTTATAATTTCTGGATTTTTTTCTTCTTAACCAGATTTTTTAACTATTAATTAGTAAAAAATAACACTAAATAAGAGATGCGGGAATGGGCTTTTCCCGCGTCTTTAATGTAACCTCTTCAGTAAGTAGAGTCGCTTTTAATTACCGCAACCCGTAGTAACGACAGTGACAGTTGGCGCAACATTATTACTCTCGGTTTGAGTGTATTGTGCGTAACAACTCTCGCCAGTCAGAGTTGAAAAACTCACGCTAGAAAGATCTACATTAGAAAAAGTCCCTGCGGGTGCAATAGCTATTGAGTCAGGCTGCAAGCGATAGACCCAGTCCTGGGTCTCATCGTAACCATCAACGAGTTGGACGGCAGCAATATTGGATGCAGCTACTATCCCATCAGCATCAGCTGTGGGATAACCATAAGCTAAAGTAACATCAACGCTATCATCGCCGTTTAAATCTAATTCACCTGACTCATCAAGCTCTCCTTCAATAGATGCTTTAGCATAAGTAGTTTGTGCTGCTCCCTGAAGAGCTCCTTTCAGCCCTCTAATTGTCGACTCTCTAGCATCACCGGAAAAGTTAATAAACTGCGGCGCAGCGGTGACGGCCAAAATCCCCAGTACGACGATCACGATGATCAATTCAATTAATGTAAAACCTTTTTGATTACGCATAATACTTCTCGCTTTTCGGTAGTAAAATTAAAACCTATTAAATACACTTTATCAGTTACTGTTGTTACTGAATACGGTTACTCCGCCATTTCTTGGGTTGTAGACAAAGGCGTTGCCGGTTGTCTGATAATCGGTACCACTGGGTGCCGCGTCTAAGTTCTTGATGGTGTTGGCTAAAAAGTAAACACACAGCTGGTTGTCCATCGTTGGTTCCGGATTGGCAACGACATGGGCGTAGTAGCGATTTTCGCCAAGGGTTGCAAAGTCATCGGTTATGGTCGGCGAACCCTGCAGAATTCCCTGCATTAAACTGACACAATCCACGTCGGTCATATTTTCATCGTTTACCGAATCATCGCCACGGGCGGTGACCGGATAACCGGTGTCGCCGTCTACATAAATCGGCAGTGAGTCCAGCTCGACCTGTGCTCCGGCTCCGTCGGTGCCGTTGCCCCGTGGCCTGCCGCGCAGTTCCCACTCGCCGCGGGCAATACCAACAGCGCTGGCGAAGCCACCGGCTACGCCCTCGATGGCCGAGTCTTCGGCGTCAGCGGTGACATCCGTAAAACGCGGCAAAGCTGAGGCAGCCAATAACCCTAAAATTACCACCACGATAATCAGTTCTATGATGGTAAAACCACGGTGTCGAGTTGCGCTGTTCATGTCTTATGCCCTTTTGTTCTATTAATAGAGTATAGCTGAAAACCAGTTTGCTCACAGCTTATATTTTGCTCAATCTTTAAGCTTTTTCGAACTACTTCAACTGCCCACTATGACTAAAATACGACAGCTGTAATGGCTCTTCACTATCATCCATGCTTAACCGGTAGTTACACCGATGAGGCTGAACGGTAGTTTCTGGCTGATACCGCCCACCGGCCAGCATTTGCCATAATTGCAGGCAGCCGTTATCAGTAGCGGGCCAGCCATTAGCGTTCATTTTTATCACAAAGCGATTGTCTGACGTTGTCAGATCAACGCTGCCGGGACGCCCGCGGCGTAACCACTCGGTTTTGGCCAGCATTAAATTTTCGTTAAAACGTTTAACCAGTACCTCGCGCTCGGCCCGTTGCCAGCCCCAGCTATCACCACTTAAGCCTTTATTCAGCATAGTTGCAATCAGCAACCCGATAGCTACTACAACGAGCACGTTCTGCAACCAACTGTTCAAACGGTTTTGCGATCGGTCGTTGCTGTCCATCGGCCTCTCCCGGCTTAGCCGCCCTGATAGGCACTCATCATATCCCACATCGGGGTGAATATACCCAGGGCCAGTATCAGTACCATTACAGCAACCACGGCTATCATCACCGGTTCGATCCGGGCCGTTAAGGTCTTCAGGTCGTAATCGGTTTCGCGCTCATAGTATTCTGCGACTTCCCGTAACAGTGTATCGATGCGCCCGGTTTCTTCCCCCACCACAATCATTTGCATAACCAAAGGGGTGAATAACTGCGACTGCCGGGCCGATCGTGACAGGTTTTCACCACGTTCTATGGACCGACGAATGCCAAGAATTTTTTTTTCCATCCAGGCGTTATCTACGGCTTCCGCGACCAGCGATAATGCCTGGGTTAATGGCACCCCGGCACCCAGCATCACCGAAAAGCTGCGGGAAAAGCGCGCCAGCATGGACCGCTCCAGAATACTGCCAATGACCGGAGTTTTTAATTTTATGCTGTCCCATATTAGCCGCCCGGCGCTGGTTGCAGTGTAATAGCGCAAGCCGAACACAAGCCCCGCTATCGAGATTAATAACAAAGGCCAGTAGTTAACAAAAAAGCCGGAGGTACCCAGCAATGCGCGCGTGGCCCAGGGCAGCTCAACATTAAAGCGACTGAACATATCGGCAAATGTCGGGATTACAAAAATATTCAGTACAAACAGTGCAATCACCAGGGCAATCAGTACAAAACTGGGATAACGGGTAGCTGCTTTAATGCGCTTACGGGTATCCTGTTCTTTTTCCAGATACAGCGCTAATTGCTCGAAAGATTCTTCCAGCTGGCCGGTGTTTTCGCCAACGTGGACAATAGCAACTACCAGTTTGGGGAATACTTTTTTGTGGCGGGATAAACCCGCCGACAACGAGCGTCCGCGCTCAAGCTGGTTATGGACATCACGCAACGCTTTTTGCATGCGTTTGTTCTGCGTGCTGTCGGCCAGGCCCTCAATAGCCCTTAAAATCGGGATACCTGCGTTTGTCAGTGAATACATCTGCCGGCAAAAAATGATCAGCTGGTCCAGATCAACAGCCGGCTCCAGCGCATCTCGCAAGCTTTGTATCATATTGCTGATATCAACCCGGGAGCTACCCGAGGTGCTACTGACCGAGCCCTTGGCGGCAAATACCTGTACCGGTGTAAGACCTTGCTCCATCAAAGTTTTTGCGGCGGCCCGCGAGTCCGCGGCATCCAGGTTACCGGTCTGCATCTTGCCCTGTTTATCCCTGGCCTGATAGCGAAAACGCATACTAATCCGCCTCCTCTGAAGACGGTTCTTCCTCTTCGACAACATCCGGTGGCTCTTCGACAGCGGCGGCTATATTGTCCTCAACACTCTCGGCCAGGAACAGGACTTCTTCGACACTGGTGATACCCTGCTGCGCGTATTCCAGCGCAACCAGCGCCATCGAGCGAAAGCCCGGCGACTCATTGGCGGCTTCAGCAAATCGCTGGGTATCATTCATCCGCAGTGCGTCCATCATCGGCCGGTTCATTTCCAGTAGTTCAAACACACCGATACGGCCTTTGTAGCCGGTATGGCCGCACGACTGGCAGCCTTTACCTTTTTGATACTGATGTTCGGAACTGCCGGTTTGTAAATGTTCCAGCAAATCCTTCTGTTCGTCCTGCAAGGGGGTATCGGTTGCGCATTGATCACACAGCCTGCGCACCAGTCGCTGAGCAATAATTCCGCGTAAAGCCGCCGCCACCAAATACGAGGGAGCACCCATGTCAATTAACCGCATGGCGCTGGTGATTGCATCATTGGTGTGCAGGGTTGACAGCACCAGGTGACCGGTAATTGCACCGCGCAGACCAATTTCGACCGTTTCATGATCGCGCATCTCACCCACCATGATGATGTCGGGATCCTGACGCAGGGTAGTACGCAGCACCCTGGCAAAATCCAGCCCGATTTTACTGCTCACCTGTACCTGGGAAATACGGGGTAGACGATATTCCACCGGGTCTTCAACGGTAATGACTTTTTTCTCTTCGGTATTCAGTTCGCTCAGTGCGCCATATAGAGTGGTGGTTTTACCCGAACCTGTCGGCCCGGTTACCAGCAACATGCCATGCGGCCGACGAATTAACGCCCGTACCCGCTTTAATAAGTCATCCGGCATACCGGTCTGTTCAAGTGACAGAACTCCGTTGGTCTGGTCAAGCAGACGCATAACACAGGACTCACCGTGCTGCACCGGCATAGTGGAAACCCGTACGTCGATATTGTGCTTTTTTACTTTTATGTTAAAGCGCCCGTCCTGCGGTAAACGCCGTTCCGATATGTCCATGCCGGACATGAGCTTCAGGCGCAGTACCAGCGCGTTAGCGATGTTGGTTTCATCCAGGATATTTTCCTGTAATACGCCGTCAACCCGCTGCCTAATACGCAGCAGGTTCTCGTCAGGTTCAATATGGATATCTGAAGCCCTGACCTGCACTGCATCTTCAAAAATCGACTGCAGCAGCTTGGCAACGGTGGCATCCTCTCCTTCTTCATCAAGGCTAAGAGCGCCCAGTTCAAATTCCGAGGTTTCCTCGTACTCGTCCTGTAACTGACTGGCAAAAGACTCGATATCTTTGGTACGCCGATAGAGGTTATCAAAAGCCTCTAACAGCTCCGATTCCAGTACCACGGCCACTTCGACCTTACGGGGCGCAAGCCGCTGACTGAGTGCATCGATAGCTGATAAATCCGCCGGATCACTCATACCCACCAATGCGCGCTCAGAATCTGCTTCGATCACCAGCGCCCGGTGCCGACGTGCCTGAACTTCGGGTAGTAATTTAACTGTCGACGAGGGTATTTTTCGGTCGTTAATCGAAATAAACGGGATTTTTAACTGTTGAGCCAGAAAGTCGACCAACTGCCGCTCGGTGATATAGCCCAGTTCAATAAGCGTCGAGCCGAGCTTACGACCGGACTCCTTTTGCGCTTTCAGTGCTTTTTCCAGCTGCTCTTCGGTTATGACCTGCTCATGAACCAGCAGGTCACCCAGCCGCATTTTAAGGCGAGGACGCTTCATGCTGCCTCCTTATCTGCTGTATTTGCCGGGCTATATACTGCAAAGTTGGCTGGTGTTCAATTAAGCTGGCGGCCTGTTCAAAAAGCCGCAGCGCTTGCTCTGCATCCTCATGTTTTAACGCCAGCGCCAGGCCCAGATGCCAGCGGCCGTTGTCAGGTTCGCTTTGTAGCAATGCCCGGTAGCTCTGCTGCATTAGGCGCTTATCATTCAGCTGCTGAGCCAGCTCGGCCTGGAACTGATAATATTGGGGCAACTGCGACGGATCAGGCTGGCGTTGGGTGAGTAACTGGCGAGCCATCGCCTGCTCACCGGACTTTTGCAGCATGCTAGCCGCTAAGAGCCTTAAGGAATGTGCGTCGGGATCACGGCTTAACCCCTCACGGACGATGGATAACGCACGGCTTAACTGACCGCGGCCGTATTCCAGAGCGGCCCATTCTTTGCGCGCTTCGTGCAATTGCGGCTGTGCCTGCAGCGTTTGTGAAAAATAGTCAGCAGCATCAGTAAATAACCCCTGCTGCTGTGCTTCGCGGGCTTTTTGCAAGGACCGCTCAGCCACTTCGGCGGCTGTTAGCTGTACGCTTTGCTTATTAAAACTGGACTGCTTCTGCTCGGCTTTCGGTTCGGTTTCCGGTTCAGGTTCAGGTTCAGGTTCAGATTTTGACTCGAAGTCTGCAGTCACTTGTTGCCCGGGCTTGGGTTCGGACTTAGGTTCGGACTCGCCGCTGGCTGGCTGTTGTGGTTCGCTGATGGGCTCAGGCAGCTGAAATGGCTCGGTGGTTGCCTGACGGCTAACGGGTTCCGGCTCGGGTTGTGACTCTGCCACCGCGCCGGATTCAGGCTTTGAAGCTGCCGGCTCGGGCTGAGTTTTAGTTAACCAGTGGTAAGCAGCAAAGCCGATGGCCGCCACCAAAATAATGGCTAAAAGCCCCCACAAAGGGGTTTTCGAAAATGCTGATGCCCGCGTTGGCTCAACCGCCGAACCCTGACCCTCTGCGGCTGAGTTATGCTCCTGCCTGTTATCCAGGTCTTTAAGCACCTTATTAATAAGGCTCATGGCAGAAGTCCCGAAAGCCAGTTGTGAACGGGTAGCTGGTCATAAAACAGCAGCAACAAAACCGCCACGAGGGCAGTGCTAAACAGCCCAATCCACAGCCAGAGTTCGGGGCGACCCGACTGTTGACTGACGTCCTCGGTATCAGCGGCAGCCAGCTTTAAATCCTTCCGGGTGATTTGATGCCGGCCTTCTCCGTATGCTAACAGCAGCATTTTATGACACAGCATATTGACCAATCGCGGGATACCCCGGCTGGCCTGATAAGTTGCCGTTACCACTGCAGCGGGGAAAATCGGTGCGCCCTTGTAACCACCGACATTCATTCGGTGACCAATATAACGTGCTGTTTCGGCTGCGTTCATGGCGGTTAACTGATACGAAAAGCTGATGCGCTGGCGCAGTTGCCGAAAGCGATGCTGCTGTAGCCGCTGGTCCAGCTCAGGCTGGCCAATCAGCACAATATGAATCAGTTTCCGCGACTCGGTTTCCAGATTTGATAATAACCTTACTGCCTCAAGGCTGTCCTCCGGCAGTGCCTGCGCCTCATCAATTAACAGTACCACCGACTGGCCTGACTGATTAATCTCTAACAGTCGCTGCTGTAAGGCACGGGCCAGCTGATGTTCGGTATCGACGGCCTGGGTATCAACTTCCAGTTCATGGGCGATGGCACGACGCAACTCTTCAGGGTTCAGGTACGAGTCCGGCACATAAGCGGTACGAAAGTAGTCCGGTATTTCGTCCAGTAAACGCCGGCACAATAAAGTTTTCCCGGTACCCACCTCGCCGGTTATTTTGATAAAGCCTTCGCCGGTTTTTAGCGCTGTCAGTACCACTTTTACCGCCTCGACATGGCTATTCAACTCACAGTAAAACTGTGTGTTGGGCGTTATCGTGAAGGGCAACTGCCTCAGGCCAAAGTGGTACAGATACATAGGATTAAGGCTGCTCCGGGTTTGATGGTTGATCTACCATGTCGGGGAACCAGGTCTGCAACAAATCACGGGAGCGCTGTAACTCCTGCTGCCAGGTGTCGGCGCCAATTACCGTCGGTTTAATCAAGATTACCAGCTCTTTTTTCTGAGCCTGGTTTGTACGGTTTTTAAACAGATTGCCAATCAGGGGTAAGTCGCCGAATAAGGGTATCTGCTGAATATCCTCGCTGGTAGAGGTCTGCATCAGTCCGCCAAGCACCACAATTTCACCATTTCGGGCGCGGACGATGGTATCTGACTCGCGGATATTGCTGCGCGCCAGCGGCAGGCGCAAGGTTTCGTCACCAATCTGAATAACTTTTTCCTGCTCTGCGGTTTCTACAACTGACGGGTGAACATGCAATGTGACGACGCCATCGTCGCTGATTTGCGGCGTCACATCCAGCGAGATACCCGAGAAAAAAGGCGTTAATTCGACATCGGAGCTGGTCAGGGCGTCATTAATACCGCTGGAGTTGGTCTGCGACTGCACGTCGGTGACGTAATATTCGTCTTCACCAATTTTTATCACCGCTTTTTGATTGTTTGACGCACTGACTCTGGGGTTAGACAGCACCTGAACACTGCCCTGAGTCTGCAGTAAATCTAAAAATCCGGAAAAGTTATTGTCCTGAAAGCGCAGGCCAAAAAAACCATCACTGGTGGCCGAGTTTAGATCGCCCGGGGTGGCGCCGTTAAAGCTAACGTCAAAGCCCGAAGATAACTGATCCAGCTGGCTCCAGCGAATCCCCTGTTGAAACTCATCGCCTAAGGTAACCTCAACGATGCGTGCCTCTAAAATAACCTGCCGTTGCAGGCGCGATTGCAGCGTTGCCAAAAACTCGCCGATAGCACGCAGTTTTGAGGGCTGCGCGGTAACACTGACAATGCCGGCCTGGGGCGATAACACCACCCCGCCGGAGCTGCCGGCAATGTCTTCCAGCATAGATTCCAGTTCGCCCCATAAATCTGTCTGCGACTGGGTGCTAATACTGGCACCGTTGCCACCGCTCTGGTTCATCTGGTTACCCATGGTGTTACCGGCACCCGTCGAGTTACCACCAATTAAGCCTGGATTGTTAAAACCACTGGAGCCGGAGCCGAAGCTGGAAGAGCCACCAAAAGAGCTGTTCTGATTACGTTCCTGACTGACACCCCCGCTGGTAACCTGTGTCTGTGACATACCAAAGCGCTTGAGTGATAAATAGTCCAGCGAAAACGTTTTGGTCCGCACGCCAGTGGGGAACACCTGAATCATGCGTCCGTTTTGTTTTATTTCATAACCATAGGTATCTTCGATGACATCCAGGGTCTCCTGAATAGTGACGTCCTTCAGGTCCACTGAAATCGATCCCTTAACGTCCGGGTGGACGATAATATTGTACGGCGTATCGACCGTCAGACTGTAAAAAAACTCGGTTGCATCAATATCATTTGCCTGCAGCACAAAGCGCGGCTCTTCAAGCACCGAGCCTGTTGCGTTTTCTGCCGTTGGCTGGGTTAAAAAGGCCATCACATCATCGGGTATCTCATTGTCGCCGGACTGCTCTGCGGCGCCGTCACCAGCAGTACCGGGTTGCTGGGGCTCCATTGCACGATACGCTTCGGAGGGGGAGTGGCTGGGCTGGTAAGCGCAAGCGGCCAATAAGCTGAGTGTTAATAAACTGAGCAATGCTCTCATTGCGGCTCTCCACCGGTTACCGTTCGTGTTTTGATATCGTCACTGAATAGGCTCAACTGTAACTCCTGGTCGGCGTTTTGCAGCCGCACGCGTTGATTTTCGATAGCAACAATCCGGTAGCCACCAACGCGGCTGCCGAGCTGATATCGCTGGCCATTGATCATTGCATAACGCTTATCCGCAAAGGCTATAATTTGTGTCAGCTGTAGCTGTTCC